>DATIVG010000378.1:0-6137 GCA_035466075.1 Nodosilinea sp. | reverse complement strand
GGAGTTAATTGCCAAGGTGAAAGGGGCGATCGCGCGATCGCAGCGACTTCACAACGCCCTCGAACGGCTGCTGGGCCAATCCACCACCCAGCCCGCGCCCCTGCCACTCACCCCCGCCGAAGAGCGAGTGTTTTGGGAAGTAGTTCAGGGCTTCACCAATAAACAGATCGGCGAACACCTGTTTCTAAGCCCCCGCACGGTGCAAACCCACCTCAGCAATATGCTGACCAAGCTGCACCTGGAAAACCGATCGCAGATTGTGCGCTTTGCCTTTGAGCATGGCTACCGGATGCCGGAGGAACTGGAGCGGGGGTGATGGGGTGATGGGGTGATGGGGGTGATGGGGGTGATGGGGAGGAGCGTTTTGAGTGATGGGCGGGATTTGTGCCTAAAACTTAAATCTCGTCTTCCCCACCTTCCTCATCTTCCCTACTTCCCCATCACCCCTAACCTCTCACTCCCCCACTCCCCACTTCACCTGGTCACCCAACACGCCCTATCATGAGGGACAGGCACTCTCATGGCGCATGTTAGCGGTATCTATGGTTTCGGATAGCGACACACTGGTCAATCTGCGGGCCCAGTTGCAGGGCGACTCCCTCAAAAAGCAGCTGTCGGCGGTGCACGAGCTGCTGGCCCTGGGGCCAAGTGGTGTGGAGGTGCTGACCACCACCCTGCTGGAGCGCCAAGACCAGCCGGCCACAATTTTAGACGGCAAGATTTTTCAGCTGCTCTACGCCACCGAGCAGGATGAGTTGCGCCGTCTGCTGGCCCAGCACTGGCCCCAGGGGCGGCTGGCCACCCCCTCAGCCCAGGACATTGACTACACCCCCCTGCAAACTCTGCTGATTCAGCAAGACTTTGAAGAGGCCGATCGGGTCACCCTGGCCAAACTGTGCGAACTGGCCGGGCCCACCGCCGTCAAGCGCAAGTGGGTCTACTTCACTGAGGTGGAGCAGTTTCCCGTGGTGGACCTGCAAACCCTGGACCAGCTGTGGCTGATCTACTCCGAGGGCAAGTTTGGCTTCTCGGTGCAGCGCCGCCTGTGGCTCAGCCTGGGCCAAAGTTGGGACCGGCTCTGGCCCCGCATCGCCTGGAAAGACGACAACATCTGGACCCGCTACCCCGGCGGCTTTATCTGGGATTTGAGCGCCCCCGACGGCCACCTACCCCTGTCAAACCAGCTGCGCGGCGTGCGGATGATGGCCTCGCTGCTCTCCCACCCCGCCTGGCGGGAGGAGGCCTAGCGGTGGCCAAGCAGCGGGCTAAGGCCGACCTGCCCACCAAGCTGTGCCCGGTCTGCCAGCGACCCTTTACCTGGCGCAAAAAGTGGGCCGACTGCTGGGACGAGGTGAAATATTGCAGCGAGCGCTGTCGCCGCCGCCGGGCCTGAGCCATTTCCCTGGGGCTCACCCCTGGGGCGGTGATTGGCAAGGGCGCTTCCAGGCCGCTCCAAAAGTCTTGGGCCGCCAGGGGTGCATAGAATCGCCCCACCCTTTGCCCGCTTCTCCCTGCCGCGCCCAGATTCCGCAGATTGGGTATCCTTGAGGCACTTACGGCACTGCATCTGGCATGACTCTATCTGGCCCCGTTCAAGAGCGGCAGTCCCTGCGCGGGCGGTTTCTCGATCTGATCAATCTGCGCCCCGGCGAAGAAGAGCGGACTCTGCTCATGTTTGCCTTCTACACCGCCACCTCCATGGGCATTTTGTGGCTGGAGGTGAGCTCGGCGGCGCTGTTTTTGGGCGAGTACGGAGCGGCCAGCCTGCCCTGGATCTATATCTTTAGCGCTGGGGTGGGCCTGGGGCTGAGCGTGGTTTACTCCTGGCTACAGCGGCTGTTTCCCCTGCGCCGGGTGATTGTGATCATTGCCCTGCTGATGGCGCTGCCCATTTTGGGGTTTCGCTGGGGGCTGACGGTGCCCCTGCTGGCGGCGCCGATGGTGTTTTCAATGCGGCTGTGGATCGAGGCGATCTACGGGCTCAACGACCTCAACCTGTCGGTGACGGCCAACCAGTTGTTTAACATTCGAGAAATTAAGCGGGCATTTCCAATCATCAGCAGCGGCAACCTGGTGGCCGATGTGATCAGCGGCTTTTCGGTGTACCTGCTGCTCAACCTGGTGGGTCTGCAAAACGTGCTGCTGCTGTCCTTTGTGGTGATGGTGATTGGCGTGGTGGTGCTGTACTACCTGAGCCGCAACTATGAGCATGCCTTCCCCGACTCGCCCCGCCGCCAGGCCGAAGATGCGGAGGCGGTGGAGAGCTATCGATCGCGCCAGCAGTTGCAGGGGCCAATTCGGCAGTACGTGGTGCTGCTGTTTTCGTTTTTTGTGCTGGCCCAAATGCTGCTGTTTTCCATTGAGTTTCAGTTTTTTAACCAGCTGGAGACCAGCCTCGATGTGGAGACCATCGCGGCGTTTTTAGGATTTTTTAGCGGTCTGCTGGGGTTGATTGAGCTGTTGACCCAGTGGTTTACCTCCAGCCGGTTGATCGAGCGGGAGGGGGTGTTTAAGGTGGCGCTGGTGCTGCCCTCGGTGATTATGGTGATTGGGCTGGCCACGCTGATTGGCAGCTACCCCGCCCGGTTTGGGGTGGCGGCCATGTTTTTGGGGCTGGTGGTGCTGAAATTCTTTGATGAATGGCTGCGCTACACCCTGGTGGCGACCACCCGGCCGATTTTGTTTCAGCCCATCCCTGACCAGGTGCGCAGTACGGTGCAGTCGTGGGTGAGCGGCATTGCCGAGCCCCTGGCCATGGGCGGTACGGGCCTGGCAATTTTGCTCACCATCACCCTGTGCAATCGGCTGGGGCTGACCGATACCCTGGTCCAAGCCCGGCTGTTTTTGATGGGGACGGTGGTGGCGGCCCTAGTCTGGTTTGGCATTATGGTGCTGCTGCGATCGCGCTACCTCAACCTGCTGGTGCGCGGGGCCGAGCGGGGCCTGCTGACCTTCTCCGACGCCAACCTGCGGGTGCTCAAAAAAGCCTTCATCGAGCAGCTAGAGCAGCCGGGGCTGGAGGCCAACAAGCGCTCCTGCATTGAGCTGCTCAGCCACATCGATCCCAAAAACGTCGGCGAGATCCTGGCTCCTCGACTGGTCGAGCTGCCCCCCGGCCTCCAGCGCCAGAGCCTGGAGGCCATGCTAGAGCACCCCAACCCGGCCTACACCGGCCAGGTACAGGCGCTGCTGCGGGTGCCCAACCAGGCCCCAGAGATTTTGGCCCTGGCGCTGCGCTACGTGTGGCTGGCGGAGGAGACCTTCAACATCAACGACCTGCGCCCCTACCTGCCGCCGGAGGTGGACGCGGTGGTGCGGGGCACAGCGGCCTCGCTGATGCTGCGGCGAGGCAATATCCAGGAGCGGGCCGAGGCCACCGCCACCCTGCGCAAAATGCTGGTGCACGACGAAGAGCGCGAGCGGGTGATGGGCTGCCGCGCCCTGGGCGAGGCCGACTACATGGAGTCGCTCAGCATCTATATCGACGACCTGCTGCAAGATCCCTCGCTGCGGGTGCGGCGGGCGCTGCTGGAGGCAATCGCCGCCACCCAGTACAAGAAGTACTACCCGTCGCTGCTGAAGGCGCTTCAGTACAAGTCAACCCGCGAGGCGGCCATCGGTGCGCTCACCCGCCTGGGCAATGAGGCCCTGCCCATGCTGGAGGCCCTGGCCCTCGACGGCAGCCGCCCCGAAAACCTGCGCAACCAGGCCTGGCAGGTGATTGGCAACATTGGCACCCTGCCCGCCCTAGAATTTTTGATTCAAAACCTGGTGACGGCCTGGGGCAGCACCCGCCGCCACATCCTGCGGATTTTGCTCAGCCTCTACCAGGAGACCGGCGTGCGGCGCTCGGCGCTGATCGACGGTGCCCTAGACCGCATGCTGGGCCGCAGCGGCATTGAAGAGTTGCTCGACACCGAGCTGGCCTTTGCCGGGCAGATCCTGGCGGCAAAGGTTGACCTGGGGCCAGGGCGGGTGGGGGGTACCGAGGCCGACCTGCTGCGCCAGGCCCTCGACGGGCTCCAGGCCGACGCCATCGATCGGCTGTTTATGCTGCTGCGGTTTGTGTCGCCAGCCAACGCCATTCAGGCGGCCCAGGTGAGCCTGAGTGGGTCGGCCTCCAGCTGGGCGCGGGGGGTCGAAATTCTCGACAACGTGCTGGATGTGGCCAATAAGCGATCGATTCTGATTTTGCTGGATCGCCGCCCCGAGGCCGAGCAGATCAAGCGGCTGGCGGCCTCTACGTCGCTGATTCCCTACGAGCCCCAGCACCCCCGCGATCGCCTGCGGCAGCTGCTTGACCTGCGCAACTTTTTGTCGGACTGGGCGATTGCCTGCTGCTTTCACCTGGCCCGGGTGCAGCGGTGGAATCTCACCGCCGAGCACACCCTGGCGGTGCTGCAACACCCCACCGGGTTTGTGCGGGAGGCGGTGCTGGCCTACCTGGCGGTGGCCTCGCCGCGGGCCCTGCGGGAGCTGCTGCCGATGATGGCCCAGGACACCGACCGCCTGGTGCTAGCCCAGGTCAAACAGCTGATCACCACCTATAATTTGGAGCCGAGCCCGCAGCGTTAGCGACTCTGGTAGCCCTTCTGGTAGCGCCTTTGGCTACGACTCCAGAAGCCCATCCCGTAGCGACTCTGGCCCCGCCTTACCTTTTACCCTTCTGCATGCTAAACAGCGTTGAACGACTTCTTTTTATTCGCAATGTGCCCATCTTTCGGGAGTTGAGGGACGATTTTTTGGTGCGGCTGGCCTCGGTAATGGATGAGGTGTTCTACGAGGGCAACTACACCATCATTACCCAGGGGCAGGAGGGGCGCTCGATGTATATCGTGGTGTCGGGGCGGGTGAGTGTGCACATCGGCGGCCAGGAGGTGGCTCAGCTGGCCGAGAACGACTGCTTTGGGGAAATGTCGGTGTTTGACGCGGAGCCGCGATCGGCCTCGGTGACCACCCTGGAGCCCTGCGCCTGTCTGGTACTGACCCAGCAGCAGCTCTACGACGCCATCGATGAGACGCCGGGCATTGCCGTCAACGTGATCAGGCTGCTGTCGCGCCGCATTCGCGAGCTCAATCAGGATCTCAACCAGGTGAAGCAGCAGGTGGCTCAGCCCCAGGCCGAGCCCGCCCGGCCCCAGTGGTATCGGCCGCTGCCCTACCCCTCGCCCTACGCCCGACCGACCAGCCAGGGCGGGCTGGGGGTGGCGGGAGACATTTCTTAACCCCCCTGTGACCGGCCCCTGGCCCGTGGGCAAGCTAGCCTTACGATGCCGTTTTTGAGGACTTGCCCATGGGGGGCCTGATACTGCTGGTGGCCGTGCTGCTGATTGCGGTGGTCTTTTTTGTCAATCTCTACAACCGCCTGGTGACGGGGCGCAACCGCTACCAAAATGCCTACGCCCAGATCGATGTGCAGCTGCGGCGGCGCTATGACCTGATTCCCAACCTGGTGGAGAGCGTGAAGGGCTACATGGCCCACGAGAAGGAGACCCTGGCGGCGGTGATCAATGCCCGCAACAGCGCCATGGGGGCCAGCCGCCAGGCGGCCCAGGCCCCGGGCGACCCGCGGGCGATGCAGCAGCTGGCGGCGGCGGAAGGGGCGCTGGACAGCACCCTGGGGCGATTGTTTGCCCTCTCGGAGGCCTACCCTGACCTGAAGGCCAACCAAAATATGGCGCAGCTGATTGAGGAATTGCGCTCGACTGAAAACCGGATTGCCTTTGCCCGCCAGGCCTTTAACGATGCCGTTACCCTCTACAACACCCAGCGGGAGATGTTTCCCGGCAGCCTGATTGCGGGCAGCTTTAACTTTGGCGCGGCCCAGCTGCTGGAGGAAAGCGCCCCCGAGGTGAAGGCTGTGCCCAGGGTTTCGTTTAGCTAGCTATGAACTTTTTTGAGCGCCAAGACCAGGCCCGCCGCAACACCACTGTGCTGCTGCTGTTGTTTGGGCTTTCTGTAGCGGCGATGATTGTGGCGTTTTATGGGGTTGCGATCGCACTTCTGGCCATCGCCGCCGAGGGCAGCGGCTCGACTGTGCTCTGGCAGCCGGGCCTTTTGTTTTGGGTGGCCAGCGGCACCCTGGGCTTGATGGCGGTGGGCAGCGCCACCAAAATGGCCCAGCTCAGCCAGGGGGG
>DATIVG010000377.1:0-6196 GCA_035466075.1 Nodosilinea sp. | reverse complement strand
AACCTCGGTATTTCGCCCCTCCAGCTGGCCCAGGCCGGCTTTATCTAAACCGCTTCCCAGGGTGCCAAAGGGGAAGGGGCTATTAAAAATGATGGGCACGAAAAATGATGGGCACGCGGTGCTTTGCCCATCCTTGTATCTTTTAGGTGTGCTGAAACAAATCACCCGTGGGAGCAAACCATGTTTGCTCCCACGGGTGATTAAGTCTATTCAGGGGTTTGCTGTGGGCTATTTCGCGTAGCGGGAGTCGTTCCAGTCAAACTCGCTTCCCGACGATGAGGCATGGCCCTTTTGCCAGGACACCTCAGAGCCGTAGGTGCCCGGTCGCCAGTAGTGGGAGTGGCTGCCGTCGGCCCGCTCCGCGCTGGGGGTATCGGCGGCGCTGCCCCGGTAGCGGGTGCGGTGCGAGGTGCCCTGGCCCGGCAGCGGCGCGGCACCAGCGGTGGGCGACTGATCCCCCAGCTTGCCCAGCAGCGATCGCAGGCGGTTAATCGCCCCATCCCAGCTGAGGTCGGGCTGCTTGAGGATTTCCCGCAGGTTGTCGAGGGCCACCGTGGCTGCCTCGGTGCTCTGCATACGAATCGGCTCAGAGGAGCGAATTGGATCCACCTGCACGGCGGCAAAGGCCTGGCGCACGGCGCTGCGGATCTGGTTGTGCAGCTCGCGCTTGGCCTTCTCGTACTGGTGCTGCCAGCCCTTTTCGCTGGAGGCGTAGAGCGAGGGCAGCCGGTTGAGGGCGTAGGTTTCCACCTCTACCCGCTTCAGGTACTTCAAAACGCGGGGTTGCATGGTTTTGACCTGCTTATCCACCTCTTCGGTGACCAAAAGTTCCATCACATTCATGTAGCCTTGCTTTGGAACGTCGTGAACGATTTTCATAACCAACCCCATTGATACTGAGTAGACTGGTGCGACTGCCGAGGGAGCCCCGGTTCGCCCCTGAGATGCTCCTGATAGGCCAGCGGTTTGATGAACGAGCTACGGAGTAGAGCATCCGAGCTTTCTCTGAAATGTCTCTGAAACTTTCTGAGACCTTTCCCCGAGAAAACCCGCTGCCGATGCCACCAGCATCTGGTACTAACAACACTATGCCCAAATCGATTCCGGAAACCTACGGAAAAATCTGGAGGGTTAGTACCATTCACCCCTAGTGAAAACGCCGAGAAGATATATTCAGCTATATTGCCAAAAATCTCTCGGCAGTGGCAACCGTAGAGGTTGAAAACGCAATGCCCTGTTTCAAAGATTTATATCGTCTGGGGGCGGCTGATCCACAGCCGCCCTCCCAAAAATCCGCCGTTAGGCCTAGAGCACCCTGGCGACCCTAGACCGACACCAGGTCGGCGTTGAGCCGTTTGAAGGCCAGGCGCTCGTTTTCGACATCGACCACGATGGTGTCGCCGGTGCCAAAATCGCCCCGCAGAATGGCTTTGGCAATCTGGGTTTCCAGCTCGCGCTGGATGGCGCGCTTCAGCGGGCGGGCTCCGTAGACCGGGTCATAGCCGACTTCGGCCAAAAAGTCGAGGGCCGATTCGCTGAGTTTGACCGCCATCTTGCGGTCTTCGAGCCGCTCTTGGAGACGGGCGACTTGCAGTTTGACAATTTCCCGCAGCTGCGACTTGAGCAGCCCGTGGAAGATGATCATTTCATCCACCCGGTTGAGAAACTCGGGGCGGAAGCTGCCCCGCAGGGCATCCATCACCCGCGATTTCATTTCGTCGTACTGGGCGTCGTCGCCCGCCACGTCGAGAATAAACTGGGAGCCGATGTTGCTGGTCATGATGATGATGGCGTTTTTGAAGTCCACCGTGCGGCCCTGGGCGTCGGTGACGCGGCCATCGTCGAGAATTTGCAGCATGACGTTAAACACGTCGGGGTGGGCCTTTTCGATCTCGTCAAAGAGAATCACCGCAAAGGGGCGGCGGCGGATCGCCTCGGTGAGCTGGCCGCCTTCGTCGTAGCCCACGTAGCCGGGAGGGGCGCCGATCAGGCGGGAGACGGTGTGCTTCTCCATGTATTCCGACATGTCGATGCGCACCAGGGCGTCTTCGGTGTCAAACAGGTAGGCGGCCAGGGCCTTGGCCAGCTCGGTTTTGCCCACGCCGGTGGGGCCGAGGAAGATGAAGCTGGCGATCGGGCGGTTGGGGTCAGCCAACCCGGCCCGCGATCGCTGAATGGCATCGGCGACGGCGGTGACGGCTTCTTCCTGGCCGATCACCCGCTGGTGGAGTTCGTCTTCGAGCAGCAGCAGCTTCTGCATTTCTGACTGCACCAGCTTGCTGACCGGAATGCCCGTCCACTTGGAGATGATCTCGGCGATGTCCTCTTCGGTGACCTCTTCGCGCAGCAGGGTTTTGCCGGTGGTCTGGGTGGCGGTGAGCTGGGTTTCGGCGGTTTCGAGCTGGCGCTGGAGCTCGGTGAGTTTGCCGTACTTGAGCTCGGCGGCCCGGTTGAGGTCGTAGTCGCGCTCGGCCTGCTGGATTTCGATGTTGATCTGGTCGATCGCTTCTTTGATCGACTGAATGTTGTCGATGGTGTCTTTTTCGGACTGCCATTGGGCGTTGAGGGCGCTCTGCTGCTCTTTGAGGTCGGCGAGCTCGCGCTCGATGCGCTCCAGGCGCTCCAGGGAGGCGGCGTCCACTTCTTTTTTCAGCGACAGCCGTTCCATTTCGAGCTGGAGGATTTTGCGATCGACTTCGTCGAGCTCCTCGGGTTTGGAGGTGATCTCCATCTTGAGTTTGGCGGCGGCTTCATCGACCAGGTCGATGGCTTTGTCGGGTAGGAAGCGGTCGGAAATGTAGCGGGTGGAGAGGGTGGCGGCGGCCACCAGGGCGCTGTCGGAGATTTTGACGCCGTGGTGGGTTTCGTAGCGATCTTTGAGGCCGCGCAGAATGGAAACGGTGTCTTCGACGCTGGGCTGATCCACATAGACCTGCTGGAAGCGGCGTTCCAGGGCGGCGTCTTTCTCGATGTATTTGCGGTATTCGTCCAGGGTGGTCGCACCAATGCAGCGCAGCTCGCCGCGGGCCAGCATGGGCTTGAGCAGGTTGCCCGCATCCATGGCCCCCTGGGTGGCCCCAGCGCCGACCACGGTGTGGATTTCGTCGATAAAGAGAATGATTTGCCCTTCGGAGTCGGTGACTTCCTTGAGCACTGACTTGAGGCGTTCTTCGAACTCGCCGCGGTACTTGGCTCCGGCGATCAGCGCGCCCATGTCGAGGGCGATCAGCTGGCGGTCTTTGAGCGATTGGGGGACGTCGCCGTTGACGATGCGCTGGGCCAGGCCCTCTGCGATCGCAGTTTTACCCACCCCCGGTTCGCCGATCAGCACCGGGTTATTTTTGGTGCGCCGCGAGAGAATCTGAATGGTGCGGCGAATCTCGTCGTCGCGGCCAATCACCGGGTCGAGCTTGCCCCGGCGGGCGGCGTCGGTGAGGTCGCGGCCGTATTTTTCCAGCGATTGGTATTTGCCTTCGGGGTTTTGGTCGGTCACTTTTTGGGTGCCTCGAATATCTTGAATCGCCTGCTTGAGCTTGGCTTCGCTCAAGCCCAAATCTTGAAACAGGGCCTTGCCAAAGCGGCTGTCGCCGGGGTAGGCCAGGATCAGGTGCTCGATGGAAATGTATTCGTCACCGTAGTCTTTTTTGTAGCGCTCAGCCCGGTCGAGCAGGGTGTCGAGGGATTTGCCCAGGTACACCGACGAGCCCGACCCAGAGACCTTGGGCTGGCCGTTGATAAAGGCTTCGGTGCGATCGCGCAGCACCTGAGCGCTGATTCCCAGTTTGGCAAAGATGCTGCTGGCCAAACCATCCTGGTCGAGCAGCGCCAGCATCAGGTGGTCGCTCTCGATCTGCTGCTGCTGCGACTGCTTGGCAATGTCCTGCGATCGCACAATGGCATCCCAGGCTTTTTCAGTAAATAAATTCTGAGTGGGTTGCATAGGCTCCGCTCTCCCGGTACTCCATAAAATCTCTGTATGGTTGCATTGTAGGAAGACTGGCCTGTCCAGCAGGATCGGTGTTCACGATTGTTCTCAGGCGGGTTGCCGTCTTTGGGCTAAATTTCGGCATCTAAAACCTGTGCACCCCACTGCTTCATCACTTGCAGCACCGAGTAGAGTTCATTGTCGGGGTTCAACAAAGAAAACAGACGAGAATTGGCGTACTGAGCCACCGGCTGCCGAGTCGCCTTGAGAAACAAAAACTCATTGCCGTTGGTGATTAACCCAAAGGTTGGTTTGGCCAGATTGGGATTGCTCAGCATATAGGCCAGCGCCTGGGGAATGGCCCGCGCTACGGCAAAATCACTGCGCTTAGACTCAATCACCAACAGCCAAAGCTGCTGCTTTAAGACCAGCACGTCAATGCGGCCTCGAATGACGGTGCCCTCATCCTCTAGTTCTAAATCGATGCTGGTCTCCGTTTCAATGCGAAAGGGTTTGCGGTAAAAACCAGCCAAATCCAGCAGGGGAGATAGCACCACCATTTTGACGCTATTTTCTAGCATCGGTGGATCTTCCATCAGCGCCATAAAATTGGCTTTGACGCGGTCGAGCAGGTGCTGTTCGGCCTCGCCCAGAGCAGGCCTATTCTGCTGCCACTCCCCAAAAAATGCCGGATCGAGAGATTGCTGTAGCCCCAGCGCCTCTTTGAGATCGCGCAGGGTGGCTGTATTTGCCGCGATGGTTTGCACCATAGTCCATTCGCCAAAAGGTTATGCCAATTCTAATGGTATGGCCGTCGCCACCAGGGCTAGGACATTCTCTACAGCCTTCAGGGGGCGATGGCCATGGGCCAGGGCGCTTCCCGGTTTTGCGACTGGTGGTTGAATGGTCCTCAGCAAACGGGCCAAAGCGATTAGCAGCAGGCCCCAGGATCCCTGGGATCCTGGGGCCTGGAGAGGGTTCAAGCCATGCTGGTTCAGCGCCTACCAGGGCCGCCAGTCGCCCCAGTCTTCGTTGAAGATCGACGTATTCGGGAACTGCACCGGGTTGCCGCTGCCCTCCAGCTCCGCCCGCAGCTGGTCGAGCAGCGGTTCGTAGCTGGGCAGGTTATCCACCAGCTCGTAGGGCAGCACCCCGTTGCGCAGCGAGAAGTCGATGGAGTGGGCGGCAGCAGCCCCCACCGACCACTCAAAGGAATGCACCCGGTAGGCGGCGGCGGCGCTGTAGCTGGCGGCAATGCTCTTACTGGCCACCAGCATGTTGTCAATCCGCTGGGGGATCATCGCCCGCAGCGGAATTTGAGCCGGATAGGCCTGGCCGTGGGCCTGGCGCACCCCCGGCCGCTCGATGTTGCCGGGGGCCTCGGCGGGGTAGTCGCGCATGCAGGGGTGAAAGTCGATGGCGTACTGGGCAATGCCTACGGTGTCGGGGTAAAGGCGCGATCGCTCACGAATGGGGAAGGTATTGGGGTCGGCATCGGGCACAAAGGTATCGATCGTGCCCAGCCCTGCCAGGTAGCGCCGCAGGGAGGTGTAGGTGCTTTCATCCAGATTCTGCTGGTAAAACTCCGAGGTAAAGTCGTTCCACGAAAAGTCAATTTCGCTGATCATAAAACCGCTCTCATAGCCCGGTGAGGGCCGCCCAATAATCCGCCGCGCCTCACGAATGTAGGGGTACTTCGACAGGCCGTGAGCCGTATTCATCGGCGAATCTAGCCCCTGCATGTAGAGGTTGTAGGGTTCCGGCTCTTTCCACGAGTCGACGATCTGCGAGTCGGTGGTGCCGGTGGTCAGCCAGTAGAAAAAGCCAATCGCATTCTCCTCGCCCTTGCGCAGGGTATCGGTGCGCAGACCCCCCAGCCAGCCCCCCGGCTCCAGCTGGCCGCTAGCCGCCAGCTGCTCTTCAGTCAAAATCAGGTTGTCCAGCTCGGTGCCGGGGCGGTAGTCGTTGCCCCAGGTCCAGTTCTGCATCGAGATATCCCCCACCCCAGGCCGGGGCACCCCAGCGATCGTCGCCTCGGCACGGGGAGAGGCATTCCACAGGCGGCGGTAGGTAAACACAAAATCAAAGTGATCCTGGGCGGTCTTCAGCGAGTCGCGCTCCCGCTCCCAGCTGTAGTAGGGCTCGTAGGTGCTGTAAAACTCCGGCACCTCGTAGGTCTGCGGCTCAGCGGTGCGCTCCATAGCAAAGGTATAGGTAAAGCCCTGGGTGCAGTAGGGGTCGCGCTCCAGCACCGGCGACGATGGGTTGAGG
>DATIVG010000376.1:0-2547 GCA_035466075.1 Nodosilinea sp. | reverse complement strand
AGTTTTGGGTTTTGAACTGGAGGTAGGGAAGGTGGGGGAGGTGGGGGAGGTGGGGGAGGTGGGGGAGAAACGGCCACAATCTTGGGGGTGGGGGGCAAAGTCCTAAAACTCCGGCTGGGTCTGCCAGGTAGGATAGAGTCTGTAGCAACCCCGGTGCCAGTGGGCAGGAGACGGTATGGCAAACATTGCCGTGATTGATTACGACATGGGCAATCTGCATTCGGCCTGCAAGGGGCTGGCCCTGGCAGGGGCGACGCCGCAGATTACCGATGTGGTGGCTGACTTGCGGGCCGCCGATGCCCTGGTGCTGCCGGGGGATGGGGCCTTTGACCCGGCCATGCGGCACCTGCGCCAGAAGGGGCTGGTGGAGCCCATTTTGCAGGAAATTGCGGCGGGCAAACCGTTTTTGGGCATTTGCCTGGGTCTCCAGCTGCTGTTTGACGGCAGCGACGAAGGGGTGGAGCCGGGTCTGGGGCTGATTGCCGGGCGCATTCGCAAGTTTGTCAAAGAGCCGGAGATGGCCATTCCCCACATGGGGTGGAACCAGCTGACCCTGACTCAGCCCCACCATCCGCTCTGGCGGGGGGTGGCCGATGGCGACTGGGTGTACTTTGTGCATTCCTACTATGCCGAGCCCGCCGACCCAGGGGTGAATGCGGCGACCACCACCCACGGCAGCCAGACGGTGACCGCTGCGATCGCCCATAACAACATCATGGCCATGCAGTATCACCCCGAAAAATCGGCCCCCGCTGGCCTCACCATGCTGGCCAACTTTGTCGCCCTGGTGCAGGCCCAAAGCCCTGTGGCCGCGGTCTAGCCCATGCTGCGCATCTACGGCAACCGCGCCCTCAAAACCCTCCCTGGTCAAGACACTCGCCCCACCTCGGCGCGGGTGCGCGAGGCCCTGTTTAACATTTGGCAGGGGCGTCTGGTGGACTGCCGCTGGCTCGACCTGTGTACCGGCAGCGGCGCGATGGGGGCCGAGGCGCTGTGTCGCGGCGCGGCAGCGGTGGTGGGCATCGAAAAATCGCCGGAGGCCTACGCCATTACCCGCGAAAACTGGCAAAAAGTAGCCCAGCCGGAGCAAACCATCAGCCTGTTTCGGGGCGATGTGGTGAAGCAGCTCTCGCGGCTGCACAGTCAACCCTTCGACTGCATTTACTTCGACCCACCCTACGACAGTGAGCTGTACCGGCCTGTCCTCGAGCGGGTGGTGAGCCTAAATTTGCTTCAGCCCACGGGCGAAATCGCCGTGGAGCACAATCCCGAAGCCTGGGCTGCGATCGCCATCCCTGGGCTGGAGCTAGTGCGCCAAAAGCAATACGGCACTACCCATTTAGCGTTCTATGCACCAGAGTCGCCTGTGCCCTCAGCCCCAGTCCCATCGTAATGGGGTGCGGCGCAGCGGTGCTTGGGTAGAGCATGTTGCCTTGTGACAAGGCGTAAAGCCTGGTAGGCTTTATGCGTCACTCTAGGTCAGGAAACCCTGACTTTTGAGCTGCCGTCGCCATCGCTCTCCACCCTTACTAGCTTCATGACTACCCCCAATTCTGGCACGCCGGACTTTCCTCACTGGGAAGAGGCCGACCCATCGCTGCGGCTGCGGCAGCACGATCGCCTCTTTGGGCTGCTGGCGATCGCCGCCGGGCTGGTCTTCCTCCAGGGCTATATGATTGCCCCCCTCATTCCCCGCCTGGCCGAGATCTTTGACGTCTCTGCCCAGGAAATTGGGTTTATCGTGCCCGCCTACATGCTGTCCTACGCCCTGGCGGCGCTGTTCTACGGCATTCTCTCCGATCGCTTTGGTCGCTGGCCGCTGATTCGCATTTCGCTGATTATTTTTATTGTCTGCACCGCCCTCACTACCACGGCCCAAACGGCAGGCCAAATGAGCTTTTGGCGGTTGCTTACTGGCCTGGGGGCCAGCGGGGTCATTCCCCTCACCTTTGCGCTGATTGGCGATCTGTTTCCCTACAACCAGCGGGGGGCCAAGCTGGGTCTGGTGTTTGCGGCCATGGAAGGGGGCATGGCCGCCGGGTCGGCGGGCGGGGCGATTTTAGAACCCTTTGTGGGCTGGCGGGCCTTATTTTGGGGCACGGCCATGGCGGCGACCCTGGTGCTGTGGCGACTGCGGCGCTACGGAGCGCTGTTTGACGAACCTAAAATCGACAAGTTGCCTTCCCTAGCCGCCGTCTTTGCCGGGTACCGGGCCGTATTGGCCAATTTTCGCGGCGCTCGCACCTACGCCTACGTCCTGGGGAACGGGGTCTACCATTCTGGCGTTTACACCTGGCTGGGCTACTACATGACCCAGCGCTACGACATGGATGCCCTGGGCATTGGCCTCACCATTCTGGGCTATGGCATTCCGGGGCTGATTTTTAGCCCGCTGATTGGCAAGGCGGTCGATCGCTGGGGCCGCCGCTGGCTGATTCCCCCCGGCTTGGCGATGGCGGCGTTGGCCGGGCTGACGATGATTCCCTACATTCCGCCGTTAGGAACGACCGCCGCAATTTTGGTGCTCTCGTTGGGCTACGACCTGAC
>DATIVG010000375.1:0-12328 GCA_035466075.1 Nodosilinea sp. | reverse complement strand
GATGAAACCGATCAAAAATACTCTCTAGCTTATCGGCCGGAATACCGCGTCCTTGATCGCAAACCGCGAACTTTAAAGCGTCGGCCTCGGTCTGGCCCAGGCCCGGCTGATGCTCAACGGATAGCTTAACCAGAGAGTGGTGGGGAGAAAATTTAATGGCGTTGCTGAGCAGATTGGTCAAAATTTGGATGACGCGATCGCCATCGACCTCGGCTTGAAAGTGGCAGGAATGGGCCTCTAGGGTAATGTCGACCTGCTTGGCCATTTCCTGCATTTGGGCAATGGCGGTGTTGACCAAATCATTCACGTCGCAGAGGCGTTTTTCGAGCCGCACCTTACCCGATTCGAGCCGTTCTAAATCGAGAATGTCGTTGACGAGGCGAACGAGGCGATCGGTGCCATCGGTGGCAATTTGAATGGTAGCTTCCCCTTCCTCCGAAAAGGGATCAATGATTTTATCGTTGAGCAGGCTGAGGGCGGCCTGCATTGAGGTCAAGGGGGTGCGCAATTCGTGGCTGACCATCGAAATGAACTCGGATTTCATTCGGTCTACTTTATAGCGCTCGGTGATATCTTCCCCAATGCTCACTATCCCAATCACGTTACCCGCAATATCCTGGAGGGCGGTATTGCTCCAGGCAATCATCCGTTCTTCGCCCGCTTTAGTCAAAATGGGGTTTTGCTGGTGGGGATGGATTTTCTGCTCTAAAACTCCCTGCAATATGAGTTTTGTGGCCGACTTTTGGCTGGCATTGATAAACCGATCAAACCAGCACTGTCCCGATATTTCCTCCCAGCGATAGCCCGTCAGCTTTAAGAAAAAAGGATTGGCGTATTCAATATTGCCGTGGATATCTAAACCCACCACGATCAGCTGGACATTGTCGAGTAGCGATCGCCAGCGGCGTTCAGATTCTCGCAGCACCGCCTCGGCCTGCTGGCGCTCTTGCAGTTCCACTTGCAGCTGGCTGTAGAGCTCAGATTGCTGAATGGCGATCGCCAGCTGAATGGCGATCTGCTGCAGTAGCTCGACTTCCCAGGTTTGCCAGCGCCGTGGGGCGGCATTTTGATAGATGGCCAGCAGCCCCCACAGGGTTTCGCCAGAAAAGATGGGTGCGATCGCATAGGCTCTGGCCTGAAACTGCTCCAGCAGATCGAGGTGACAGGGTTCCAGCCCCGCCCCATAGATATCTGAAACCACAAAGGTTTGATCGGGCTGCAGGTACCCCCCCTGGTTTTCTTGCAGATAGGTATCTCGCCAAACTGTCTCAGTCTCCGGCTCCACCAGGTTGACCCATCCCTCACCGACCGACTCGGCAATAAAATCGCCGCTCCAGTCGGGCCGAAAACGGTAAACGGCCACGCGATCGCCCTGGAGAGTCTGCCGCAACTGATCGACCGTGCTGTTGAGAATGGCATACAAATCTAAGGACTGACGAATGGCCTGGGTAATGCTCCAGCGCAGCTGCTCCTGCTGGGTCTGCTGCTGGAGCGCTACTTCTACCAGCTTGCGATCGGTGACATCTAATAAAACCCCGAGCGATCGCACCGGCTGCCCGGCCTGGTCATAGACCGCCTTGGCTCTCGCCATTAGCCAATGGATAGACTGATCGGAGTACACGATGCGGTACTCTGCCGCATAGTCGGTATGGGTCGCCAGGGCATCTTTGAGCCGTTGTTCAACCCAATCGATGTCATCGGGATGCACATGACGACGCCAGAGGTCGTAGCTGGGTTCGACGCTGTAGGGTTCTAGCCCAAGGAGAGAAAAATGATTGTCGTTCCAGATCATGGTGCCGTGGACTAGGCTTTGATCCCAGCAACCGATGTGGGTCAAATCTAGGGCCAGGCGGCGGCTTTCTTCACTGTCGCGGAGGGCCTGCTCGACCTCTTTCATTGCAGTGATATCGCGGCCCACGGACTGAAGTTCAACCAGATTTCCCCCGGCATCGGGCATGAGTCGATTCACCCATTGGGTCCAGCGGAGATCTCCCCGACCATTGATCACCCGGTTTTCAATTACAACCAGCGGGTTTTCGGGGGTGATTAACTGCACTTGTTGCGCCACGGTTTCCCGATCGGCCTCGTAAATAACCGGGTTGTAGCTTTTGCCCAGAATATCGTCTCGGTTGACGTTGAAGTAGCTACAGTAGGCATCGTTGACGAAGAGAATGGTGCTGTCTGGCGCAAAGCGGACAATGAGTTCGGTTTGATCTTCAACGATCGCTCGATAGCGGGCCTCACTCTGGTGCAGACGGTCGTTGGCTGCCTCTAGGGCGGCAGTGCGCTCGGCCACCCGATCTTCTAACTCTGCCTTGGCGCGCTTTAAATTTTCTTCGGCCTGCCTGCGCTCCTTCAGTTCTATTTCTGCCTGGGTCAGCAGGTCAGACTGCTGGAGCGCAATGCCCAGCTGAGCGGCGATTTGTCGCAGCAGATCAATTTCGGCAGTTTGCCACTGACGCGGTGCCGAGCAGTGATGGGTAATCAATAATCCCCACAGTTCGCCATTTTTGATAATCGGCACCACCAAATTGGCTCTGACCTGAAATTGGGCCAGGAGATTTAGATGGCACTCATCCAGACCCGCTGTGTAAATATCAGCCTTGGCCGTAACTAAGCCCTGTTTGAAGGGTTCGACGTAATTTTTGCCAAAACAGGGATCATTAATTTCGGTTGATAGAATGGCTGTCCACTGCGGCCCGCAGGATTCGACCGCCACAACGCCGCTCCAGTCGGGGAGAAAACGAAAAACAATCACGCGATCGGTCTGAAGAACCTGCCGGACTTCATCCACTGCGGTTAGCAATATATCCTGCAAATTGAGCGATCGCCGGATGCGTTGGCTCATGTCCATCACCAGGTGCTGCTGCTCAATTTGCTGCTGGAGTAAGAGTTGGCTGGTTTTGGCTTCGGTTAGGGCGATTTTGAGGCGATCGGCACTTTCGTCGATTAATTTGCGGTTGAGATCGGCATTCTTGCGATTGCTCTCTTGTAAGTTGGCGCTCAATAGGCTGAGCATGAGCGCCACCATCACAAAGAGCGCCAGCCGGATCACATCGTGCAGATTTAAGATTTGGAGTTGCCCAACCGGAGGGATGAAGTAATACTTGAACGCCAGCGTTGACAGACCGATTGCCACAAGCCCTGGGCGCAGCCCGCCGTAACAGGTGCTCATGGCAATGGCAATGTAAAAGAACGCTCCAAGCGGGTGAGCAATACCAGCTTCTAACCACAGGCTGAGGATAAGGGCGATCGCTGTGGCCCCGACCGCCACACCGTAGGGTAAAAACCGTCGATAGCTGTTGATCACGCGTTGCTCCCTGGGGTAGATCGAGGCGGTATGGCCGTAGGGCCGCCCCGCCGGTTTAACCGATTGCGCAGCCGGGTCAAGAGCTCCTGGGGGGTAAACGAGGGGTCGAGCACGTCATCGGCCCCGGCGGCAAAACAGGCCTGCACAGCGTCGCGATCGCTCTGGGCCGACACCACTACCACCGGTAGCCCACACCAGTCTGGATCGCTGCGGATCACCTGACACAGATCCAGGCCGCTGAGGGGCGACAGGGTGGCCTGCCCCAGCGGAGCACTCGCCGAGCGCGGCCCGATCGCCGCCGCTACAATCAGCAGGTCGGGGGCAGTCTGCGCCAGGGTTTGGCAAAATTGCTCCGGTTGACTGAGCAGGGTGACGCCATAGCCCGCCGCCGTCAACAGTCGGTGGAGTCTCTCTGAGTAGGCCCGATCCTGATCCACGATCAAAATCTGCGCTGGGGATGACTGAGGCGGCCGGAGGAGCGGCGCGGCGGTGGCCCAGCACTGAGCCGGGTCGATGGGCGTTTGGAAGCAGTACCGGGCACCCGGCGCGCCACCTCAATCCGCCGCTCCAGACTGGCCTGGGCCGTTAGCGCCATTACCGGCAGGGTCGGATACTGAGATCGAACCGTGGTGAGAAACGCTAAGCTCGGGCCATCGGCATCGGCCACATCCAGGTTGAGCAGCATGGCCTGAATCCCGCCATCCTGTAAGCCTTGCTGGGCTTCTGCTAGGGTCGTGGCCAGCTGGGCTTGCCATCCCTCAGCGGCGGCGGCGTTGGCGATCGCCTGGGCCCAGGGCCGATCGCGATCCACAATCAGCAATCGGGGGATTGGCCCTGGGGCTGGAGCGGTGGGGGGTAGCGGGGCGATCGCCTCGCTGGGCTGAGCGATCGCTGTTTCTACCTGAAGTCGTAGCTCGGCTACCCACTGGCCGAGCTGCTCAATCTCGGGCGGCTCCAGCGGCAGATCTGCCTTAAACCGGTGCTGAATCTGGCGGGCCAGGGTAGAGGCGTTCGCCAGGCCAAAACACCCCAGCGACCCCACCAGGGTATGGACTTCTCGCTCGGCGGCCTGCCGCTGGGCCGGGGTTAGCGTTTGCGCTTGCAGGGCCGTCACCGCCTGCTGAATGGTCGAGAGGCGATCGCAGTACGACGGCCGCACCGCCTGCCAGGTCTCCCATAGCTCTGGCAGTACAGAGGCTCGGCTCGTTTCAACGCCCGCATCGTAATTTTCCCTACGGTCATGGCTGACATGGCCATGGCTGACACCGCTGCTGACGCTATCCTGGGGCTGCTCGCTGTGGCCCCGCCACAGCTTCAGCCGATACCCCAGCTTATAGAGGGTATCGATCGGGTCCTCTGCGCCAGCCTGCTTAAGCTTTTGCCGCAAGCCCTTGATATGCGCCCTCACAGCGCCCTCACTGGGCATGTCGTCTACCGTCCAAAGAGCGGTCAGCAGTCGGTTGATGCTAAAAATCTGGTCGGGGTGGCGCAGAAAAAGCTCTAGCAGCTCATATTCCTTGGGCCCCAGCGCGATCGGCTGCGATTGATACATTACCTCACAGCGATTGGGGTCTAAACAGACCTCACCCCAGTGCAGTAGGGGCGATCGCGTCGTTTGGCTTCGCCGCATTAGGGCGCGAACCCTGGCCAACAGTTCATCTAAATCTAGCGGTTTGACCACATAGTCATCGGCACCCGCATTCAGCCCCATCACTTTGTGGGTTACGGTATCCATTGCCGTCATCAGCAAAACCGGCGTATCTCGATTGGGATTGAGCACCGAATGGTTTTCAGTTCGCAACTGCTGACAAAACTCAATTCCGGTCAGTTTTGGCAGCATCCAATCCAGCAAAATTAGGTCATAGGTTTCGGTTTCAGCTAGGTTCCAACCCATCAGCCCATCGGTGGCCACCTCGACCTGATAATGCTGATTGATCAGCGCCTGCTGAATCAGCCCAGTTAATCCTTGATCGTCTTCTACACAGAGAATTTTCACGTTGCCAGCATCGATTCAAGCGCCTGCCTCAGCTTACTAGAATACAGTTCTCCCTGGAGCCAAGATAAATACCACCCTTCTCTAATCGGCGATCGGCGAAAGTGAGTGGCCTGGCCAGCCTGCCAGTCAAATTGAATTAGCTGAAAAGACCCATCGGCACCCAGATCAGAGCTGGGAGAGAGATGCTCAACCCACACCACCTGAGAGGGATTGAGGTTAAACAAGCTGACGGCTCGATGGGCCGCATCCGCTATGCCCTGGGGGATCAGGGCGTCGCTCAACTCACGACTCCTAGACAGAATAACTATGCTTAGCGAGGCGTGGGGCGAACAGAGATAAACCTGGTAGTCTGGGTCTAACCGGTCCGTAGAGACCTCGGCATTTCTAGTCCAGTAAAATTGATTGATTTGGCTCATAATACTTCAACTCGATATTAATAAAGGGCAATCAATCTTATGAAGAAAGCATTGACCCTTGTACTTCAATGCTTTGCTCAAGTCAAGCTGAAGCATTGGGGCTCTCGCGGGCGAGGTGAATGGAGTAAATCCCGATCTAAGAGGGCGTTTGAAAAGTGAGTCGCTGTAGCTTTAGTCACCTGCTGATCCCCCCTGCCCCCCTTAAAAAGGGGGGTAAGAGTCTCCCTTTTCAAGGGGGATTTAGGGGGATCGTCACTTTTGCTACAAAAAATAGGACTTTTCAAACATCCTCTAAAGGCTGAAGCTGGATGAATCACTAACTCCAAGATTGGTCACAGACCGATGGGTTGCTAAGCTAGATGCAGACTGGGCTACCGAGGGCATATCTGGACAGCAACTGCGACAGAACCAAGACACCTGGTGGTGCTGAATTTGGCGAAATATGGTGTGACGACAACAAGAACAATCAGGCATAAAATCTTTTCAATGTTGAGATATTAAGGTGTTTGAATTGTGCACAGCTAGTTGATTGAACAAGCAGATTCCGTGCCATTAGAACCTATGAAAAAAATGTGAGAAATTTGTGAATGATTGCCAAGCTTAATATTTATACAAAGAAATTATAAAGCTTGGCTCTTGGGTGCCTAGGGTTGTGTTTTGTGACAGTTTGGGGGTGCGATCGCAGGTTGCCCAACCCAGACAGCTAGAATTCATGGGCGAAACGCTGTAGAGATCTCCCCTGTCCCCTCAGCCAGGGGCGTCATAGGGGTGATGTCTCCAGCCCGCAGCAGATGGATCCATTTCCTCCAACTGCTCGTCTCAACGCAACCAGCAACGCCGTAATCTTGACTAAATACCATGGTTCAAACTGCACCCCAGCCCACCGCCAACACCCTGCCCGACGACAGCTACCTGGTGGTGGGTCTGGCCACCTGCTACCTGCGCCAAGAGGGCGAAACCCTCGAACTTCAGGTGCTTGAGCCCATCCCCTCCGCCTATCTTCAGTCGGTGTTGCAGGGGGTGCCCACCTCCTACAGCGCCATCTGCGGCACCACCCTGGCCCAGGCCATCGCCCTAGACCTGCCCGAGATCGCCGCCGCCCCCGCCCAGCCCTGCGCCGACTACGAAGAGCGGGCCCTGGCCGCCGCCCGCACCTACCAGTCTCGCCCCGAGGCCGTCAACCTGGTGCCCACCGGCACCCTCAAGCGCGACCTCAACTACTCCACCGAGAAAAAGCGGGTGCTCAACAGCCAGCGCAAAATCTCCAAAAACGACAACGTCAAGCAGCACAAATACACCCACGAGGTGCTGTAGAGATTTACAGCTACCGCTGCCGGGGGTTCCCGGCAGCGGTAGCTGTTTAGATTGGCACAATCGAGCGCTGGCAGGTGGGGCAAATGCCGTGGATCAGCAGCTGGCAGTCGAGAATGTGGTAGCCCGAGCGGTCGGCGGTTTTGGCCCCCACCTTGAGCACCGAGTCGTTCTTAAACTCGATGGTTTTGTTGCACCGCACGCAGATCAGGTGGTGGTGGTGATGGGGGGCGGGCTGGTTGATCTCATAGCGCTTTTGGCCCTCGGCCAGCTCCAGCTCGCGCAAAATGCCCATGCGCGCCATCAGCTTGAGGTTGCGGTAAATGGTCGAAAGGCTGATCGGCTCCCCCTCCTTGTCGAGCAGATCGCAGAGATCTTCGGCGCTCAGGTGGGTGCCTTCGGGCAGGTTTTGAAAGGTTTTGAGCATGGTCTCCCGCTGGGGAGTCATCCGCCAGCCGCGCTCATTGAGCTCGGCTTTGAGGGCTGATGGAGTATAAGCAGCCATAGCCTGAGTTCTCCCCGCTAGATTTCAATAACAAATCCTTATTGAGAATAGTAGCGAACTTTTTGAGGTATTTGCAATAATTTTTTGTTATTGAGAATGACTCCGAAGACTGCTTTAGACAGCGTTAGATTTGGCCAGCTCGCGGGCGGCGGCGACCAGGGTGAGCGCCGCCAGCGGCGCCGTCACCGCCCTGAGAATGTGGGGCCCTAAAGAAACCGGCAGAAACCCCGCCGCCACCGCCGCCGCCGCCTCAGCGGTAGTCCAGCCGCCCTCGGGCCCGATGGCCACCACCACCGGCAGCCCGGGGTCAGTGGCCTGGGCCACCGCCAGCAGATGGGGGGCATCGCCGCGGGCGACACAGAGCCAGCGCGGCCCGGCACTGGGCTGGGCCAGGTATTCTGACCAGGCCAGGGGTGGAAAAAGGTCGGGCAGCAGCAGCCGTTCCGACTGCTCGGTGGCCTCGGCGGCAATCCGCTGCCAGCGGTCTAGCTTTTTGGGGTTGGGCTGGGCCAGGGTGCGATCGCTAATCACCGGCTGTATGGCCGTCACCCCCAGCTCAGTGGCCTGGCGCACCACCTCGTCAAAGCCGTTGCCCTTGGGCAGCGCCATCACCAGGGTCATGGCGGCCCCCGGCCCCGGCAACCCCGCCGCGATCGGCTCCAGGCTGACCACATCGGCCACCGCCGTCAGCGTCGCCGTCCACTGCCGCCCCCGCCCATCCAGGGCCAAAAACTGCTGCCCCGGCCCCAGCCGCAGCACCCGATACAGGTAATGCTGCTGACTGGGGCTCAGGCGCAGCTGCGCCACCACCACCTGGTTTGGCTCCACCATTAACCGTTGCACAGCTGCTCCCCGCCCATGTTCTGTCCCCCTGTTATGTCTCCATCATCCCAACTCCACCGGCGGCCAGGCCAGCGGCCAAAACTAAGGCCCCCAACCCGAAGATTGGAGGCCCTGGTTTTTAGATGTTTCAGTATAGTACGTACCCTATAGGAACCTTGCGGCTCATCCCCAATGTAGGGGAATGTACGTAAAGAAGTAATAAGCTGTTGATGAAGTTCTGCAAAGTCTTTTCGGCCTTTACCCAGGGCAGCGTTCCCAGGAGAAATTGGGGTTCTCGCAGGTTGGGTGCTGCGATCGCGCCACCCAACCCATAGCCACCTCAACAGTATCTACAAATTTAAGCTTGACGGACCACCAGACCCGGTTTAGCGCGACGGTTTGAGGGTTCCCTAGCCGATCTGGCCACTGTGGAGTGCGTAGTAGCCCAGCCCTGTGAACGCCACCGCCAGGGCCAGCAGACCTTTGCTCAGGCGAGACTCCAGCCGGGGCAGCAGGTAGACGGCGGCGATCAGCACCAGGCTCAGTTCGAGGGTGGCCCCCAGGCGACCCAGGTGGTCCACATCCCAGTAGGAGACCGGGCTGATGAAGCGCACCGAGCTGAGGGGCCAGAAATGCTGGTGGGCATCGTCGTGGTGCAGGGGCAGGTCGGCCAGGTGGTGTAGCACCATGCTGGCCCCCACCAGGCTGAGCCAGGTCCGCCTGAGGCCGTAGCCTATCCCCACCGCCAGCAGCCCCAGGGGCACCGAGTTGCCCACGGCAAAGATCGACTGCCAGGGCTCGCTGTAGTAGGTCTCGCTCCAGATGGTGGCCTCGGGCAGGCCCTGGCCTCGGGCCCAGCCGTAGAATACAAACAGGGCGGCGTCGGGAATCAGCGCGCCGATCAAAATGGGCCAGGTCATGGCCGCAGGCAGCGGGCGGCGCAGCAGAGCCAGGTTGAGAATCAGGTGGCTGGGAGTGTTCATAGGGCTATGGTACATCGACCGATTTATCTAGATTGTCACGCCACCACCCCGGTAGACCCGCGGGTGCTGACGGCCATGCTGCCCTTCTTTACAGAATATTTTGGCAACCCCGCCAGCCTCACCCACATCTACGGCTGGGAGGCTGAGGCGGCGGTGACCGAGGCGCGCGCCACCCTGGCCGCCGCCATTCACGCCAGCCCCGAGGAAATTGTGTTTACCAGCGGGGCCACCGAGGCCAACAACCTGGCCCTAAAGGGGGTGGCGGAGGCCTGCTTTAGCCGCGGGCGGCACCTGATCACGGTACAGACGGAGCACAATGCCGTGCTCGACCCCTGCCAGTATCTGCAATCGCTGGGGTTTGAGGTCACCTATCTGCCGGTGCAAGATGACGGCCTGATCGACCTCGATGCCCTCGACCGGGCCTTTCGAGACGACACCATTTTGGTCTCGGTGATGGCGGCCAACAACGAGATTGGGGTGCTGCAACCCCTGGCGGAGATCGGGGCGCGGTGCCGCGATCGCAACATTCTCTTTCACAGCGACGCGGCCCAGGCGATCGGCAAAATCCCCCTCGATGTGGAGGCCAGCCAGATCGATCTGCTGTCGCTGACCGCCCACAAGGTCTACGGCCCCAAGGGCATCGGTGCCCTCTACGTGCGGCGGCGGCCCCGGGTGCCCCTGGCGGCGCAGTTTCACGGCGGCGGCCACGAGCGGGGGCGGCGCTCGGGCACCCTCTACCCGCCCCAGATTGTGGGGTTTGCCCAGGCGGTGGCGCTGGGCCTGGCCGACATGAACGCCGAAGCCGAACGGCTGACCACCCTGCGCCAGCGGCTCTGGCAGGGGCTGCAACCCCTGGGCGGCCTGCACCTCAACGGCCACCCCAGCCAGCGGCTGCCGGGCAACCTGAATGTCAGCTTTGCCGGGGTCGATGGCCAGGCGCTGCTGCTGGGCCTGCGCGACACCGTGGCGCTGTCGTCGGGGGCGGCCTGTAGCACCGCCAGCACCGCCCCCTCCCACGTGCTCAAGGCCCTGGGCCGCGACGACGATTTGGCCTACGCTTCGCTGCGGTTTGGCCTGGGCCGCTGGACCACCGCCGCCGAGATCGACCAGGTGGTGGCCAGCGTCGGGGCTACGGTGCAGGCCCTGCGCCAGGCCCGCTAGGGGCGCTAGTCATGGCGCTAGTCATGGCTCTGGTCATGGCTTTGGCCATGGCTCCGCCATCGCCGACCAGATAGGGCATAATGGAAACTACTTTGGGGTCGAGGCGTAGCAGAGCCACTCTAGCCGCGCCAGAGGATGGTTCGCAGGGTGTACGTCACAGGTGTGCGTCACAGACGTTGAGTTTGCCCCGGCAGCACTATGACCACCAGTAAGTCTTCGATAGGCGATCTGCTCAAGGCAGGCATTGAGCAAGCCCGGCTGGGCTATTTTGAGGCGGCGGTTGGCCAGTTTAGCCAGGCCATTGCCCTGGATGCAACCTGCGCCAAGGCCTTTTACAACCGGGGTTGCGCCCACCGCGACCTGAGCCGCTACGGCGAGGCGATTGCCGATTTTTCGGCGGCGCTGCGGCTCAACCCGGCCTTTGCCAACGCCTACATCAACCGGGGCAGCGTCTACCGGCTGATCGGGCAGCTGGGCGCCGCCCTCGACGATCTCGACCAGGCCCTGGCGGTGCAGCCCGATGCGGTGAAGGCCTACGGCAACCGGGGCCGCATCAAGCTCGACCTGGAAGACTACGGGGGTGCGATCGCAGATTTTTCCGCCGTGCTGGCCGAGCAGCCCAACTTCACCAAAGTCTTGCTGTGGCGGGGGCTGGCCTACCTCAAGCAGGGGGCCCACGCCGCCCTGGCCGAAAACCGCCGCGAAGCCTACCAGCTGGCGATCGACGACTTTTCGCGGCTGCTGCACAGCCAGCCCCACCACGCCGAAGCCCTCAACTACCGGGCCGTGGCCTACTTTCAGCTGCGCAATATGTACGAGGCCACCCTCGACATCAACCGCGCCCTGGCCTGCCGCGCCGACTACGCCGAAGCCTACATCAACCGGGGCATGCTGCGCCACGAGCTGGGCGACTTTCAGGGGGCCATCGACGACTACACGGCGGTGCTGGAGCTCAACCCCGACCTGCAAGACCGCTCCTACAACCAAACCCTGGTGGGCCTGGCCCTCGACAGCCCCGACGCCACCCTCAGCGAAGACGCCCCGCTCAACCTGCGCTTTCGCCTGGCCGATCTCTACGACAGCCGGGGGCTGCTGCGGGCCCAGGTGGGCGATGGCGAAGGGGCGGTCGCCGACTACACCCTGGCCCTGCGGTTTAACCCCCGCAGCGGGCGCATTTTGGCCAACCGGGGCCGGGTGTTTAGCCGCCAGGGCGACTACCCCGCCGCCATTGCCGACTTCGACAGCGCCCTGGCCATCAACGACGGCGATGCCCTGGCCTACTGCGATCGCGGCTATGCCCTCTACTTTTTAGACGAGTGGGCCATGGCCCTCGAAGACTTCAACCAGGCCCTGGTGCTCAACCCCAACCTGGCCGAAGCCTACATTGGCCGCGGCCACACCAACATTCGCCTGGGCAACGGGGCCACCCTGGCCATGAACGACTTTCGCAAGGCCCTGGAGCTCTCCTGGGACAGCCGCAAATCCGAGCGATCGCGCCTGCTCTAGGGCCAGAGCCTGCGGCTAGAATTCTGCTGGATCCGGTACCAGAACCCCCATGGAAACCAGTCAGCTGATCGAGATCGCCCGCCGCAATGTCAGGCCGATCGCCCTGGCCAGACCCGATGCGCAGGCCGCCACGGTGGGCTGTGCCCTGCTGGCGGGCAATGGCCGCGTCTACGAAGGGGTCTGCATTCACCTGCCCTGCGGCCTGGGGTTTTGCGCCGAAGCCGCTGCGATCGCAGCCATGCTCAAAGACGGCGAAACCCAAATCACCACGATCGTGGCCGTCACCCCAGACGGCATCTTGAGCCCCTGCGGCCGCTG
>DATIVG010000374.1:0-26443 GCA_035466075.1 Nodosilinea sp. | reverse complement strand
CCGTTTTCGTAGGCCCAGTCGGCGTAGAGGTCGTAGCCCACCATGGCCGGGGCCAGGGCCTTGAGGGCTGGAGGCTGCTGGGCGGCGGCGTAGAGCTGGGTCATGCCCTGGTAGGAGAAGCCGTACATGCCCACCGCCCCGCTGCTCTGGGGGAGCTGGGCGGCCCACTGCACCGTAGCCAGACCGTCGGCGGCCTCGTGGCGAAACAGGTCGAACTCGCCGCCGGAGCTGCCTCGCCCCCGCACATCTTGAATCACCACGATGTAGCCGTGGCTGGCGTACCAGCGGGGGTGGGCATAGACCACGGTAGATGCGATCGCACGTCCGTAGGGCTGCCGCATCAGCAACACCGGAAACGGCCCGGCCCCGACTGGGTAGTAGACATCAGCGACTAGATCGATCGTGGCAGGCGGCCCCGGTGGGTCAGCCTCCACGGCCCCAGCGGCGGCGGGCACCGCCAGGGTCAGGGTTTGGTGGGGGGCAACGGCGTAGGGGCTAGGGGCGGGCGCAATCAAGGGGCTAGGGAGCGGCGTAGGGGGTATCGTGGCGGCCCAGCACGGCCAGGTCTTCATCGTCGAGCTCCACCGGGGTGCCGCTGCGAATCAATTCGGCAAAGTCTTCGTTGGGCACCATGATGCACAGGGTATAGAGCCGGGTGGGGCCGGTGTTTTCCACCACGTGAACGCCGCTCGGGGGCACCAAAATACTGTCGCCCGCGCGAATGGCCACGGTTTTGCCGTCGCAGGTGGCGCAGCCTTCGCCCTTGAGCACAAAAAACATCTCCACGGCGACCTGGTGCCGGTTGGGGGGTGTTTTGCCGCCCACGTCAAAAATTTCGACGCAGTAGGTCAGCGACATGTCGGCAATGGTGGGGTCAAACACCAGGGCCAGGCGGTTGCTGTCGCCGGGGCTAATGCGAAAGGCCTGGTAGTCTTTGGGAGATTTGTAAACCGGCACCACACAGCTGGTGGGCAACGGGCAGGTCCCAGCATCCATAGCCGCAGTTTCCATAACCACAGTTTTCATCGCCACGGTGTTCATCGCCACGGTGTTCATCATTGAGAACTTGAACGTCCAGGAACAGCCCCGAACCGTCTGGGCTTGACTATGCTTAACAGACTCCCACGCAGATCACAGTAGCTCACCGCACCTTTCGCGCCCGCGCCTTTCATAAAATGTTGCCTGCCAGCGGGCTTAGAGCTCGCCTCGAGAAGGGGTAGCAGGGGCCTCGAGCGGGGTGGTTATCCTACTGGCAGCGGGCCCCGTTGCCCCACCGCATCGCGCCAGTCGGTTGGCGGGCGAAGCAATCTGGGTAGGATCTTTATGAAGCTCCCGGCCAGCGTGGTTTAGGGTTAGGCTAGGGCTGAGCCACCATTTCAGCAGACGGGCCGTCAGGGGTTTGGCCGGGGTTTTCGCCGTAGGCATCGACCCTCTTGCCTGCCTGGGTCTTGCGGTCACTCCCCGGTTCTAGAATGCAGCATGATTGATATCCTCATCATTGAGCACGATGCGGCTACGGAGCAGTTTTTAGTCAGCGCTCTCAAGCAGCAGGGCTATGCCGTCACCACCGCTCGCACCGGGGCCGAGGGGCTGGCCCTAGCCGAGAAGCTGCTGCCCGGCGTGATCATCTGCGACTGGAATATCTCAGGCACCATTGACGGGCTGGCCATTTGCCAGGCGCTCAAGCATCACCCGGTGCTCTCCACCACATCGCTGCTGCTGCTCACCGCCCGCTACAGCACCGCCGACCGGGTCAAGGGCCTGGAGATGGGGGCCGATGACCTGCTGTCTAAGCCGGTCGATATCAATGAACTCAACGCCCGCGTGCGGGCCGGGCTGCGCATTTACCAGCTCACCCACGACCTGCGCCAGCAAAAGCAGCGCATGGAGGCCGAGATGGCGGAGGCGGAGGGCTATGTGCGATCGCTACTCCCCCTCGACCAAACTGGCCGGGTGCCGATTCAGTCGCGGTTTTTGCCCTCCCAGCAGTTGGGGGGCGACTGCTACGACTACTACTGGCTCGACCCCGACTATTTGGTAATGTACCTGCTCGATGTGTCGGGCCACGGGCTGGGGTCGGCGCTGCTGTCTACCTCCGTGCTGAATGTGCTGCGATCTCAGTCCCTCCCCGACGTCAGCTTCTATCGCCCCGAGAAGGTGCTGCGGGCGCTCAACGAAACCTTTCAGATGAGCGACCAAAATCAGAAATACTTCACCATCTGGTACGGCGTGCTCAACTGCGCCAACCGCCAGCTGCTGTACGCCAGCGCCGGACACCCCCCGGCGGTGCTGGTCTCCATCGACGACCAGCAGCAGATCACCACCACCCGCCTGCGCACCCCCGGCATGCCCGTGGGCATGCTGCCCGACGCCAAATACCAGTGGCAGCGCTGCTATCTGCCCCCCAACAGCAGCCTGTACCTGTTCAGCGACGGTCTGTACGAGGTGCTGCAAGACAACGAGCAGTACCTTGGTCTCGATGCCTTTGTGGATCTGCTGGCCTTGGCCAAGCGAGAGCGCAGCGTTGACCACATTCTCGATGCGGTGATCCAGCGGCAGGCGGGCGAAACCGCCAGCGACGATATGTCGCTGATGATGGTCAGCCTCGATTAAATCGAGGTAAATCAGTATGTAGTGTTAATTGCCTACGACACCTTGAGCATGGCGTTCTCAAAGGCCTGGCGGTCCTCGTAAACCTCAAACACCCTATCCATGCTGGTGAGCTCAAACAGCATGCGCACCTGGTCGTTGATGGAGCAAATGCAGAGAGACCGGTTGAGGCCGCGCACTTTTTTCAGCAGTACCACCAGGGTGCCGAGGCCGGAGCTATCGATAAAGGTAATGTCTTTGAGGTCCACCAAAATAACCTCGGCACCTGCCTCCAGCAGCTCTTCCACGGCGTGGCGAAAGTCTTCGGCCTTGGTGCTGTCTAAAATACCGACCGGTTCAACAACTTTAATGGAAGCACTCATCATAAAAACTGTCCTGAGTCAACAACGGTTTGGCGGTGTCAAGGGCTGAGCATGGAAGCTAGATAGTCACCGCTAGGGCGCGTAAATGGCCCTGGGGACGCGATGGTGATCGATTTCTACGACTAGATTAACGTGCTCACTATCTTGTTTCAGGGGGTCAATAAACAGCTCCGGATGTAATGCCCGCCAAAAGTACTCCACAAATTCATCAATGGTGCTGTCGCTCATGCCGGTTTTGCCCTGGGCTTTCATCTGGTGCTCGGCATCTTTGCGCCACTGCTTGCTAATGCGGTAGTCGGCGGGGCAGAGCACCATCAGCCGGTCGAGACAGTCCCACAGGGGCAGGTAGGTGACCAGCTGACTGTTCATATCGCGGGCAAACTGACGGTCGGCCACGGTGGCAATGGGCTCGGGGGCCTGGTCAAACCGGTTGGGGTCGATGGGGCGCGCGCCCAAAAACCAGCCCTCAAACAGCAGAATGTCGATATCCTGCTCCCACTCTGGCTCAGTTCGGTCGCCTTCGCCACCGTGCAGCGATTTGTCGAACCGGGGCAGAGCCACCGCCGTGCCTGGGGCGGCGGCTCGTACCTGGGCCAGGGTGGCCAGCCCCAGGTCGATGTCGTGGGTGCCCGGTGGCCCCCGCCACCGCAGGCGGGGGTCGATCTGCCTCAGGCGGCGGCGGTCGATGTAGGTCTTGTAAATGTCGTCAATGGAGAGGCCCACCGCCTTGTAGCCCATCACTTGCAGGAGCTGGCGCAGAATTTCGGTGAGGGTGGTTTTGCCGGTGCCCTGCCCCCCCAGCACCCCCTGGATCAGGGGGGCCGCCAGCGAGTCGCGAGCCTGCTTGAGGGTGAGAGCCAAGGGCAGCCACAGCCGCCAGTAGAGGCCCAGGTAGCGCTCCATGGGGCCAGGGGGCAGGGGCAGGGCATCGTGGTGGGGCACCATGGCCTGGAGCCAGGCGAGGCGTTCGTCGAGTTTGGCGGGGCCGTTGCTGAAGTCGATGCCCCAGGCGGCGGCCCGGCGCGGATCGGCCAGCTCCCAGGTGAGCAACTGCTGACGCTGGTCGGCGCTGAGGGGGGTACCTCCCAGGTGGGCGGCTAATAGGGAGTCAATTCCCGGTGCCGAATCTGCTGCAAAATCCGCCATGGGGGTCACTGGTTGCTGAGTTCTACTACAACGCGGCCGGTCTGCATGGACGCCTGGCGATCGCCGCTGACCAGGGTGATCTGCCGCAGGTGTCTGAGGGCCGGCTGGGCGGCCTGACCCCACAGCCGCCACTGGGGCAGGCGGGCGGCTGTGAACGCTTGAATTTGGGGCCAGTCGATGTGGATGTAGCCGGTGCTGGGGCCCGGGGCCTGGGGCCACCAGGCCGGTCGCCGACTGGCCCCAGCGGCGCTGAGGACGCGGCCAAGGGTGGCGGGGGAGGCGGCCAAAACCTCGTAGCGATCGATCTGGGCCCGCATGCCAGCTACCTCGGTGACCACCTGGAGGGGCTGCTGGCCCCGACCCGTGGGGAGCGAGAGGCGGGTCCAGGCCACCGCTGGGGTGCCCCCCAGATCGAGGCTGCCGACCCCCAGGCCCTGCTGCTGCACCAGGGTGGTCAGGGCATCGAGGGAGGCGGTCAGGGTGGTGCTCTGGGGAGCGATGACTAGCCAGTCGGGGGTGTCGGTTGTGGGTGCTGCCAGGCCGAGGCCGTAGGCGCGGTTGACGCCAGCGGTGAGAATGTCGGTGGCCCCCGGCCCCAGGACCGCATCGAGCCCGTCCAGGGGGAGGGGGTTTGCGGTGGGCGCTACCAGGGCCAGCAGCGGGGTGAGGCGCTGGGCCAGGGCCGCCAGGTCAGTGCCCACCGCAGTCACCGCCAGGGAGTCGGGCAGGTAGGGTGCGATCGCAGCCCAGTCTTCCTCCCCGGGGGCCTGGGGGTGCAGCCGATGGCCCTGGGCCGCCAGCAGAGCCGTATGGCCCACCAACCCCTGGCGGGTCAGCTGCCAAGACATCAGCCCCCAATCCACCCGATCGTCGGTGGCGTCAAGTTGGTTGAGGGCAAGGGCAGCGGGGGCTTCAGGCGCATGGATCCACTGACCCAGGCCCGGCAAATTTACGGCCAGCAGCCCTACTCGGGGCTGGGGTAGCTCTCGCAGCGCGGTTTTGTAGCGGCGATCGCCCTGGAGATTGAGCTCGCCCGACTGAGCGGCGTTGAGAGCCTGGCGCAGCACATCGGGGTGGTTGGCCGCCAGCACAAACCGGTTGGCCACCAGGGCCGTCGCCAACTCTCCCGCCTGACCCAGCGGTCGCTGGGGGCGGGGGCGCGCATAGATCAGCCGACTCCCCGAAAACTCCTCAAAGGTCAGCGACTCCCCGGCAATGGCGCGGTTTTGCCAGTAGAGCTCCAGTGCAGTCTGGGCGGCCTGGCTATCGCGGCAGACCAGCGCCACCAGGTAGCCGGGGGTAGCACCATTGCTCGGGTCCTGGTCGAGGTCGGGGGTGACCAGGGCCGCCGTAATTTCTTCACCCAGCCAGGGCTGAATGTCGCGGCTGTAGCTGAGGCCAGTGTTGGCCAGCAGCACCTGCTCAATATTCTCCTGATCGCGGCGAGCCCCCTGGCGCAGGGCGGGGGCGGCCAAATACTCCCACAGAGTGGCCAGGCGGTCGGGGCGCACCAGCACCGAGGCCACCACCGGCGACTGCTTAGGCACAAACTGAAGCGCCAGCGGCTGGGCCTGCCCTCCGCGCTCAATCAGATAGAGGGGGGTATTGAGGGTCAATCGACCCAGCAGGCCCAGCCCCACCACCAGCACCAGTCCGGCGACAATGGCGAGGGGACGAATAAACGTACGAAACTTCATTGACCTTACGCCTGAAACCAAAAGTGACCGACCACAGCGGCGCGATGGAGCGCAACACCCATCCCCCCAGGGACAGGCCAGCCCTGCCCAGTTCTCACCATAGTGTATGGCCCTTCGAGACCCGTAACGCTACGGATGCCAACCGGCTGTTTAGAAATTAAACAATGTAAATTTTCGGGTTCGCCGAAGACGCCGTTGGCATGCTCCGGCGCTGTTTCCCAGTTTGGTGGGCTTTCCACCGCTCTAGCACCAAGGCTGACGCGGTCTGGCTGGCACAGGTTTTGCGGTGCGCCCGCACCATGGCGACATAGTATGGTTGACGCGATCGATTAGGAGCTGCCTCGCCAATGGTGCGTTCTTCTAGCTTGCGACGGTTTGCGACCCTGGCCGCGCTGGTGGGCTGGTTTGCCCTGGGGGCGCAGTTTTACCTCTCGGTGCAGCTGGGCCTCGCCAACGGCAACGGAGTGCTGGGGGGTGTGGTGTCGTTCTTCAGCTATTTCACCATTTTGACCAATCTACTGGTGGCGATCGCCCTCACCGCCGCCGCCCTTCCCGTCCCAACCTGCCCCGCCTGGCTGGCCTACTTTCGCCGCCCCGGCCTGATCACCGCCCTCGCCGCCAGCATCCTCGTGGTCGGCAGCGTGTACTTCCTTATCCTGCGCCACATCTGGGAGCCCCAGGGCTTGCAATGGCTGGCCGACGTGCTGCTCCACTACGCCATGCCGCCCCTGTTTTTTCTCTACTGGTGGTGGGCTGTCCCCAAAGCACAGCTGCGCCCGACGGCTATTCTGCGCTGGGCTACTTACCCCCTGGGCTACGCCCTCTATGCCCTGGCTCTGGGGGCCATCCGGGGCCGCTACCCCTACCCCTTTATCGATGTCCTAGTCCTGGGCTACCCGCGGGTGCTGGTCAATGCCGCCGGTATTTTGGCCATCTTCGCCCTCCTGTGTCTGGCCCTGATTGGGCTAGGGCGATTGGACCAGCGGCGGCACGGCTCCCCCCGCCTGGGCTGATCTCTGGGCTATTCCCAGTCCACCGGCTGGATGCGCTCGATGTAGTCGAGGTTGGCCAGCTCCATCAAAATAGTTTGGTGGTTAGCCTGGTGGGTGTTGCCGATGGTGAGCACCTCTCCCTCCCCGCAGCCAATTCTGCCTCGGCTCTGGGGAAAGAACTGCGCCGAGGGGTCAATGGCGCTGACCACTTGGACATAGGGCTCGCCCGCCGGAATGCAGAACTCGTAGTCGAGGGAGCGCTTGCCGTCCGCCGGGCCGTAGAGGCCATCTTGATCGAGGCTGCTGAGGTCAAAGGCGATCTTGTCTAGGGAACTTGCATCGTCGGCAGCGGGCAGCGGCTGACAGGCCAAGGCAACGGTCAAAACGCCTGACCCCAGGCATAGGGCGGCCAGGGCACGGGGAGGAGGAGGAAATGTCATGGAGCAACGAGGAAATTTAGAAATCTAGAATAGCTAGGTTTTATCAGAAGAGCCGTTGCCCATGGATGCACTGACAATCGCCTGGGCCTGCCTTTCGGCTTCGGCCTTGCGCTCGCTGTAGCGATCGGTGAGATAATCCACTTTGTCGCGCAGCAGCAGGGTGAACTTGTAGAGTTCTTCCATCACGTCGATGACGCGATCGCGGTAGGGGGAGTCCTTCATCGTGCCATCGTCGTTGAACTCCTGGTAGGCCTTCGGCACCGACGACTGGTTGGGAATTGTAAACATCCGCATCCACCGCCCCAGCACCCGCAGCGTGTTGACCGCATTAAACGACTGTGACCCGCCGCTCACCTGCATGACCGCCAGGGTTTTGCCCTGGGTCGGCCGTACCGCCCCCAGATTCAGCGGTATCCAGTCGATCTGGTGCTTCATCAGGCCGCTAACGTTGCCGTGCAGTTCGGGGCTAGACCACACCTGGCCCTCCGACCACAGCACCAGCTCCCGCAGCGCCTGCACCTGGGGGTGATCATCGGGCACGCTGCCCAACAGCGGCAGATCGTGGGGGTGAAAAAACCGCGTCTCCGCTCCAAAACCCTCAATAATTCTGGCCGCTTCCTCCGCCAGCAGCCGACTGTAGGAGCGCTGCCGCAGCGACCCGTAGAGAAACAGAATTCTGGGCGGGTGGTCAAAGCTCATGGGTTGACTCCGGGTTTTCTGCTCCGCAGTGCAGCTACCTGGCCTGGTGACTCATTGGTTGTCTGCGGGGATGGGCAAAGCACTGGGCGCGGCGGCAAAGGGTGTCTGGTTGGTCTAGGTTTGGTCTCAATCAGTAGATCTAGAGGGGTTTATGGTTTATCTAGATGGGTGCCGATCAGGCAGGCCCCGGCAAAGCTAACGCCCTCCAGCTGGGTGTTAGAGAGGTCGGCGCAGAGTAGGTTGGCTCCCCCCAGCGATGCTCCGGCCAGGTTGGCCTGGCGCAGGTCGGCCTCTTCGAGGTTGGCGTTGTCGAGCCGGGCCCCCTGGAGGTCGGCCTGGGAGAGGTCGGCCCCCTTGAGGTTGGTGTCGCTGAGGTTGGCACCGCGCAGATCGGCACCGCGCAGGTCAACCCCTTGCAGGTTGACCCCCATCAGGTTGCAGCCGCTCAAAAACGCTCCGGCCAGGCTGACGCCCCCCAGGCGTGCGCCCATCAGGTTGGCACCGCGCAGATTGGCGCCGCGCAGGTCGGCCCCGGTAATGTCGCACTGCATCAGGTTGGCGCCCCAGAGGCTGGCCCGCAGGTCGGCCCCCACCAGGCTGGCGCCCATTAGGTTGGCCCCTTCCAGGTGGGCCTTGGCCAGGGAGCTACGGCTGAGGTCGGCCCCAACCAGGATAGCCCCGGCCAGGTGAACACCGGCCAGATCGGCCCCGGAGAGGTCTTCGTCTTCTAAGTTGGCCCCGGCCAGATGACGGAGCTTGCCCGATCGCAGGGCGGCAATATCGATGGAGTCGCTGGGCACGGGGGTTACGGTGGCGAAAAGACTAGGGAAAAGAGACTGTCAGCAAAAAACTAGCGAGGCAGTAGCTCCGAGGCGGAGGGAAAAACGGTTGAGGAGTCGGCAACATCGGGGTTTAGCAGCCCCGCCCCCAGGGTAATTCTAGTGGGTATTGTGGGCAGGCTCATGCCCTGTTGCAGGCCCATGACCATCAGCCCCAGGATTTCGACCAGTTTGGGGTCCCACCGCTGCCCTGCTTCCGATTGGCAGGTGGCGAGCACCTCACCCAACGCCGACAGGTTGTTGTCGGTGGGGCTGCCGTGGCGGGCCTCAGCCACCCGCCGCTGGAACTCGGCCACCAGGCTGAGCATGCGCGATTCGAGCGGCACGGCGTCGCCGACTAGGCCCGCCGGGTAGCCGCTGCCATCCCAGCATTCGCCCTGGTGGGCAATGATGGCGGCCACCGCCCGCATGCGGGGCATTAGCCGCAGGGCCTGCACCTCTGGAATCAGGGGGCAGCTGGGGCCGTCGTCGGTGAGGTTGGCCAGGTCGGGGGCGGGGGCAATGCGGTGCAGCATGCCGGCCAGCCGCAGCCGCTGGAGCTGCCAGGCGGGCAGGTCGAGCAGCTGGCCCATCATTTCTAGCAGGGAGACCACTTCGCTGGCGGCTAGGGGGTTGACGGGGTCACTGAAGTCGACCAGCTGGGCCATGCGCAAGAACGCTTGCAGCTCGTTGGACAACAGGTTTTGATCGAGATCTTCTACCAGGCTAAAGGCCAGGTTGCCCTTGAGGTCGTTGCGGCTGTTTTGCAGGTAGTGCACCACCTGGGTGACGGTGTGGCTGACGGCGGCGGGGGCGTCGCTGCCCAGGGCGGGGTTTTGCCGCTTGAGGGTGACGAGCTGGGCGGCTAGCTCAGCCTGCAGGCTGGGGTTGTAGCGGCCCACGTGGGCAATCGCCAGCTCTAGGGTTTCGGCGACCAGGGCGGAGTCAAAGGTCCAAAACCCGTAGAACTTGCGCTCCAGGTCGTGCTCGGGGATGCCAGCCTTGCCGTAGTCTTCTAGCGACAGCTCCTGGCACAGCACCATGGCGGTGTAGTCGGGGGAGAGAATCATCAGGTGCCATTCTTCGGCGACCGGGTCGTCGTTGTCTAGGTCAACGAGGGCGACGTTTGGCCGCTGGCTGGTGGGGTGGTCGTGGAAGCCCGCCTCGGCGGCGGCCATGATCACAATTTGCTGGGCTTTATCTGCGATCGCACTGTAGCGATCGGCCTCCTCCAAGTACCATTTGCCCCGCTGAAAGGCCGTAATCACCAACGGAGCGGAGCCAGAGGTGAGAATGCAGTCCTCCAGGGCGTGGCAGAGCGCCACCAGGGTGTTTTTGTAGTAGACCCCATAGTTGAGCGGCGTGGTGTCGGGCTCTGCGCGGCCATCCACCAACTGCTTTAATATCGACCCCTCCAGCATTGCGATCCCCTATAGTTTCGATTGCCTGTAACCCTTGTAATCAGGATGATAACGCAGCCATTGGGCGGCGGTCAGCCTCTATGGGCGCGCTCAGCGCCTCCTCCAGCGGGGCGCAACCCAGGCGCTCCTCCAGAATATCCATCACCTCCCGGCCAAAGTCGTCGGGGTTGCGCTGCCACGCCTCCAGACAGACCTCACCAAAGAAGGAGCCGAGTGGTTCTGGGTTCCACAGCAGCTTCTTCGACACCCAGGGCAGGTGAATGTCCAGCGGGTTGTAGTCGCGCTTGAGCATGTTTTTCTCAAAGGCGTACTCCTCCAGGTGGGTGTGGGGCTGAAGGCCAATGAAGAAAATGGCGGGCTCCACCTTGTCGCGACCAAACACCTCCTCCAGGGCGCGGTGGTAGGCCAGGGTTTGGCGAATGGTTTCGGGCCGCTCGTCAATCACATTAAAGGAGTAGTTGACCGACACCAGGTCGTTAAAGCCCGCCGCCTTGAGGTCTTTGCAGTTTTGCAGCACCGTGCGCAGGTTGTAGCCCATGCGCATCTTGCGCACCAGCTCCTGGGAGCCGCTGGTAATGCCGATCTCAAAGTAGTTCATGCCGGTGTCGGCCATCAGCTGACAGAGCTTGGGCGTGAGGTTGTCGGCCCGAATGTAGGCCGCCCAGTGGATATCGGTCATGCCCGCATCGAGAATCTTTTGCAGCAGCTCCTCGGCATCCTTCATAAACCGGCGGGCGGGAATGAACTGGGCATCGGTAAACCAAAAGTTGCGCACGCCCCGTTTGTAAAGCTGCTGCATCTCGGCCACCACCTCCTCGGCGGGATTGATGCGCACCTGCTTGCCCTCCACCACGGTGTAGACGCAGTAGCAGCAGTTGTGGGGGCAGCCCCGCTTGGTCTGTACCCCAATGTAGAAGTCCTGGTCTTGCAGGTAGTAGTCAAACTCCGGCCAGATCGCCTCGATGTAGTCGTAGTTGCAGGCGGTTTTTTCGAGGGGGGCGGGCTCTTCGTGGATCATGCGATCGCGCGGTTGGGTCTCCCCCGCGATATAGCAGCGCTGATCTGCAAAATCCTGCCCCCGCAGCAGCCGCTCCAGCAGCATTTCTCCCTCGCCCACGGAGATGATCGTGCCCTTGGGCAGCCGGTTGTGCAGCTGCTCATAGAACACGCTCACCGCGCCGCCGCCCACCACAGTGGTGACCTGCTGAGAATAGCGTCGAGCCCGCTTGAAACCACGCTTAATCAGCCCCTGGTTGCGCCACAGCTCCGCCAGATAGGTGGTGGCCATGCGCAAACCGCCCAGGGCCCCGCGCGCCTTCAGAAACAAATTGCGGGCGTAGAAAAACTCAAAGGCATTTTGCAGCGGGTTGCCACCGCGCCCGCCCACCGGCGCAAAAATCTGAATATCGCGCCAGGAAAACACCAGCAGCGTGGGCTTAAAGTCGTCAATGCAGCGGTCGAGAGCCGCGCCGTAGTCGAGGGGAGGCACCGCCCCCAGATCGAAGATGCGCTGCTCAAGCTGAGGAAACAGCTTGTGGACATGGTCAGCCAGATACACCACCCCAATCGGGAAAATGGGGTTGCAGGGTAGCCGTACGTAGAGTACACGGGCCTGGCTAGCGGTAGGAAAAGACATGCTTCTCAGGCTTGATACATATCTTCACGATAGCACCGTCCCACCCTCAGAATCGGAGTGAACCGCAAATACCACCGTTTCTTTCTCGCTTCACTCCCGCGCCCACAATCGCCGCCGCTGATGCGGCCCGCCTGGCAACCCCACAACGACAGATATTGCAACAGATATAAGCGCCAAAAGCTGTGGTATAAAAACATTATTAAGTTTTGCCATCACCCGCCGGTACAGACATTTAGAAAAAATTGGCGTTTACAGAGATATTTCTGAGCTACCTTCACCTCGGCCTCAGTGATTGCAAAACTTGAAGCGTTGTATACAACTGTTTTGAATAATTAAGCTGTGGCAGGGGTTGGTAGTCGCCTTTACAACAGCCTGGGATCGCGAGGTGTTAGGCTTTGCGGAGTGATTCTTGCAGTATTGCCGTAAAGCATCAATGGCACAAATCCTTGATCCCCTCCCCTCCGACGGCCAGAGCCAGGTGCTCTGCTGTTATGTCAATGCCACCAGTAAGATTCAGGTTGCTCGCATCACCAACGTACCTGACTGGTACTTTGAGCGGGTGGTCTTTCCTGGGCAGCGACTGCTTTTCGAGACTGTGCCAAGGGCACTCCTGGAAATCCACACCGGCATGATGGCCAGCTCAATCCTGTCCGACAGCATTCCCTGCGAACGTCTCAAGGTGGATGCGCCCGGCACAGCGGTTTTTGAGCCAGCCTCAAGCCCTGGGCTTGAGGCTACCCACCCCGCCGAACCCTTAGAAGAGCCCTCTGCGGCGGTGGTGGCTACTCCCGCTGGCTGAGCGGGTGGGTTCACCAGGCTGGTGCTCTGAGTTAGGCCCGCTAATCCATGGCTCCCCAACCTATATAGAAGCTCCAAATTTAGTAGGATGCGAAAGTAGCGCATCTGTCTATGTGCGTGGGTACAGCCGCCCACGTTTATAGTCTTAGGAGAGGCAGTCTTAGGAGAGGCGTTTAGCCTACCTTTTTGCCCTGGTCAGGGTGCTGCAAGACGCTAATTTTCGGGGACGCTGGTGAATCTACCTTCATTTTTGTGGCTGTGGCGCATCGCCGCCTGGTCAATGGGGCTCACGCTCACGGGCTATGGTTTGTTGGCCATCACCGGCGGCGTGCTCTTCTACACCCGATCCAAGGATCAGCCCCGCTCGGCCTGGCTGCGCCCCCTGCACATTGGCCTCGGGACGGTGGTGGTGGCCCTGGTGCTGGCCCTGCTGTCTATTGGCTTGATTGGCACCCTGGGTGAGTATGGCAGCCTGGGGCACTCGATTCACCTGCTGTTTGGGCTTACGGTGGTGCTTTTGGTGCTGGCTTCTGCCTGGAGCGCCAGTCGCATTGCCCAGGAGCGCCCCTGGGCCAGAAAGCTGCACGTAGCGCTGAACACCGGGCTGGGGGTTGCCCTGGCCGCGGTGGGGCTCTCGGGTTGGCAGGTGGTGCAAAAGTATTTACCTTAGTAGGTGGCTTGAAGCGGTAGCCTTTCCTATACATAGGCACCTATCTTTGAGCTAGCTCTGCGGGCCAGGGCAGCGTCAACAGTAGAAATTAGGGTTCTCGTCGGTTGGGTGAAACGCCGGGTTACCCAACGTCAGAGCTTGTTTTGTTGGGTTCTGCTGTCGCGCCACCCAACCTACCCATTTAGGTTTGACAGAGCACTAGCGACATTTTTTGCTGCGCCAAAAACATCCCTTGCGAATCTCCTATGGCTGAGTTTTCAACCCCTGCCGCCGATCCTGCTGACCTGGCTATGGCCGCTTTTCCGCCTCCTGTTGGGGAAAATCGCCAGGTTTTTCATATCTCGCCGCTCATCCGTCTCACGCTGCTGCTGCTCTATCTGGCGCTGTTGGGGCCGCTGCCTTTTTTGGCCCAGGCCACGGCGGCGACGGTTTCCCCTGGGCTGCTGGTGGCGGGCATTGCCCTGGGTGGTCTGGGCCTCTACGGTGCCCTTGGCCAGCGGGTGGAGATCGACAGCGAGGCCATTCAGGTGGTCTACCCGGTCTGGATTCGCTGGCTATTTCGCGGCGGCTGGCGGCTGCCCTGGGCCGATGCCCAGGCGCTCAAACCCCGCTCGACTGGCCAGGGCGGCCTGGTCTACTACTTTGTGGGGGCCGATCAGCGGGCCTACCTGCTGCCCATGCGGGTAGCGGGGTTTGCGCGGCTGGTGGGGTTGGTGGAAACCTACACCGGCCTCGACACCCGGGATGTCAGACCCCTGGCCCAGCCCTGGATGTACCTGATTTTGCTGCTGTTTACCCTGCTGCTGCTGCTGGTCGATGCCTGGACCATTGGCACTGCGCTACAGATGGGGGCTGGTTGACAGCCAGTTTTGATAACAGCCGGGCTTGAGATCTCGGGGAATGGGGGAATGGGGAGTGCAGGAGTGATGGAGTGGGGGAGTTAGGCTGTGCGGTTGGGATGGGCGGGGGCTTGGGGCGGGTGCGGCAGACGATATAGTTAATGAGCGGCATTTTCAATAGCGTGACCCCAGGGAGGGCGGTGTTGAGGGCGGCTGCGTCAGTGTTTTATTGCCCAGGTTATGACCCCACCGGATGTTCTTCGCCTTGATGCCGTTACCAAGCGCTACCCGGCTCAGCCTTCTCCCGCCGTAGATGGGGTGAGCCTCACCCTGGGTGAGGGGGAGATCTTGGGGCTGCTGGGGCCGTCGGGCTGCGGCAAAACCACGCTGCTGCGACTCATTGCCGGGTTTGAGAAACCGGATGATGGCACCCTCTACCTGGGTAGCCACCCGATCGGCGGGGCCGCGTGGCTGCCGCCCGAGCGCCGCGATGTGGGCATGGTGTTCCAGGACTATGCGCTGTTTCCCCACCTGACGGTGGAGAAGAATGTGGCCTTTGGGCTCCAGGGCCGCTCATCTCGCGGGGCGCTGGCGGGGATAGAGCTGCAAAAACAGACTGAGGCGGCGATTGCCCTGGTGGGTTTGGAGGGGCTAAAGCACCGCTACCCCCATGAACTGTCGGGGGGGCAGCAGCAGCGGGTGGCGTTGGCTCGCGCCCTGGCGCCGCGTCCGGCGATTATTTTGCTGGATGAGCCCTTTAGCAATTTGGATGTGCAGGTGCGCCTCTACCTGCGCCAGGAGGTGCGGGCTGTGCTGCGGCAGGTGGGGGCGTCGGGGGTGTTTGTCACCCACGATCAGGAGGAGGCGCTGGCCCTGGCCGATCGCGTGGCGGTGATGCACCGGGGCCGTCTGGAGCAGATCGATACGCCGGAGGCGGTCTACGGCCAGCCCGCCTCGCGGTTTGTGGCGGAGTTTGTGACCCAGGCCAACTTTTTGCCGGCCCGCCCCAGCCCCCAGGGGTGGCAGACCGAGGTGGGCTGCTTTGGTGTTGAAGCGCCGGCGGGCGCTGCCCAGGCTGAGCTGATGGTGCGCCAGGAGGATATGGCTCTGGTAGAGGATGGCGATGGTGCGGCGGTGGTGCGCGATCGCCAGTTTTTGGGTCGGGAATATAAGTACTGTTTGGAGACGGCCTCGGGGCAGCTGCTCTATGCTCGGCAGCCGGTGAAGGGTGCGATCGCAGTGGGTCGTCGGGTCAACATTGCGGTACCGCCCCAGCAGCTGCGGCTGTACCCACCGGCGGGCTATCGCGTCTAGCTGCTCGCCGTTTACAGTTCAGCATTTTGCAGTAAGGTTACGCTTAAGTCTGGCGGTTGCCTGGATCTCCATTGGCCAGATCTATCTGTCGGCTCTATTTGATTGGCCCAGGCTCTCTGTTTCTGTAGCGTTCAGGTCATTGCTCCTATGAATCGGGTTTTTCACCATGTTTGGCTGGCGTTGACACCCCTGGCGTTGCTGGTGGCCGCACCTGCTCTAGCTGCCCAGGAGGTCGCAGCGGGGGCAGCGGCGGCCGTGCCCGACACCTGGCTAGCCCAGGCGGGCACCGTCGAAACCGTGCTGTATTTTGAGACGGCCTCCATGGCGGTACGGGTCTACCGCAGCGGCAGCAACCTGTTTATGAACCTCTACAACAAGGCCACCGACGTCGTGGAGCTGCGCAGCGCCCCCACCCAGCTGGTGCCCAGCTCCCGCAACCAAACCGTTTACCAGGCCGGGGGCGAGGCCGAGCGGTTTGCCCGCCTCAATGTCACCGGTGCCACTGAGCTCGAAATTGTGGCCGCCGACGGCAGTGTAGTGCTCAAGGAACCTGGCACCAACGCGGTGGTGGGCGTGCCCTCGGGCTCCGCCGACTTTCGGGGCAACAACTTTGCTCCAGGCACCCCGGCCCTTGTGCTCTCCGCCGAAGCCGCCCGCCTGCGCTCGGCCCCGCGGTTGGGCAGCGACATTGTCGGCCTCGCCCGCCGTCGCGAAGTGGTCGATGTGCTAGACCGGGTGGGTAACCCTCAAGATGACTTTATCTGGTACCAGGTGATCTACCAGGAGACCACCGGCTGGGTGCGGGGAGACCTGCTCCAGCCGATCTAGTGCCCCAGCACTGGAGGCGTCGGCGGCAAGAGCGATTAAAGGCGCTGCTGAACCAAGGCCTGAATTGGGCGGGGTAAACGGCTGTTTGCCCCTACCAGAAGCATTAATTTTTTGATGCACACCTGCGCTCAGCAACTCCCTATGCAACGGGGCCAGGGGCCAGGCTAGCTAGCCGCTAGATCCACCGTCATGCCCTCCTGGGCCAGGCGGGCATTGGCAAAGCTGATCTGCACCTGGCGCTCTAGCTGATCGAGCTGCTCGTCGCTGTGGCAGGGGTTGTGGTGAAACAGCACCAGGTGTTTCACCCCGCTAGCCCTGGCCACCTCAATGCCCAGATTCCAGGGGGCCAGCCCGGCGCTGTTGGGGTCAGAATAGTTGGCATCGGCGTAGGTGCCGTCAAAAATCAGCACATCGGCACCCTCGGCCAGCAGCAGCAGGTTGGGGTCGAGGCTGGTCTGGGTGGGGTCGGTATCGGTGGCGTAGACCAGCACGTGGGGGCCCCAGCTGACCCGGTAGCCCAGGGCGCTGGTGTGGCGGTTGAGGCTCCAGGGCTCGACTAAAACATCGCCCAGGGCAATGCTCTCGCCGGGGGCAATGTTGTGGAAGGTCATGGTGGCCGCCATGGTTTGCAGCGGCTTAAAGAAGTTGGGGCGCAGCATTTGATCCATCAGGCGCTGCTTGATGGAGGCCCCGTTGAGGGCGGGGGCACCGTAGATATCGAGACAGGTGGTAGGGGCAAAGGCGGGGGTGAAAAACGGAAAGCCCTGGATGCGATCCCAGTGGGTGTGGGTGAAAAACAGGTGCGCCGCCACCGGCTGCGCTTGCCCCATGAGATGGCGGCCCAGCACGCGCAGCCCCGTACCGCCATCAAAAATCAGCCGCTGACCCCCGACTAAGACCTCAACGCAGGCGGTATTGCCGCCGTAGCGCACCGTGTCGGCTCCGGGGGCGGGAATGTTGCCGCGCACGCCCCAAAACCTGAGCGTAAACCCTGGAGCCGAGGCCACAGACTCAAGCTGGGAACCGTCGCCAGGGCGGGTTGGGGATAGCGGATCGGTCGGGCTAGCGGTATTGGCCATGTCATCCCAATGTTTCACCAAGTTTAGACGGCGGCTGGTGGCGCGGGGCATGCCGACGACCAAACTCAGATCATGTCTAGTTATCGCCTCTCTGGAGGATCCACCCTGGGTACTTGGATTAAGTTTACTCCCCAGATTCAGTTTATTATTCCCGGCGGAGATGGTGACCCGGCCATCGCCATTGCTATCGCCATTGCTGTCGGGGCCGAGGCCGGGGCCGCCAGGGGGGGAGACTCGCGGCTGGGCCGGTGACGGTGGCTAACTATTAAAAACACCTCGGCAGGCTAGCCGGGGTGCTGGGGGGCGTCGGGGGCGGGGGCGGGGATCATGGTTTCGCCGCTGAAGCTGTGGTAGTTCTGGCGCAGGCGCTCCAGGGCACGCTGGCCCCGTTTGCGCAGGGCCGCCTGGGAGGTGGGGGGTTCTCCCTGGTCGCTGAGCCGGGTTTGCACCTCCTGCCAGGTGAGGCCTTCGATGAATTTCCACTCAATTAAGGTGCGATCGCGGCTGGGCAGCGACCCCAGAGCCGCCAGCACCGCCCCAAAGGCCTGATCACAGAAATGCTCGTCGGGGCTAAACTCGGGCCGGGCGGCGGCGGCTTCGGCGTGGGGCTCAAGCAGCTCGTCGAAGGCGACGGCTGAGTAGCGCTGGCGATCGCGCTGGCGTTCGCGAATGATGTTGTAGGCGGTGCGGCGAATCCAGGCCTGGGGTTGGCGAATGGGGGTCTGGGTGTGCTGGGTATAGCGCACCCCCCGCAGGTAGGCATCGATGAAAACATCGGTTTCGGTCAGGTGGCCGTGCAGCTCAAACTGGTAGATGGTGCGCTTGATAAAGGCCAGAAGCGACCGCGCGTGGGGGTTGTTGGGCCGGAGCAAAAGCTGTACATCGTGGTTAAACTGCTGTGTTTCTGGCTGCGTTTCTGGGGGAGGGGGAGAAGGCATGTCTTGGGATAGATGACCAGCGGTTAAGTTCTAATGTAGCCGTATCAAGTTTGTGTGAAGTGTGACCCCTCCTGATGAATGGCCGTGATTTTGCGGAAGGCATAGGGTGATACTGATCACCGGGGACGCGCCCAGATACGTCAGTAACAGGGGCTGTTATCGACCTTTAGCAGGTTTAGCGGAGGGGTACCACAGTGTATTTGCGGTACGCATCGCACCGGGGTGCAGGGCCCACCCCAGCGGGCCGCAATTATCAAATTTCCCTAACAAACTGCCCGGCAAAAAGAGGCCTATCGGGGGCTGTCGGGCGGGGCTTTCCCCATTTCCTGGCCCGGCGCAGGAAAATCGGTTGGAGCTGGCCACCCTCTGCGACAATGGGCTGTAGATTTCCCGGTAGTTGCCGCCATGGCCCAGACCATTACCCTGCAAGAGACGCACCTGCAAACGCTGGATTTGACCCCGGCCCAGGCGGTGATTGAGCCGCTGCTGGCGGCGGGCAAACTGCTGCACGGCGAGGCTGCCCTGAGTTTTGCCATTGACATCAGCCGCGACCCCACCGACCCCAGGGAGCTGTCGGAGCTGCCGGAGGTGCGGCTGTGGTTTATTCGGCTGGATACGGTGTACCCCTGGCTGCCCCTGGCCCTCGACTGGGAGGCGGGCGAGCTGGGCCGCTACGCCGCCATGCTGGTGCCCCACCAGTTCAGCCCCACCGAGGGCATTCGCTACAACCCGGAGGGGCTGGAGATTTTTATGATGGCGAAAATTTTTGCGATCGCAGCCTGGCAAAAGTCCCAGGGCCTGACCAACCACACCCGGCTGAAGTTTATGACCCAAATGCTGGGCTACGAGATCGATGACGGTCTGTTTGATTTGTTGAGATAGGTCTTTTGTACTGGGGCGGTCAAGGGTTTTGGAAACGTTGGAAAGTTAGAACGTTGGAAAGTTAGAACGTTCTAACGTTGACAGAGAGATGGTCTAACCAGAGTGATTGCAGCTATTAGTCACCTGTCAGAACACCCAAAAACCTTCGCACTTTCAAACCTTCAAACGCTTTAGCGGCATTGTCCTACCCAGACTGACGACAGCTACACATCCAAGGCAGAGCTAGGCGATGGGCTCCGTAGGCGTGGTGATCTCCGTGGGGGCAGAGCGTTTGGTTTCGTAGTAGCGGCAGGCGAAGTAGCCGACGCTATAGATCAAGCTGGCGTCGGTGGCAATGCCCAGCACCGCCCCCACACCGGGAATCCACTCGGCGATGCTGAGCCCCGATTTGACCACCCCGGCGGTGGTCGATGACAGCAGCCACACCGCCAGCACCTCGCCCCGGCGGTCGTGGTCGGTGGGCGAGTAGCCGTAGATGGTGGCGATGCGGTAGATCATGTTGGCCTGGAGGGCCGCCACCGCGCCGATATCCACCAGGGTGAGGGCGATGGCGATGGGCGGCGCAATGTTGGTGGCCAGGCCCACCCCCGCCGCCTTGAGGGCAGTTTCGGCCATGACCCACTGGGCCAGGGCCCGCCGGCTGTCTTCGGGGTACTGCAATCGTAGCTCGTCCACCTGCGATCGCACCGACTCTACATTTACCTGGCCCAGGGCGGCCAGCAGCCACTTCATCCCCGGCAGGGCGGTGGCAAACTGAATCATCGGCAGGCCCGCGATCGGGCCTACCACGCTGCCCACGGTCTTGGTCACCGGCTCAAAAATGGGCTGAAACTTGGAGACCATCGCGTTGCCGGTGGCCGCTGTAGCGTCGTCGAGCACAGTGACCACCGCCTGCATCACCTGGGTCACCGCCTGAAAGGTGTCGCGGGCCGCATCGGTGGTTTCTGACGGGGGGGGTGGGGTAGTGGTCACGGGGGTAGCCTCTCGCGCTGGTAGGGAAAATAGCAGGCCCAGGGCCGCCCACCCCAGGGTGAATGGCCCAGCTGCCCTATCCCTCTGATAGCCGATCTGGAGGCAGAAGGCATCCGTCTGGGGGCTACCTCAGGCGGTAATTAAAAGTTCGTTGATCTTGCCGCGGCACCCAGCCCGCGAGTTGATCGCCCGCGCCGCCAAAATAGCGTGCAGGCTAAACCCCGAGTACAGCTCCCGAATAAACTCGCAGTCGGAGTTCGACAGCATCACCCCCAGCCCCTGGGCGGCCAGGGCGGCAAACACCTCCGCCAGGCGCTCCTGATCGGCGCTGGTAAAGCCGTAGCGGCTGTAGCCCGTAAAGCTGCTGGTGGCGCTGATCGGGTGGTAGGGCGGGTCAAAGTAGACAAAATCCTGCGGCGAGAACGGGTGCGATCGCAGGTGCTCAAACGGAAACGTCTGGATCTCAGCAATTTGCAGCGCCGCCGAGGCCGCCCGCAGCAGCGAGGGGTCGCAGATGGCCGGGTTTTTGTACTTGCCCACCGGTACGTTGAAATGGCCCTGGGAATTTTCGCGGTAGAGGCCGTTGTAGCAGGTCTTGTTGAGGTAGATCAGCCGGGCCGCCCGCTCCACCGGCGATCGCCCCTGCCGCTGGCGCACCTGGTAGTAGTAGTCGGGGCTGTGCCACCGCTGGTGCTCCCGCAGGTGGCGAATCAGCGCCTCCACCTCGTCGCGCACGCAGCGGTAGACATTTACCAGCTCCGGGTTAATATCCCCCAGCACCGCCCGCCGCACCCGCCCCGCCAGGTGAAAAAACACCGCCCCGCCGCCCAAAAACGGCTCGTAGTAGGTGTCGATCTGGGCCGGAAAAAACGGCTCATACTGGCTGAGCAAGCGGCCTTTGCCCCCCGCCCACTTGAGAAAGGGGCGCGGGTGAAGAGAGGTCGGTGCCGAGACTGCCGCTGTCACTGAATTGCCTAAGATCAAATGTACTCTTTGCCCAACGCCCCAACTATAGCAAAGCCTCGCCCAGCGGAAACGCCTCGGCCACAGGGTTTTATCGTGGGTTAGGATGTAGAACGTATTTAAATCTCGGATTGCTGAATCCTGGCCCACGACGTCTTGACCGATCGGTCTTGAGCTCCCAAGTCCTGACCCCTCACCCTGAGCCAGGGTGCCACAGACTTTTCGCCTGGCCCCTCACGCCCCCCGCCGCCATGAAAGAATTTTTTGAGAACGTTTTTCGCTACCCCCGCTACTTCATCTCCTTCACCCTGGGCATTTTGTACAGTGCCGTGCAGCCCCTGGTGCCGCTGATGCAGCGACCCACCACCGCCATCGCCCTGGTGGGTGCCGTGGTGGCCGGGTTTTTGTTTCTCACCTTTACCCTGCGGGCCATGCTAGAGCTGGGGTAGCGCCGCATTCCGATCCCCGTTCCCCTTCTACCCTTTACAACCCCACTCCCTCGGCCCCATTCCCCCAGCTTCACCCCTGGGCCTCATTCCCCAGCTTCACCCCTGGGCCCACCACCCTACAATCAGGAGCACAGACCTATGGCAAACAGTCGGCGCATGGAACGGGTGGCCTCGCTGATCAAGCGCGAAGTCAGCCAAATGCTGATGCTAGACATCAAAGATGACCGGGTGGGGGCGGGCATGGTCAGCGTCACCGATGTGGATGTGTCGGGCGATCTTCAGCACGCCAAGGTATTTGTCAGCATCTACGGCACCGACGAGGCCCGCGCCGAAACCATGGAGGGCCTCAAGGCCGCCACGGGTTTTGTGCGCAGCGAGCTGGGCCAGCGGCTGCGGCTGCGGCGCACCCCCGAAATCATCTTTAGAGAAGATCTGGGCGTTGAGCGCGGCACCCGAGTGCTGTCGCTGATCAACCAGCTCAGCCAGGAGCGGGCCGAAAAGGGCATCACCGACGAGTTTTTTGAAGACGCCCCCCAGGACAGCCCTGGGGATAGCGTTGAAGATGGCTATGGGGATAGTGCCGGGCATGGGGCGGGGATTACCGCGCTCGACTCAGCCCTGGCCGCCGAGGATGAAGCCGAGTGAGCCAGGCCCTGGCCACCGCCCGTCTGCCCCAGCCCGACAGTCTTGCTCTAGCCGAGCAGGTGGCCCAGCTGGTGGTGGTGCGGGCCTCGGGCCACCTGTTTGACCACGAAATTCGCTACCCCGCCTGGGAGGCCGACCGCGCCACCCTCACCCGCTACGTGCAAGAGCTGGGCGTGGGCGGGGTGATTTTGCTGGGGGGCAGCGCCGCCGAAGTGGGGCTCAAAACCCAGGCTCTCCAGGCCGAGGCCGCCATTCCCCTGCTGATTGCGGCCGATGTGGAAGAAGGGGTGGGCCAGCGGTTTAGCGGGGCCACCTGGTTTCCGCCGCCGATGGCGCTGGCGGCGGTGGCTCAGCGCGACCGGGCCACCGCCCTGGCCTACGCCGAGGCCTTTGGGGCGGCCACCGCCGCCGAGGCCCTGGCCCTGGGCCTCAACTGGGTGCTGGCCCCGGTGGTGGATATCAACAACAACCCCCACAACCCGGTGATCAATGTGCGGGCCTTTGGGGCCGATCGAGATCAGGTCTGCGCCCTCACCCAGGCGTTTTTGCGGGGAGCCCAGACCCAGCCGGTGTTGACGACGGCCAAGCATTTTCCGGGCCACGGCGACACCGACACCGACTCCCACCTGGAGCTGCCGGTGCTGCCCCACGATCTGGCTCGTCTGGAGGCGCTGGAGCTTGCCCCCTTTCGAGCTGCGATCGCGGCTGGGGTCGATGCGGTGATGACCGCCCACCTGCAAGTGCCCGCCCTCGACCGCCGCCACCCCGCCACCCTGTCGGCTCCCACCCTCACCGGGCTGCTGCGCCAGCGCCTGGGCTTTGACGGCCTGATTGTCACCGATGCGCTGGTGATGGGGGCCATTGCCAACACCTACGGCCCCTACGAGGCCGCCGTGCTGGCGGTCGAAGCCGGGGCCGATGTGCTGCTCATGCCCGGCGACCCGGAGGGGGTGATTGCCGCCGTCGTCGAGGCGGTCAACCGGGGGCGCCTTGCCCCAGAGCGCATTTTGGCTAGCGTAGAGCGCCTCTGGCGGGCCAAGCAAAAGGCCGCCCCCGCCCTGCTGCCCGACGGGGCCAGCCACGCCTGGGAGCACCTGCCGCCCCCGCCGCTACAGCTCAACGCCGTGGCCCAGCCCGCTACCCGCCAGCTGGCCGCCGATATGCTCAGCCAGTCGATGACGGTGCGGGGCCAGATCGCCCCCTGCCCCAGCCACGCGCCTGGCCACAACCTGGTAATGGTCGATGACGCCGTAGACTGCCGTGTGCTAGACCGCACCGCCGCCGCCCTGGTCTGGCCCACACAGCACCACTACCAGTTTCAACTGCTCGACACCCAGGGCTGCCAGCGCTGGCCCCAGGGCGACCTGCGCCCCAGTCTGGTGCAGGTGTTTGTGCGGGGCAACCCCTTTCGCGGCTCGGCCCCGCTACTGCACCTGGCCACCGCCTGGCTAGAGGCCCTAAAGGCCGCCGACCTGCTGCGCGGGGTGGTGGTGTACGGCAGCCCCTACGCCTTTGAGCAGCTCTGTGCCCGCCTGGGGCCGATTCCCCATGGGTTTACCTACGGGCAAATGCCCCAGGCCCAGCAGCTGATTTTGCCGCTGCTGCTGGCCGCCCCCACGGCGGCAACCGTGGACCGCACATTCACCGACTAGGGCTGCAACCTATCAAGCCTCAAACCTACAGGCCGAGCAGCTGATGCGGGCACCTCCACCCACCTTCACCCTGACCTACGGCAGCCGTCTGAGCCTAAACCTGGCAGAGTGATTCCCAATCAAAACCTTCAAACCTGCAAACGCTTTGAAGTCTGCCTTGACCCCCTCACCAAAGCGATCCTGGCTACATCAACAAACGTGAAGTCTCCTATCAGTTTTCTGTATATTTATTGCACCCCATTGAGCAGGCCTGGGTATTTACACGATGCTAGGGGTGTTGCTTAGCACCCCTGGTGGCGTCATGTTCTCTGAGCTGTCTTTAGCCTGCCGGTATCGCCTCGATGACGAATCTCCCTGGCTGAAGGGCATTGACCCCCTGCGCCGCTACTGGATCTACGTCAATGGCGACCAGCGCTCGCTGCGGGTGCTCTCAGGGCTGGCGACTCAGACGGTAGAGGCGTTTAAGCAAGCGATGGCTAACTTCAGACAGTTGACCATCGGTCAGGAGTTGACCCTGCCCGCCGGGCTCAGCGATCGCATCACCATTCACTGCGTTGCCAAGAACTGCTATGCGATCGCAGATACCTCCACCGGGGCCGAGGTGTGGCACCTGTTCGATGCCGAAGCGCTGGAGTCGCTGCTGTTTACCGCCCACCCCGACTGGCAGTGCGCCCCTGGGCATCTCAACCTGGGCCGCTCGCTGCTCACCGCCGCCTGGGGGCAGACCGCCGTACCCAGGGCCGCCTAGGCCGCCTGGGGTGGCTGACTCGCCAGGGATCCGGCTCGGCAACGGCTCGGCAATGGGCCGTCGTTAGCCCTTGGTTTGGCGCTCAGCTGCGGTCAAACTGCATCAGCTCTTGCAGCGAGGCCAGCAGCTTGATCTCCGTGGATTGCAGGGTATCTGCCGCCGTTAGCACAAAGGTCCAGCGCACGCTGACGGTAAACAACAGAGTCTTCACCTGCCCCTTGACCACCACCTGCCGGGTGCCGTCGGCGGCGGCGGGGGCGGCCTCCACCTCCAGCGGTGTAGCCTGCATGTTCACCGCTTCGGCGTGCAGGTAGGTGTAGATGGCCTCAGGGCCCACAATGGGGTCTTCAAAGGGGGCCAGCAGCACGCCGTCGGGCTCAAACAGGTTGGCCACCGCGCGGTGGTCTTCGGCGTTAAATCCAGCAAAGTAGTGATCGATTCCAGGAGAAATTGCGGCCAGGTCCAGAATTGCTTCTGCAGAACGAGTCGCCATGGTTATTCTCCCTAGGTGAATGGGGTTGAGCGGCACCAAGGGATCGGTGCGCTTGGGCTTTAGACCGAATGAACTGCAATTGGGTTCCCCTTGGCTTCGCTCTAGATTCCTTAGATCACAACTTAAACGATGGCCGGGCCAGCAGCCGTCCTCCCTGGGGTGGTTTATGGGGGGTGCGATCGCACCTCTCCCCTCTGCCCCCGCGCCAAAGGAACATTCTGGGAGAAAATAGGAGGGCTAATCCTAGCCTTTGTCGCCATTTCCAGGAGTTTGCCGCTGTGACCCAAGCCATGCCCACCGCCCCCAGCCCAGACTGGTCAGCCCTCTTGCAGCGTTTAATTCTCGGCGAATCGCTCAGCCAGGAGCAGGCCGAAACACTGATGCGCGGCTGGCTCAGCGAAGCCATTCCCGAGGTGGTGTCGGGCGGGCTGCTGGCGGCACTCCAGGCCAAGGGCGTTTCCGCCGACGAGCTGGCGGGCATGGCGCGGGTGCTCCAGGGGCAATCCCTCGGCGGTGAAGGCAAAATCCACCACCCCACCCCCTGCATCGACACCTGCGGCACCGGTGGCGATGGGGCCCACACCTTTAATATTTCTACCTGCGTGGCCTTTGTGGCGGCGGCGGCGGGGGTGCGGGTCGCCAAGCACGGCAACCGCTCGGCCTCCAGCAAGGTGGGCTCCGCCGACGTGCTCGAAGCCCTGGGCGTCAACCTCGGGGCCACCCCCGAGCAGGTCAAGGCGGCCCTGGAGGCCGTCGGCGTCACCTTTCTCTTTGCCCGCGGCTGGCACCCGGCCATGAAAGCGGTGGCCCCCCTGCGCAGCACCCTCAAGGTGCGCACGGTGTTCAACCTGCTGGGACCGCTGGTCAACCCCCTGCAACCCACCGGCCAGGTAATCGGCGTCTACGACTCGGCGGTGGTCGCCCCCATGGCCGAGGCGCTCAACCAGCTGGGCATTCCCCAGGCTATCGTGCTCCACGGCCGCGAACGGCTCGATGAGGCGGGCCTGGGCGACAAAACCGACCTGTCCGTGGTCGAAAATGGCCAGGTCACCAGCGCCGTGATCGATCCCCAGGCCTTTGGCCTGACCACGGCCCCCCTCAGCGCCCTGCGCGGCGGCGAAATCGAGGAGAATGTGGCGATTATGACGGCAATTCTCCAGGGCAAAGGCACCCCGGCCCAGCAGGATGTGGTGGCCCTGAATGCCGCCCTGGCCCTGAAGGTCGGCGAACGGGTGACCGGCGACAGCCTGGAGGCTGCCCTGGCCCAAGGCATCACCCTGGCCAGGGAAATTTTGGCCAGCGGTGCCGCCTGGGACAATCTCCAGGCCCTGGTGGCATTTTTGGCCTAGCCC
>DATIVG010000373.1:0-6858 GCA_035466075.1 Nodosilinea sp. | reverse complement strand
ACAGACATGAGACTCCTTGGTGGCTGAAAGCAAACGGGCACCAAGGTATCAGTATAGGAAGGATGGGGCCCGAAACGCCGTTTTTTAGTTGAGGCAAGGGCAGATCGCCCCACCCCCATCGAGCAGGTTGGCCACATTGCTCCCCCAGGAAGCAATGCCCCAGTACAGCTAATGAACTCGCCCAGATCGGTTCGGCCCATCATCACCTGGCCAATCCGCCCCGGCACCGCCCCAATCAGAGCCGTGCCATGTACTGGTATCTAGAGACGTTGGCCGATCGGCTCTCGTGGATCGGCTTCACCGATGCGCCACTGAGCACCCTAGCTTGTTCCAATTCATGCGGATGGCGAGACTCGAACTCGCACAGCGTGAGCCACACGCCCCTCAAGCGTGCGTGTCTACCAATTCCACCACATCCGCTGGTGATATCCTGAACTGCGCCCGTGGGGCATCTTTGAGGCAATTAGTGACCCAGCGCAAGCTCAGATATATAAGAGTAAACCATAACGGCCCCTTTGCAAGACCCTACCCACAATATTTATACCTCCACCCCCGTGATAGGATCAGCAACCGTCGTATGATGCTGGTTGTGGTCGGTTGCGGCAGAGGGCTGGGGTAGTCTGGCTGAGCTGTGGCACCAAAATCCCAATGGTCTGTTGCTATTTGCCCTACATACATGCGCTTTTCTAAAATTTTGATTGCTAACCGGGGAGAAATTGCGCTGCGCATCCTCCGTACCTGCGAAGAAATGGGCATAGCTACCGTTGCGGTTCACTCCACCGTCGATCGCCACGCGCTCCACGTGCAGTTGGCCGACGAAGCCGTCTGCATTGGCGAAGCGCCCAGCCAAAAAAGCTACCTCAACATCCCCAACATCATTGCCGCTGCCCTCACCCGCAACGCCAGCGCTATCCACCCCGGCTACGGGTTCCTAGCCGAAAACGCCCGCTTTGCCGAAATCTGCGCCGACCACCAAATCGTCTTTGTCGGCCCCTCCCCCGACTCCATTCGTAAAATGGGCGATAAATCCACCGCCAAAGACACCATGCAAAAAGTCGGCGTGCCCACGGTGCCCGGCAGCGGTGGTCTGCTCACCGACGAAGCCGAAGCCTACGCCGTAGCCAGCGAAATCGGCTACCCGGTCATGATCAAAGCCACCGCCGGGGGTGGCGGTCGTGGTATGCGCCTGGTGCACAGCGAGGCCGATCTGATCAAAGCCTTTATGGCCGCCCAGGGGGAAGCCCAGGCCGCCTTCGGCAACCCCGGCGTCTACATGGAAAAATTTATCGACCGGCCCCGCCACATTGAGTTTCAGATTTTGGCCGACAGCCACGGCAACGTAGTGCACCTGGGCGAACGCGACTGCTCTATTCAGCGGCGTCACCAAAAGCTCCTAGAAGAAGCCCCCAGCCCCAAGTTGACCTCAGAGCAGCGCCGCAAAATGGGAGAAGCAGCGGTGCTCGCGGCTCAATCGATCAACTACGTAGGGGCCGGTACCGTGGAGTTTCTGGTCGATAGCCAGGGCAACTTTTACTTCATGGAGATGAATACCCGCATTCAGGTTGAGCACCCGGTTACCGAGATGATTACGGGCATTGATCTCATCGCCGCTCAGCTCACCATCGCCCAGGGCGAAAAGCTCCCCTTCACCCAGTCAGAAATCCAAATTCGCGGCCACGCCATTGAGTGCCGCATCAACGCCGAAGATCCCGACCATAACTTCCGCCCCAACCCCGGTCGCATCAGCGGCTACCTGGCCCCCGGCGGCATGGGTGTACGCATGGACTCCCACGTGTACACCGACTACGAAATTCCGCCCTACTACGACTCGCTGGTGGGCAAGCTGATCGTCTGGGGCCCAGACCGCCCCACCGCCATTCGCCGCATGCGCCGCGCCCTGCGAGAATGCGCGATTACCGGGCTGCCCACCACCATCGGCTTTCACCAAAAGGTGCTGGAGAATGCCAACTTTCTCAGCGGCGATGTCTACACCAACTTTGTCGCTGAGATGATGGCAACGCCCTAAGCCTGGTTTAGGCTGGCCACTAGACCCGATTGCCCCGATTGCATCGTTGCAGTGCCATGCAGTGCCATGAGTTTTAGCCGTATTGTGACCAATATCTGCTCAGACCATCTGGCTGAGAGCCGAGAGTTCTATATCGCTCTGTTGGGGTTTGAGGTCAACTACGACAGCGATTGGTACGTGCAGCTGCGGTGCCCAACCAATACTGGGATCGAGTTTGGCATTATCCAGCGCGATCACGAACTGGTTCCGGAACGGTACCGTTTTGCGCCCACTGGCATGTACGTCACCTTTGTCGTAGACGATGTGGATGCTGTCTATGAGCAGGCTAAGGCGATGCAATTGAGCATCGTACAAGAACCCAAGAACGAGTTTTACGGTCAGAGACGTTTTCTGACCGTTGACCCCAACGGCTGCCTGCTCGACATTTCTTCACCCTGGAGCGATGCAGAAGGTTAGCTCAGCATCCGCAGCAAACCCTGCTGCCCAACCAGCAGCTCGCGCAGCAGGGTCACAATGCCCACCCAGATCACCGGGGCGATATCGACACCGCCAATGGGGGGTGCCACCTTGCGCATGGGAATGAGCAGCGGCTCGGTGGGCCAGGCCACCAGGGAAAACGGCAGTTTGGATAGGTCGGCCTGGGGATACCAGGTGAGCACAATGCGAAAGATAAACAACAGGGTCATCAGCCCCAGCCCCAGGCTCACGGCTAGGTTCAGCACTTGGGTGGCGGTCATGGGGGCTCTCCTGAGTACGCGGTTGTAGTGTGTACAATTCTAAAGCTTTCTTTGACCGATTCCCTCGGCCCTACGCCCAGGCCGCCTGGACTTAGAGCCGTCCTGATCAAACAGGGCGGGGGGTGCGGGGAGGAAGATTTCGTCGATCGGCGGGGTAGGGCGATGCGCACCGGGCGTAAGTTGATCAATAATGATCAGTAACAATTTGGTCTAAATCGTTATCAGGACAAGGGCATATGACACCGTCTTTAACCAACTTTTTGCTGAGCCTGCTAGCCGGAGCCGTGATCATCATCGTTCCTGCCACCGCGTTTCTGGTGTTTGTGAGCCAGCGGGATAAAATTCAGCGCCAGTAGTCCCAGGATCTGGTCTTGGCTACCCATGCCATAGGTCTCACCTTGAGGTTTCGATTTGAATAGTTCTGCGGTCGGGAACCCCTAGGGCGTTCCCGATTTTTTCGTTAAGTCGGCTAGAATTAACGTGTTCGGTTGGCAGAGGCGATCGCCTAAAAGGAATTTGCCGTGAATTTTGGTACCCCCGTCCCCCTGCTGCTGGGCATCTTTATGGTGATTTGCGGTGTAGCCCTGTTTTTTTTAGAACGGCTCAAGCCCGGCTACGAGCGCGATTCCGACAAGGTCTATGCCATTTTGTTTTTGCTGTCAGGGGTGTTTTTGCTCGGCAACCTGACGATGGACATCATTCCTTCTTTTCAGCAGATGCTGATGGTGGGCATGCTGGTGTCGCTGATGATTCAGAACATCAACTCCAGAACTCCCCTGCCTAGGGCCGGGTTTCAGGGGGATGGGGGGGACTTTGGCGGCGGTGGCTACCGGGCACCCCGGGGCGGGAGACCGCCGGCCTACGCGCCCGACAACCGAACTAACCTGCGCGCTGAGCTCGATCGCCGAGACTACGGCCCGGTGGATCCCTACAATCGCCCGCGCCCGATGCTAGAAGGACGCGGTGAGCCGGAGCGCCCCCCCTACAATGCCGATGTGTACGGCGACGGGCGGCCAATGCGGCCCGACGAGCGCCCCCCCGAGCGGCCTATGGATCGTCCGATGGGCAACCGCCCCATGGATCGACCGATGGACCGCCCGCCGGAAAGCCCCTACGGACAAGACAGCTACGGCGGCTCCCCTCGCCCTGCCGACGAGCGGCTGCGCCGCCGCAGACCCCCAAAAAATCGCGGTGAGTACAATGACCGCTACCGCAACGACCCGGGTATGCCGCCCTATCGCCCCGATCGCGACCAGCTCTAGACAGGCTGCTGACGTCTTTGCGGTAGAGCTTGGGTTACTTCGGTTTGCGTTACTCCGGTGGTTTTTTTGTCGCAACTATCTGCTGCTGTTGATACCGCCACGGTGGCGGGCACTGCACTCTGGGCCATCGCCCTCTACTGGGCTTTTTCGCCCCTGGCTGAGCGCTTGATTTCAAGCCTGGAAGGCTGGCTCGGGCAGGACTCCCCGGCGGCATCGCTGCTAAGCGTGGTGCCCTTTTTGTTGGTGGGAGGACTGGCTTACTGGGGACTGACCCTGTCGCTGGGGGGTAGCTGGGCGGTCAGCCTGGGGGTGATTGCGGCGATTGGCTGTGGCGTGTACGAGCTTGGCCGCCGCGATGGTGAGGCGGCTGAGTAAGGTTCCTAGGTCAAGCCTGAAATAGTTGTCTGGTCGTTTGCGCCCCAGGGCCGTGGGGCGAGGTTTGTAACAGTGCAGACGCGATTGAACCCGATGCGTAGGCACCGACAGAGGCCTTTGGTATTCTACCCAGTACGGCGGAGTAGGGTATGGCTGGCTTATGCAACCGAAGCAACTGATCCTTTTGGGGCTGCCTGGGGTAGGGGTGAAGGCCCAGGCGGCGGCGCTGGCAGAGCGTTGGCAGGTGCCCTACGTAGATATGGGGACGCTGCTGCGGGAGGCCGTGGCCCAGGAAACGGCGATTGGGGTGGAGGCCCAGGGCTCCGTGGCTGCGGGCGAGCCGGTGCCGGATGCCCTGGTGATCAAGCTGGTGCGCAAGCGGTTTGAGCAGCCGGACACGATGCTGAAAGGCTGGGTATTGACCGGGTTTCCGCGCACGCTGGCCCAGGCGCAGGCCTTTGATGACTGGTGGGCTGCGGTGGGGCAACCGGCGGCGACGGTGGCCTATCTCAAGGCGATGACCGACGTTTTGATTATCAGAATTTTGAATGAAAGTGGCGAAAAGCAGCCGATTTCAGCCATTCGCAGTCGTTTGGAGCAGGCTGAGGCAGGGCTGGAACCGCTGATTGACTATTACCAGCAGCGGGCCAGGCTAGCTTCTATCAACGGCAGCCTGTCTGTGGCGGAGGTGGGGTGGAGCCTGACGCAGCTGGGGCAAGAGGACGCTGGGGCAGCTAAGTTGATTCACAGCGAGGCTGAGCTGGATGCTCTGTTAGCCCGTGAATCGCGGCTGGTGGTGGATTGTATGGCTTCGTGGTGCGGCTCTTGCAAACAGGTGGGGCCGCTGATCGATCGGCTGGCTGAGGCCTACGGCGAGGCGGTGGCGGTGAGAAAGATCGATTTTGAGGCCAACCGGCAGATTACTAAACGCTTTGCGCTGAAGGGGCTGCCGGCGGTGATGTTTTTTAAGGATGGCGAGCGAGTGGAGACCCTGACCGGCGTGAAGGCGTATCAGGAATACAGCGCGGCGGTGACTCGCTTACTGGGCTGATAGCTGTTCTTTGGCCTTGGAGCGCTGAGCTGTTTCTGTTTGGCAACGGCTGGTGGGGCGCGATCGCACCCCCCAGCTGCCCTTATTTAGCTCATTTCATCGAGTACTGGGCCCTGGGCTTCGGCCTAGCCCACCCCAAAGTTCGGTATCCCCCTCCCCCGCTGGGTGGGCAGTTGTGGAACAATTTTGATTATTCAACGGGATACTACCCCCCCTGCGATTGCGCCCCGGCGGTTGCAGATTGACGTTGTGTTTGAGAGGCTTGCTCCCTTGAAAGATGGATTTTGGCTACCCCTAAGGCGGCTGCTGGCGATGGTGTTTGCAGCGGTGATTGCGATGGGGGGTGCGATCGCACCTCCCGCCTATGCCCAAACCCCTGCCGCCGCCGCCATTGGCAATGAGAGTTTTGTCGCCGCCGCCGTGCGCCAGGTCGGCCCTGCCGTCGTGCGCATCGACACCGAAAAGACGATTACCCGCCAGGCCCGCGACCCCTTCTACGACGACCCCTTTCTGCGCGATTTCTTTGGCGGCGGCTTTCCTCGCCAGCCCCAGGAAGAGCTGCTGCGCGGCCAGGGCTCAGGGTTCATCATCGACAACACCGGCAACATTCTCACCAACGCCCACGTGGTCAACGGGGCCGACCGGGTGGTGGTCACCCTCAAAGACGGTCGCAGCTTTGACGCCATCGTCGAAGGGGTAGACGAAGTCACCGACCTGGCCGTGGTCAAAATTGACGATGGCGAAGACGACCTGCTGCCCGTGGCCGCCCTGGGCGACTCCGACCAGGTCGAGGTAGGCGACTGGGCGATCGCCGTGGGCAATCCCCTCGGCCTCGACAACACCGTCACCCTGGGCATTGTCAGCACCCTCAAGCGCACCAGTAGCTCCGTGGGCATTCCCGGCAAGCGCCTTGAATTTATCCAGACCGATGCCGCCATCAACCCCGGCAACTCCGGTGGGCCCCTGGTCAACCAGCGGGGGGAAGTGATCGGCATCAACACCGCCATTCGCGCCGACGCCATGGGGATTGGCTTTGCCATTCCCATCAACAAGGCCAAGGAGGTCAAGGACATGCTCTCCCGGGGCGAAACCGTGGCCCACCCCTACATTGGCGTGCAGATCGCCAACCTCACCCCCGAGCAGGCCCGGCGCAATAACGAAGACATCAACTCCGGGCTCTACCTGCCCGAGGTGGATGGAGTGCTGATCATTCGCGTGCTGGAGGGCACCCCTGCCGCCGAGGCGGGCCTGCGCCGGGGCGACGTGATTTTGCAGATCGACAGCACCCCCGTACGCAGCGCCGACGCCCTGCAAATCAAGGTGGAAAACACCAAAATTGGCGATGCGCTACAGCTCAAAATTCAGCGGGGCGATCGCCCAATGACGGTTCAGGTCAAAACCGCCGAA
>DATIVG010000372.1:0-3085 GCA_035466075.1 Nodosilinea sp. | reverse complement strand
CTCCTCATCTCCCCCATTACCCCATCACTCCCACTCCCACCCCATCACCCCATCACTCCCCTACACCCACTCCCATGCGCACCACCACCCAACCCCTCAACCAAGTCTTCGAAGACTACAAACACCGCCAGGTCACCCTCGCCATTCTCGGTGCCGGGGCCTGGGGCAGCGCCCTGGCTCACATTGCCAACAGCAATGGCCACACGGTGCGGAGGTGGTCGCGCAGCGGCGATCTGTGCCTGGCGGAGGCGGTCGAGGGGGCTCAGGTGATCATGTCGGCCATTTCCATGAAGGGGGTGCCTGATCTGGTTCACCAGCTCCAGGGGCTGAATATTCCTGAAACTACGGTATTCGTCACGGCCACCAAGGGCCTCGACCCCGAGACCACCCTCACTCCCTCGGTGATCTTTCAGCGGGCTTTCCCCAACCATGCCGTGGCCGTGCTCTCGGGGCCCAACCTCTCCAAGGAAATTGAGGCCGGTTTGCCCGCCGCCACGGTGATCGCCTGCGAAAACGAGACCGCCGCCGAGGCCGTGCAGCACGTGTTTGCCGGAGAAAACTTTCGCACCTACCGCAGTACCGACCCGCTGGGGGCGGAGCTGGGCGGCACGCTGAAGAATGTGATTGCGATCGCAGTCGGCGTCTGCGAAGGGCTAGAGCTGGGGTCCAACGCCCGCTCGGCTCTGATCACCCGCGCCCTGCCCGAGGTGATGCGCATTGGCACCCACCTGGGCGGCCAGCCCGAAACCTTTTTGGGCCTCTCGGGCCTGGGCGACATGCTCGCCACCTGCACCAGCGTGCTCAGCCGCAACTACCGGGTGGGCTACGGCCTGGCCCAGGGCAAGTCTTTAGAACAAATCCTCGATGAGCTGGGCAGCACCGCTGAGGGAGTCAACACCGCCTACGTGCTGCACGACATTGCCCAGCGGGAAGACATTTCGGTGCCGATTTCCCAGCAGGTGTACCTGTTGCTGAGGGGCGATATCTCCGCCGAAGAAGCCGTCGCCGCCCTGATGGAGCGCAAGCTCAAAGCCGAAGACTACCAGGAGGTGTTGCAGGGCGAGTAACCCGCTTTAGAGGATGTTTGAAAAGTCCTCTTCCTTGTAGCAGAAGTGACGATCCCCCTAAATCCCCTTAAAAAAGGGGGACTTTTACCCCCCTTTTTATAGACGCTTGCGGCTTCCCGCAGGGTAGGGGGGCAGGGGGGATCGACAGGTAACTCAAGCTACAGCGACTCACTTTTCAAACGCCCTCCCAGCAAGCCACGCCAGCCAGACTCCACCGCCAGAATCAAACCAAAATCAGGCCAAAATCAAGCCAGAAGGGGAATCGCCCCGCCAATTCGCTACAATCGAGCCGACTCACTCCAGGGGCACACCATGGCAAAGCCGATCTTGATCACCGGGGCCTCCAGCGGCATTGGCTACGAGCTGGCCAAAGTCTGCGCCCAGCACCGCCACGATCTGGTACTGGTGGCCCGCCGCGAAGATCCGCTGCTAGGGCTCAAGGCCGAGCTAGAGGCGGCCCACGGCATTCAGGTGCTCACCTACCGGGGCGACCTCACCGAGGCCGACACCCGCCAGCAGTTTTTCGACTGGACCCAATCCCAGGGCATCGTCCCCTACGCCCTGGTCAACAACGCTGGGTTTGGCGACCTGACCGCCTTTGCCGAGTCAAACTGGCAGCGGCAAAACGCCATGCTCCAGCTCAATATCGTGGCCCTCACCCACCTCACCCGGCTCTACCTGCCGGGGATGATCGCCCAGGGCCAGGGCCGCCTGCTGAATGTGGCCTCCCTGGCCGCCTTTTTGCCGGGTCCCTACCTGGCGGTGTACTACGCCACCAAGGCCTACGTGCTGTCGTTCACCGAGGCCCTGGCCGGAGAGCTAGAGGGCACCGGCCTCACCGCCACCACCCTCTGCCCCGGCCCCACCCAGTCAGAATTTCAGGAGCAGGCGGCGGCCAGCGACGCCAAGCTGTTTACGATTGACGCCATGCCCACCGCCGCCGAGGTGGCCCGCTACGGCTACGCCGCCATGGAAAAGGGCCAGCGCGTCGCCGTCCACGGCACCAAAAATAAGCTGCTGTCCCTGGGCACCCGGCTGCTGCCCCGCCAAACCCTGGCCGACATCGCCAAAAAAATGCAAAAACCCGCCTAGGGGCAGGGGAATCGGGGTTATGGGATGCGGATTTAGTACAAATAAGCGCACGGTCAAAAATTACCGTGCGCCTAGGGTCAGACCTGACGCCTGTAGAGTCTAGTTTTTAGCAACCGCTGATGGCAGAGCGACTAGACCCTACTGGGTAGAAGGAGCCGTTGCTTCGGGATGGCTAGGATGCCAGACGAAGGCAAAGTAAGCTGCGATCGCACCTGTTACTGCGTTGAACCAAACGTTGTTGCCAAAGATCGGCATGATGCCAAAGAGGGTATTTGAGAGCGGTATCAACCCCATGATGGCAAGCAGCAAATAGCTAATGGCAAAGAACCGATTGTATCTAAATGCTCCCTCTTTACCCGTGGCCGAAAACAGACCAAAGCAGCCAATGGCCAAGTGAACCATATTGTGAAGCAGGTTGGTCGGGAAGAGCCCAAACAAATAGCCAAACCCTCTCAGGTAAGCAACTATGTAATTAGACCCACCGGTAGTCGGAATTGAACTTGTGTCTATCGGTACGCTAGCTCCCATGCCTGCGGTAGGCAGGTTGATCAAGGCGGGGATGAAACCAGCAATTCCTAGAATTGTAAAGATGACTCCCAGTGCTAATGCACATTTTTGCTCGCTGTTCATGCTAATACTGTTGCTGTTCATGTCAAGATACTCCGTGCAATAAAGTTTTTTCGTAAGAGCAGTACTGCCTATTAGTAGAAAATAAAAGCGTTAGCTATATTTTCAGGCTGCACTGCCCTTAACTATCTGAGATATAGAAATCGATTTGTTATTGCTTGTAGCAGCTAGTTTTCCTATCTTTTTTGCCCTACGCCCAGAGAGGCTTCATAGCCTCAGTGGGCAACGGCGCTACTCTTGTAGAAAAAAATAGGAAAAATCTGCGTCAGCACTAACTGCATCCTAGGAACTACGCGATG
>DATIVG010000371.1:0-2387 GCA_035466075.1 Nodosilinea sp. | reverse complement strand
CCATCAGGGCGGTTCCAGACTTGAAACGCAGGGAAGTAGACATATTTGAAGAAACTCCAAAGACAAACAACGGTTGGACACAGGTTTATGTAGGCGGTTCACCCCGGTAGATTTGCCCCAGAAAAACATTGACTCAATTGCGCTTGGTAATCTCTCTTTGGGTAGAGTGAGTTTTTGATTTTTTGAGCGCAACTTTGCTGGTCTTTCTCAAAAATTCTGCCGAAATTTTGGTTTATTAATGGCCAGAAAAATCAATTGGAGTCTTTTTGAGGCAAGAAATAGACTGATTCCATGGCGTTGATGACTTCCGGGGGGAGGCGAAGGGTGATTGTGTCTCAACTCCCTTAATCTAAGGCTGTGTTTTGCAAAGTGACTGGCAGGCTTTCCGCTATTTCAACTGTCACAGTAGAAAAATCTATTTTTGGCTAATTTCTAGGTTCAGAAAAATAATTGCTGTTTAGACTGGTGTGGTTGCCTGAAAGTTCCGGCTTTGGCCATTGTCTTTGCGGTTATAGCTGTAGCCAAGCCGGGTAGGAGATTGCCGTTAAAACGTTCGCAGGTTGGAAGGTTGGAAGGTTTATCCGGCTTGTGGATGCCTGAGCCCAGGTGACTGCGGTTGTAAAACGAGCGAAGATGACCCGCTTAGATGGGCGAGGGCGAGCTCGATGGCGGCATGGTTTGCGTGGGCGGCTGCCCCAGGGTTGGGGCTGAAGGGGTTCCCTGGTGGCGTTTAACCTCTGGCTGAAGTCAAGCCTGGGGCGCTGGGGCGGGTAGTGTGGTCTCGAACAGGTGCAGCACCTGCTGCCAGGCGTGGCGGGCGGCCTCGGGGTGGTAGCTGGGGCGCTGGTCGCAGAAAAAGCCGTGGTCGGCCTCGGGGTAGCGAAAGATCTGGTGGGGCACGCCGTGGGCGGTGAGTGCTGCTTCGATCTGGTCAACCTCGGCGGCTGGAATCAGGGGGTCTTTTTCGCCAAAAAAGCCGTAGAGGGTGCCCTTGATGGCTGGGGTGCGGCTGAGGGTGGTTGCGTCGCTACCCTGGCCGCCGGGGGTCATGGTGGCGATGCCCGCCCCGTAGAAGGCGGCGGTGGCCTTGACCTCTGGCAGGGTGGCGGCCAGGTAGGCGACGTGGCCGCCAAAGCAAAAGCCGATGCAGCCGACGCCCCCGGGGAGGACGTTGGGCTTGCTGTAGAGGGCTGCGATCGCACCCTCCACATCGGCCAGCAGCTCCGGGGCGGTGGTGCCCTGCTTGTAGCGGCGGCCCAGCTCCAGGTCTGCGGCGGTGTAGCCCACCTCAAAGCCGGGGGCCTGACGGTGGTAGATGTGGGGTGCCATCACCACGTAGCCCGCCGCCGCCAGGCGCTCGGCCACCGCGCGAATGTGGCTGTTGACCCCAAACACCTCCGGCAGCAGCACCACCGCCCCAAACTGCCCCGGCTGGGCGGGCTCGGCCAGGTAGGCCAAAATATCGGTGTCGCCGCTGGCGATGGTGACGGTCTCGGTGCGCACCGGGGAGGGCATGGCAAACCTACGGATGGGGGCCTTTTTACCCTACCGCTGGGGCCGCCCCAATTGTCAAAAATTATTGCGTCAGCCGGGGGGGATCGCCAGAACCCAGCCACTTTTCTAGAATCGTCCTAAATTGACAATACAGCCGGTGTATCTATAACGAGCCCCGTCGGGGGGCGATGGTTTGTCTGGCAACAGCCTGGAGGTGGTTTGGTGGTGCAGTTTCACATTCAGCCCGATAGCGAAATACCGGCGTCGACCCAGCTCTACGATCAGATCTGGTTTGCGATCGCATCTCGGCAATACCCGCCCGGCTACCGCCTGCCCAGCACCCGGCAGCTGGCCATGCAGACGGGCCTGCACCGCAACACCATCAGCAAGGTCTACCGCCAGCTCGAAGACGCCGGGGTGGTCGAGGCCATGCCCGGCTCCGGCATCTACGTGCGCGAGCAAAACAACACCGAGAGCGCCCGCCCCCAGACCGTGCTGTGGGCCGAGTTTCCCCAGGCCCGCGACGTGGTGGAGACCGGCCTCGACGAGCTGCTGCGCCAGGGCTGCTCGCTCAACCAGGCGCGCGAGTTGTTTTTGGCCGAGATCGACTGGCGGCTGCGCTGTAGCGCTCGGGTGCTGGTCACCGCCCCCGGCCAGGACATCGGGGCCGGTCAGCTGATGGTGCGCGAGCTGGAGAGCGCCCTGCACATTCCGGTGCAGCTGGTGCCCCTCGAAGAGCTGGACACCATTTTGGCCCAGACCCGCTCGGGCACGGTGGTCACCAGCCGCTACTTCATCAGCGAGGCCGAGGCCATCGCTGCTCCCAAGTCGGTGCGGGTGATTCCGGTCGATATTTACGACTACAAAAAAGAGCTGGGTCTGCTCAAAGACCT
>DATIVG010000370.1:0-14812 GCA_035466075.1 Nodosilinea sp. | reverse complement strand
CATCGATGCAGGCGAACCGGACGGTGACGTTCTGGCCCTGGTAGTCCATGGGGAGGGTGTCGCCTCACGGTTTTAGTCCTGGTTTCAGCTATTCCAGGATACCCAGCGGCATCTGTAGTGCCCTGATTAAATTACAAGCCTTGGCATAGCCTTGAGCCCGCCATTTACGCCAGGGTAGGGGAAGCCGTAGCCCTAGCTCAAAGCTTCTGGCATGGAGAAGCGTTAGTATGTCAATAACGCAGTTACAAAAGTTAACGAATGTTCCCCGACCTAATTGGTGCAACCCGAGACTACTGGCGAAAGCTGGATCAGGTAGAGGCTGCTTACAGGCGCAAAGAGCTAAATGCAAGGGAAGTAGATGCTAGGGTTCAGGTGTTGATGGCGGAACTTGGTCAGACCCGCCGAAAGGCTTTGAGAGACTTCTGGGCTGCTCTGCAGGTTTTCCTTCAGCAGCAGGGGGAAGCGATCGCTGGAGTGGCTGCCATCGGCGTGCTTGCCTACGTCTGGCTCGTTTTTAACGGACAGGCATAGTAACGCTTTGTGACCTTCTGGACTCAGGTTGAGAGGCTGAATAGTAGGGGTATAGTCCACTAACAGTCCTTTATGTCACTCATATCCTCACTCTCCCACTGGGTCGTTGTCCCTGGGTTAGCAATGCTCTTGTGCTTGGGATTAGTCTTTAGCCAGCCTGCGATCGCCTTTGACGGGTCTCTGACCATCGCAGCCTCAGCCCCGGCACCTGATGCTTCTCCTGGCTTGGAAACGACCGTTAACGAATTTCTCCAGATGTTGGCTCTCTAGACGAGGAGGCGTTACCCCAACTCTCAGCAGAGACCTGGCAACAGATGAGGGCAGTAGCGGCATGGCATGACACATCGCTCAATTGGGATTATCCCCCCGACCCTGTCCCCTGGCGGCAAGAGGAATGTGATCGTTTCAATCAGGCTGCTGAAGCATTGCTGGCACGCATCCGTGCACAGCTAGGCAGTGATTTTGAAGTGATCAATCTGCACAAGCCCATACAAGAAGATCCAGACCTAGATACTTATTTGGCTGCCCCCAAGAGACTTCGACGTAGTAATTAATTACTATGCGATCGCACCTCCTCTAGAGAAGTTATTGGCATCGGCAGAGTTACCCAAGCAGGGGTATTTGTTCCCTGGGCGGTTCAAAGGACACATCACCACCAAGGCCTGTGATAAGGCTTTGCGGGAAACGCTCGATTACCTGGGCATTCGAGGCGTGTCTACCCATAGCTTCCGGCGATCGCTGCTGACGATGATGCACTTTGAGAAGGGCTATTCACTGCGGACGCTTCAGAAGATTACGCAGCATGAGGACATTGGGAATCTAGCCAGGTACTTAGAGATTGGGCAACAGGGGGCGGATGAGGCGCTGAGAGGTTTATGGGAGTAATCCGCGCCTCATTTTGGCGTAGATCTAATCCTTTGGCGATTGCAAAAAATTCTAGGCTGCTTCATTAAAAAATATCAGAAAATATAATTTTTCGCCTTCTAAACTCAAAGGATACCGCATTTTCTTGAATACACAAAATGATTAAATAAACTGAGCGAATGGCAACAAATAGTCATTGAATAGTATTTATTAATATTTGCAAGATATTTATTCCCGCTTTTCATCTTAATATAAGAGCGGGAATTTAAGTGGAGAAAGAATTTATGAATAGCGTTGAAGTTTACTTTGGCGAATATCGTAAGCTAAATGGGAAACGTATGGTCGATGCAAACAAGGCTTTGCAGTTCTTGCAAGGGAAGATTGACCGAAGTGATTGGCTAAAATCAAGGTTTGATGAGATGTGGCTGAATGACGGATCCCCAGCACAGGGTAAACTTCTTTTCAAGAATGTTGCATTGTTCTATGACCCGCAGAATAATCCTCATCAATTTAAGGCTTTGGAGTTTTTGAATGAGCAGTTGAGTGAGGAAACACGTAAAGAGTTTGACCGGCTCTGGTTTGCCAAGCCATCAGGGTTCCGGGGTGATCTCATCTAACTCCACCAAGGGCTTTGAATCCCCATAACTCAGGTAAGTCTGCTCCAGGTGCGGGGTGACCACCACCAACCGCTCAGCCGTTGGAGAGCACCACCGCTGGTCTGCCCTCCAGGCCGGGGCGGAAGACCTTCTCACAGGAGGCAAAGAACGAGTTGCAGCCTACCAGGGCAAACATGGCTAGACCCTAAGAGCAAAGGCTTACAGCATTAGGGGCATTGGAAAGCAGATGCAGTAGTATCCCTATACTATTCTCTGTGGTGGTCAGTGCCCTACTGTCCTGTGAGCCTGTCTTGCTCGTTATGGCGAACAGCTTAGAACAGCATTGACAGGGCCAAACCCCTCTGGGTCTGAATAGCCCACCAGTTCGGAGTAATAGCCAGGGTTTTGCAGCATGAGTTGTCGGGCATCATCTAGCCCAGTTTCATAGAAGGTGAGGATCCGGTTAGACGCGATCGTTACCGGCACCTCGCCATTGCCAGCGTTGGAGGGGAACTGCTCAAACAGAAAGGTCGTGTTGCCGTCTGCTTCTGTAATGGTCACAAAGGCTCGCATACCCAGGGGGTTGGGTAGCCCCAACTCTGGGTCGAACTGGCAGGTTTGAGTCGGTTCTGCTTTTGCCATGGTGCTCAACGCCAGCAAGGCAGATGCTGCAAGGCCCATAGCCACAACGTGTTTCATGCTCAGCGTTCTCGTAGTGCGTGGTGTAACTGTGATCTGTGGCAGGGAATTAGGCGGTTGGCCTCACAACCTCCAGCGAGGACTATCACCCTCCAGATAATGCCCCCGTCACCTCCTGAATCAAGGATTCACGGGATTATGAATTCATCAGGACAAACCCCCGTCACTCAGGAGCCCCCAGCTATGCAACTTACCTATCGCGGCCAATCCTACGAAGCTTCTACCTCCGCTGTGGATGCGATCTCAACTGGCGAAACGGCAACCTTCATGGGCCGTCCCTACGCCCGCAAGCAGTTCACCGTTACCCAGCGTCAGCAGCCCGCAGAGCTGACCTATCGCGGCGTTCACTACAGCCGGTAGAGCCTAGATTTCCTCCCAGACGACAACGACTTCAACACTCCTTACTACCCCACTGACAACAGTGGGGTTTTTGTTGCTTAGATCTTGCGAATGAGAGTAGTGACCACGCCCCAGATTTCCATATCTAGAGTTTGCCCTGGTACCCAGACTGTAGCAGGCACTAGCTGGCGATGGTGCTGCTGAACTCTGAGAACTGGGAGAGAGCCTGCGATGGTCGAAGACCGGCCCAGAGGGCCATCGCAGCTACCACCAAGTCACCTAGTCAGCAGTCGTCCCAAAAGAAGCAAGCAGGCGACTCCTAGCAAAGGGGTAGAGATGGCCACGACACGGGCAGAGAGCCAGGGCGGTAGGTAGATGTCTTGAATGGCTTGCCCTGGAGGGGTGAGATCTTCAGCCCAGGTTCTGAGGGGGCAGCGAAAGCCGTTGGCAGCGTAAATCGCCACCTCGATGCTGATGAGTCCGAAGGCAATTGCCGTCCAGGTCGTGAGCTGATTCGTGAGGCCGCAGTACAGCAAAAACAGGATGGCCCCGAACATCACCACGAAGACGAGGGTATGGAATAGTCGAACCCAGATTATCAACATGGCCACACCCTCCGAGTCTGCCTTATCCCATGCTATCTGTCGCAGACCGGTCTGCTCCGCAGATGTCCGTGGCGGGCGTGGCGGGTGATCTCGACCATGACATCCTAGCCGTAGCGTCTTTGGTAAGACTCTTTTAGCTTCACGAGGTTGCCTTGGGATAGCTCTTGGAGTTTGACCTTAATCATTGAGTTGGCGCAGTTGAGAAACAAAAAGATAAGCAAAGAAGTGTTTGGTAAAAATTACTTTTATTGAAGCTATTTTCTTGTTTTCCTACAATATAAAGAGTGAGGAATAGATGACCATTTTCGGGATGTCTGCTGAGATAAAGGGGGCATCATGCAAGACGTGCAAAATCGTCATACGATTGAATACTTCCACAATCTTGAATTAGGTTTTGTAGATAGTCCGATAACGCCTATGGTTCCTGGGCGAGTGAAATATGAGGGATCGATTTGGCCTGCTCAGTTCAATTGTGCGTCAGGAAAGACTATGGAGCCTGGTGAGAGAGTAGTTGTTGTTGGTAGGGCAGGGATAGCGCTTCTAGTCATGCCTGAATCTGAATGTTCCTTTTGCCCTAAAGAAGGCAGGAATTGTGGTAGGCAATGCCTAAGACGAATTTACTCCTTGAAGCTTGAGGATCTGGGGATCCAAGATAGTGACTAAGGGGGCGTTTGAAAAGTGAGTCGCTGTAGCTTTAGTCACCTCCTGATCCCCCTTGCCCCCCTTAAAAAGGGGGGTGAAAGTCCCCGTTTTTAAGGGGAATTTAGGGGATCTCCACTTCTGCTACAAGCAATAGGGCTTTTCAAAAATCCTCTAAGTGGCGTTACCTGATAAGTGCTACTGGCAAACAGGAGTTCCTAAGTTTAGAGGTGACTTAAGGCTGAAGCCCGAGGGAACCTCACGTAGTCTCGAAGGATTGGGCCACCATAATTGTCGTTGGCAAACCACGGAACCCCTGACTCCTGCACTATTTATGCAACAAAGCCGCAACCACAGCTCATGATCATTCCCTAGGCTTAGAGAAAACATCAGTATCTATTCACATAGAAATCTAAGAATCAGGGATTCTCCAGCATTTATCGTTCGTTGCTAGCTCTGCGTTGTACAGTCTCGCAGAGTCGAGCCTCTTGCCTTACCAACTCATACCAAATCCTGCTTAGCTACCCCCGATTTGGCAGGGCAAATGCCATAGAGCCCCTGGCTCGGCTACGCCTACGCCCCTACGGTTTGGCCTATTTGGAACCGGGGTTATATACCTCGGATTTGGTATTACATGCCCACGTACTCCTGGAGAGATTTGACCTCTAGGGGGTGCTGTTGCAGGGAGCCGATGGCGGCGGTGGTGGCTTTTGCCCCCGCAATCGTGGTGATGATGGGCACTTTGTAGGCCAGGGCGGTGCGGCGAATGGAGCGATCGTCTTCGATGGCGGTGCTGCCAGCGGGGGTGTTGATGATCAGCTGAATTTCGCTGTTTTTGATCGCGTCTTCGATGTTGGGGCGGCCCTCGTGCACCTTGAGGATGAGGTCTACGGTGAGCCCTTCATCCATGAGGGCTTTGCGGGTGCCGGAGGTGGCGATGAGTTTGAGGCCCAGGTCGGCCAACTGCTTGGCGACGGGGATGACGGCGGCCTTGTCGCGGTCGTTCATGGAGAGGAATACGGTGCCGGTGAGGGGCAGCTTTTGGTTGGCGCCGAGCACGGCTTTGGCGAAGGCTTTGCCAAAGTCGGAGTCGATGCCCATGACTTCGCCGGTGGAGCGCATTTCGGGGCCGAGCAGGGCGTCGGTACCGGCAAATTTGTCGAAGGGCAGGACGGCTTCTTTGACGGAGATATGGTTGGGAATGACTTCTGTGGTGAAGCCGAGCTCGGCTAGGGTTTTGCCCGACATTACCCGCACGGCCAGCTTGGCCAGGGGGTGGCCAATGGCCTTGGAGACAAAGGGCACCGTGCGAGAGGCGCGGGGGTTGGCCTCGATAATGTAAACCTGGTCGCCCTTGACAGCAAACTGAATATTCATCAGGCCGATGACGTGGAGGCGTTTAGCGAGTTTTATCGTCCAGTCGCGGATGGTGGCGAGGGCGGCGGGGGGCAGGGTCATGGTGGGGAGGGAGCAGGCGGAGTCGCCGGAGTGGATGCCGGCCTGCTCGATGTGCTCCATGATGCCGCCGATGACGACCTGGCCGGTGTGATCTGCGATCGCATCTACATCCACCTCGATGGCGTTCTCCAAAAACTTGTCGATCAAGATCGGGTGGTCGGGCTCGACTAAGACCGCATAGGTCATGTAGCGCTCCAGATCGGCGTCGGAGTAGACGATTTCCATGGCGCGGCCGCCGAGCACGTAGCTGGGGCGCACCACCACGGGGTAGTCGATGCTCTGGGCCACCTTGAGGGCGTCTTGGTAGCTGCGGGCCATGCCGTTGGGGGGCTGCTTGATGTCGAGCTCGCGCAAAATGGCCTCGAAGCGCTCGCGGTCTTCGGCGGTGTCGATGGAGTCGGGGGAGGTGCCCCAGATTTTAGTAACGGGGTGATCGGGGGCGGGGGCGGGCAGGGAGGCCAGGTATTGCTGGAGGGGAACGGCGAGCTTCAGCGGGGTCTGGCCGCCAAACTGGATGATGATGCCGACCGGGTTTTCGGCCTCGATGATGTTGAGCACGTCTTCTTTGGTGAGGGGCTCAAAGTAGAGGCGGTCGCTGGTGTCGTAGTCGGTAGAGACCGTTTCGGGGTTGGAGTTGACCATGATGGTCTCGTAGCCGTCGTCGCGCAGGGCAAAGGAGGCATGGCAGCAGCAGTAGTCAAACTCAATGCCCTGGCCGATGCGGTTGGGGCCGCCGCCTAAGATCATCACCTTGGGGCGATCGCTGGGCAGCACCTCGGTTTCGTCTTCGTAGGTGGAATAGTAGTAGGGGGTAAAGGCCTCAAACTCGGCGGCGCAGGTGTCTACGGTTTTGTAGACCGGAATCACGCCCAGGCCCTTGCGGTAGGCGCGCACGGTGTCTTCGTTGGTTTGGGTGGCGTAGGCGATCTGGCGGTCGCTAAAGCCCTGGCGCTTGACCGCCCGCATGTGCTCGTAGGTGAGCTCGGTGAGGGGGGTGCGCTTGAGAAATTTTTCGGTCTTCAGCAGGCCGCAGAGCTGGTTGAGAAACCAGGGGTCGATGGCGGTGAGATCGTAGATATCGTTGACCGACAGGCCCAGCTGCATGGCGTGGCGCAGGTCGAAGATGCGGTCGGGGTTGGGGGTGCGCAGCTTGGGGCGAATCTCGTTGAGGCTGGGGAGTTTTTCGGCGCGATCGCACCCCCACCCCGCTCGCCCCGTCTCCAGCGATCGCAGCGCCTTTTGAAACGACTCCTGGAAGGTGCGGCCAATCGCCATCGCCTCCCCCACCGACTTCATCTGGGTGGTCAGCGTGTTGGAGGTACCAGGGAATTTCTCAAAGGCAAACCGGGGAATTTTGGTCACCACGTAGTCGATGGTGGGCTCAAAGCTGGCCGGGGTTTTCTTGGTAATGTCGTTGGAGATTTCGTTGAGGGTGTAGCCCACCGCCAGCTTGGCGGCAAACTTGGCAATCGGGAAACCCGTCGCCTTAGAGGCCAATGCCGAGCTGCGCGACACCCGCGGGTTCATCTCGATCACAATGAAGTCGCCGTTGTCGGGGTTGACCGCAAACTGAATGTTGGAGCCGCCGGTCTCCACGCCGATCTCGCGGATGATCTTTACCGAGGCGTCGCGCAGCCGCTGGTACTCCTTGTCGGTGAGGGTCTGGGCCGGGGCCACGGTGATCGAGTCGCCGGTGTGTACCCCCATGGGGTCAAGGTTTTCGATCGAGCAGATAATCACTACGTTATCGGCCAGGTCGCGCATCACCTCCAGCTCGTACTCCTTCCAGCCCAGCAGCGACTGCTCGACTAAGATCTGCGACACCGGGCTGGCATCGAGGCCCGAGCGGGAGATGGTTTCAAACTCCTCCTGGTTGTAGGCAATGCCGCCGCCGGTGCCGCCCATGGTGTAGGCCGGGCGAATGATGAGGGGGAAGGTGCCGATCTGCTTGGCAATCTCCTTCGCTTCATCCATGGTTTCGGCCAGACCCGAGGGGCACACCGGCACCTCAATGCGCGCCATCGCCTCTTTAAATAACTTGCGGTCCTCGGCCATCTCGATGGCTTCGAGCTTGGCCCCAATCAGCTCGACGCCGTAGCGCTCTAGCACGCCGGTTTTGGCCAGGGTCACCGCCAGGTTTAGCGCCGTCTGCCCGCCCATGGTGGGCAGCATGACGTCGGGCCTTTCCCGCTCAATCACCCGCTCCACAATCTCCGGGGTCAGCGGCTCGATGTAGGTGCGGTTGGCCGTCTCCGGGTCGGTCATGATGGTGGCCGGGTTGGAGTTGATCAGCACCACCTCGTAGCCCTCTTCCCGCAGTGCTTTGCAGGCCTGGGTGCCGGAATAGTCAAACTCGCAGGCCTGACCAATGACAATCGGGCCAGAGCCGATCAGCAGGATCTTTTTGATGTCATCACGGCGGGGCATAGGCGGCAGGGGTGCTTACGAAAAATCCAAATCATTCTAAGGGGTATTCGCCAGATCCGTTTGCCCAGGTTGAGGCAATCAGGCGCGATGGGGCGGGGCCGCTGGCCAATGTCAGCGTTTAGTGAATTTAAGCAAAATTCCCGAACGATTACTGAAGGATTTTGGGGGGCCAAAAGTACCCGCACGGGTAATGCGGTCACCCTCACCCCGTTGCCATGATGGTCCCATCCACTGAGTTTGAACCCTTAGAACTTTACGAGGTACTGCCATGACACGGCACGGTCAACTCTATCTCCGCGATACTGCTCCCCCCCGCTTTCGCGTTCCCGCTCGGGGCCGCTTTGGCCGCCTGTTTCGCTGGGCCCCCGCCTTTGCCAAAGACACCCCAGCGGTGCGTGAGGCCTTGACGAAGCTGGGTGCGGCCGGAGGCATCATGGATCCTGGAGCGGCTAACAATCCTTCCAACCCTGCTATTCCCGCTGGGTTTACCTTTCTGGGCCAGTTCATTGACCACGACCTGACCTTCGACCCCACCTCCAGCCTGGAGCGCCAGTCTGACCCCGAGGCAATCGAAAACTTCCGCACCCCGGCCTTTGAACTCGACAGCATGTATGGTGCCGGGCCAGCGGCCAGCCCTTACCTCTACGACAAAAATGATCGCGTCAAGCTGCTGATCGATGCCGAGCGTCCCCACGATTTGCCTCGCAACAGCCAGGGCGTGGCGCTGCTGGGCGACCCGCGCAATGACGAAAATGTGATTGTGTCGCAGCTGCACCTGGCCTTTATCAAATTCCACAACGCTGTGGTGGACGAGCTGAGGAAACAGGGCGTCAGCGACGGCACCCTCTTTGCCGAGGCCCAGAAGCTGGTGCGCTGGCACTACCAGTGGATTGTGCTGCACGAGTTTCTGCCGCTGATTGCGGGCAAAACCGTGACCGAGTCGGTGCTGCGGCGGGGTCGTCGATTTTATGGCTGGAAGTGGCGGCGCGAGCCCTACATTCCGGTGGAGTTCTCGGTGGCGGCCTATCGCTTTGGCCACAGCCAGGTGCGCGGCGGCTATGCCATCAACGACGGCCCGGCGGGAGGGCGTCCTTTTGGGGCGGCGATTTTCGTCCCCCGCAACACCCCTGGCGAAGATCTATCCAGCGGCAGGCCCTTAGAAGCTCGCAAGGTGCTGGACTGGCGGAAGTTCTTCAACATAGACGCCGGGATCACCCCTCAGCCCAGCCAACGCATCGATACCACCCTGTCGGGGCCCCTGTTTGAGCTGCCCTTCGCCGTGGCCGACAACCCGGCTTCCCTGGCCGGGCGCAACCTGCTGCGGCACCTCACCTTTGGGCTGCCCTCGGGTCAGACGGTCGCTCGCCGCATGGGCATTGCCCCTCTGGCGGCGGCGGATCTAGCCGATGTGGCGGCACTCGATGCGGGCCTGGCCAAGAGCACGCCCCTGTGGTTCTACATTCTGCGGGAGGCCGACAAGCGCGCCGATGGTGCGTCGCTGGGCCCCGTGGGCGGTCGCATTGTGGCCGAGGTCTTTATCGGCCTGATGCAGGCAGACGGGTTGTCTTTCCTCTGTCAGGAACCCGGCTGGAAGCCCACCCTGGGTGAAGGCGGTGACTTCAAGATGGCTGACCTGCTGAAGGTAGCTGGGGTAAATGGGGCCCCGGTGATCCCGGCACCACCCGCTACCGATGCTGTCCCTGCGCCGAGTCCCCAACCGGTTGAGGCTCCGGTAGCTGGCTAAGGTTGCCCGCTCAGCCCACGGCCTGTAGGGGCGCAGCCTGCTGCGCTCCTACAGGCGATCGGGGGGACAGGGGCAGGCGGGGCGCTGGGGGCTGAGCTGGCCCAGGGCGCTGAGATAGGTTTCGAGTTCGCTAAACTCGGCGGGGTTGAGGCTGTAGTAGATCCAGCGGCCCTCCTGGCGGGCGGAGATCAGCCCGGCCTCGCGCAGGGTTTTGAGGTGAAAGGAGAGTTTGGACTGGGCAATTTCCATGCGATCGCGCAGGTCGCAGACGCACATCTCCTGCGATCGCAGCAGCTCAATCACCTCCAGCCGCAGCGGGTCAGACAGGGCCTTGAACTTAGCGATGGTGGTGGCAGATGAGGCGGTTGGCAGGGCAGTTGGCATGGGCGTGGCCGCTACAAGGTCTGGCTTCCAGCGTAGCAGAGCCGATCAGAACTGCCCCTACGAAAAATCCTAGTTGCCAAACTGGCGTTCAATCTTTTAGAGCCGCAAACATGACGATGAAACGTCATGTTCAAAATCGAGAGAGTCAATCTTCATTCTCAAGCTGGCCAGGAAATTCTAAATCCTCAGGTTGCAGGGGAGCTTGGGCCGAGTGCCTGACTAACAAAACGTAGACCTTTTCGCCTCGAATGGTGAACAGCACCCGCAAGGCAGCCCGTCCTCTTCCGTAGGGCAGCTGCCGCACTTCTTCTGAAAAAAGCTCGTGCTCTGGGGCAAGGGCACACCGCCGAGGGCTTTCTTGAAGGGTGGCGACAGCATTCATCAGTCCACGAAACCACTGATCGGCAAAGCCTGCATCACGACTTCGATACCAAATATAAGCCTCTTCAATTTTTGTCTCAGCGGGCGGGGTAATTTCAACCTGAAATGCCATATTTGCGCTGCATCTCGTCAGCAAAGGCGTCAATGGGGCGAGTCTGCCCGGCGTTCACCGCATCAAGTCCTTGCTGAATGCCCGCTAGCGTTTCTAGCTGGTCAATTAATTGATGAAGCTTTGCGATATCAATGCTGCCAGGTTCTAGAAAAGTAACCAGCACCTGGGCGCTATTGCCCACATTCTCAGGCAGCTCCGACAGTTGAATCTGCCCATCTTGATACATGCCTTCGACCGTTTTCAGCATAGACAGCCTTGCAAGAGGTCTAGTTGTTTCAATTCTAACCCTCAACCCCAAAGACACTCACCCAAGAATGCCGGGTGATATGATGAAACCCGCTTTTCACCCACCGGACCGTCCCCTTGACCCAGGCATTTTCCTTTAGCTGCGACGCTCGCTGTAGCCACACCCAGGCGCGGGCGGGCACCTTTCTCACCCCCCACGGCCCGGTGCATACGCCCCGGTTTATGCCCGTGGGCACCCTGGCCAACGTCAAGACCGTGACCCCGACCCAGCTCGCCACCACCGGCGCGCAGATGGTGCTCTCCAACACCTACCACCTGCACCTGCAACCGGGGGAAGACATTGTGGCCGAGGCCGGCGGCCTGCACCGCTTCATGGGCTGGGATGGGCCTATGCTCACCGACTCAGGCGGGTTTCAGGTGTTTAGCCTCAGCCAGATGCGCACCATTACCGAAGACGGCGTCACCTTTAAGTCGCCCAAGGATGGCCGCATCATCAACATTCGCCCCGAGACCTCGATTCAGATCCAAAACGACCTGGGGGCCGATGTGATCATGGCCTTCGACGAATGCCCGCCCTACCCGTGCAGCCGCGAGGCGGTGAAGGCCTCCACCGACCGCACCTGGCGCTGGCTGCTGCGCTGCGTGGAGTCCCACCAGCGGCCCGACCAGGCTCTGTTTGGCATTGTGCAGGGGGGTGTCTACCCCGACCTGCGCACTGAAGCAGCCCAGCAGTTGGCCACCCTCGATCTGCCGGGGTTTGCCATCGGCGGGGTCAGCGTGGGCGAACCGCCGGAGCTGATCGAAACGATTGTAAAGGCCACCGCCCCCTGTCTGCCCGAGCACAAGCCCCGCTATCTAATGGGAGTGGGCACCTACCGGGAAATGGCGGTTGCGATCGCAGCCGGGGTTGACCTCTTCGACTGCGTGATTCCCACCCGGCTCGCTCGCCACGGCGCCGCCCTGGTAGCGGGCGACCGCTGGAACCTCAAAAACCAGCGCTTCCGCCGCGACTACACCCCCATCGACGCCACCTGCCCCTGCTACACCTGCCAAACCTTCAGCCGCGCCTACCTCTGCCACCTGATCCACGCCAAGGAGATGCTGGCCTTCACTCTGATCTCCATCCACAACATCACCGAGCTGGTGCGGTTCACCCAGCGGATCCGAGAGGCGATTCTGGCCGACCGCTTCGCCACAGAGTTTGCCCATTGGTTAGCCCCCAACCCGTCAGCGACCCCAGTGGACAGGCCCCCAGCATGATAAAATGCGAAGAAAATTTACCCATTCTCAGATTCCAGTCAGGGTGCTAACCGCACGGCGCTGCTGGCCTCTGAGCCTGGTCTGTCCCGGCTGTGTAATGAGAGGATAATCATTAAATGGAAGTCGCAATGCTGCTGGCTAAGCTGCCCGAGGCCTACTCCCTGTTCGACCCCCTGGTAGACGTACTGCCCATCATCCCCGTATTTTTCCTGCTGCTAGCCTTCGTGTGGCAAGCCTCCGTCGGCTTCAAGTAAGCATCTCTGAAACAGGCATTTTGACTCAGCTCAAGCAAAACCCCCGTCCCTTATCAGAGGATCGGGGGTTTTGTTTAGCCTGGCCCCAGCGCTACGACACCGACTGAGCCCCATGGCGATGGCGATCTTCCCACTCTTTTTCAATCTGATGCCTGATCTTCAGGGCCTTCCACTGCGGTAGCGCCAAATTGTGGTGGAGGCGATCCAAATGGTTGAGCGCCCGCCTATCCAGCGCCACCGCAGAGAAGGCCCTCGCGGCTGCGGCCCCACCCGTCTGCCTAGTCTGATGCGCAAATAGCTGCCTAACCGCCGCTGTATATCGGCTGTAGGGTTGCTGAGCAGCAGCCTGTATGCGCCTGGTGCTTTCCCGAGTCAGCTGCAAATGCTGCCGCAGAGCATCCAGGTAAATTTGGCTAATTTCATCGAGCTGTCCATCATTACTCTCAAGGCAGTAGCGCACCTCATGGCGGTAGTACGCCTGCCGCGCCGCCTCATCATCCGACTGGCCCGACAGCGTTTCTGGCAGAGCCAAAACCGTCCCGTCAATCATCCGATTCAGCTCGCGAATCAGCCTTGGCATATCCTCATTAAAGGCCTCAGAGCTCAGGTGAAATCCATTGCGGTAGGTCAGCGCTTTTAGCCCATCCGGCAGCAGATCTGCCCGCGGCATCTTAGTTCCATTAATTAGCAACGGCACCACCTTAGTCAGGTTATTGGCCAATGCCTCCTCCAGCTCCATTCTCACCCAGTCATTGGGCTGCTCCCAGCTGTCAGGCCCCAGCCCCAACGCAGTAATGCTGCTCAGCCAGTCCGAGGCAATCACAGGCAACACCACCGCGCACTGGCTGAGCGTTTCCCTAATATGATCTCGAATATCCGCCCCCTTAGGAATGCTTTTCTCATCCAAAAAAATGGTGTCACTACCGTAGGTTTCAGCCAGCCGGTTGTGAATGCTGCGAGTGATGGGTGTGCTATCAACCCGGCGATACGAAAGAAAAATTAGCGGCATCGCTCATTCCTGATCTGACTAAGCTGCCTCTAATTAAATATCAGGTTCACGGCAATGGAACCCTAACTTTAAACAGCACTACCCATAGCTTTGGTCAGCTCACTGAGGGCAGTTCAAAACCAACCGCAAGCTGGGGCGACCTAGCCCAGGGCTAACCTCAACAGCGGCGATCAAGCATGCAGTGCTGCCGATACACAGGATAAATTCCCCACCCTGAACGACCTAACCCCGATGGCGACGGCTATACTTAGCCAGCACTCATCGGCCCCCTGACAACCAGCCAAATCATAACCAGCCAATATGGCCAAAGATTTCACCTTAGATAATGGGTTTCGGCTCTCGGTAAAATCCCTAGAGCAAAACGCCGACCCCAAAATTGTCCACGCGGCCATTCAAGAGCTTTACAGCAGCATCACTCGGCTCAGCAGCCTAGAGCACACAGCCTTTGAATTTTTCTCACAGCCAAAACGCCAGCCCCCCGGTGCAGGCAGACAAACCATCTCTACCCCAGAGCCAAATCTCTATGGCGCACTCCAGTTTGAAGCTCCCCTCAGCAAATTTAGGGTAGTACTACGGCGGGTGGGCGACTGGCTAGATCGCACCAAGCAAACCAGCCTTTTTGCGGTTGAAATGCCGCCCGCCCACACCATCACCCTGCACACCAACCAGGCCAAGGTACTGGCCCAGCTGCTCACCCTGGGAGAAGCGCTGCTGCCGCCCCAGACCCTCTATCTCACCCAGGCCGAAAGCTACGTTGATACCTTTGGTGAAATCACCCCAGCGGCCCGCGCCAATCTGCTGCTGGTGCGCCACCAGGTCGGCGTTTCTGGCGACCTGGCCAATGACCTCAACGCCAGAGCCATGGGGCCCTTTAAAAGCTTGGGCGAAAAATATCAGCACTTTCGCAAAGAGCTGCTGGCCTGCAAAGACGAAATCACCCTAGACACAGACTTTTGGCAGGTCATGCAAGACAAGGCCATCACCATGAGCCTGCCCGAGGCCGATGCCGAATTTCTCAAGGACGAGCGGCTGCGCACCCTGCGCACCGAGGCCGAGCGGGCTCACCAGCAGGCCGAGGCCGACGCTGAGGTCGAGCGCCAGCGCCAGCGGCGGCAGCAGCAGCGTCTGCTCGACTACCGTCAAACCTTCGAGGCTCTGGTGCTAGACACCCTCACCCCCGACAGCCTGCGGCAAGAGGCCGATAGCTTCCATCAGCAGGTGTTGACCCAGCTCTCGGCATCGGAGTTTAACCGGGGTCGCCTCA
>DATIVG010000369.1:0-3809 GCA_035466075.1 Nodosilinea sp. | reverse complement strand
TCGCTGGTGATGGGCCTGCCCGGCCGGGTGGTGCGCGAGGTGTCGGAGCAGCAGGCCCTGGAGCTGCTGGAGCACGCCCAAAAGTACCATCAGCTGGCCCTGGCCCACGCCGGTCGCAGCAACAATGTGGGGTTTATTTAGAGTGTTGATGGGGGGTGTGATGGGGGGAGATCGCTATGGTGTAGGTATAGCGATTTACTGCTTTGATCTCGTTCTCTAGCTCTCTTTTGTTGAGGACCGCTATGGCATTTTGGCATCCGCATACCCAGGCCCCCCAGCCCCGGCTACCGGGGTGGCTGTGGACGGTGGTGATCTCCCTGGCCTGCCTCTGGATTGGGCTGGGGGGCAGCCTGCCCGCCCACGCCCAATCGCCCCCGGCCGACCTCTCGCCCCAGGCGGTGCAAGACATTGGGGAGCTGCGGCAAAAGGCCTTTGCGGCCTCCCAGCGGGGCCGGTTTGCCGAGGCCGAAACCTACTGGAGCCAGCTGATCGACTATCTGCCCAGCGAGGCCGCCCTGTGGAGCAACCGGGGCAATGTGCGGGTGAGCCAAAACAACCTGGAGGCCGCCCTGGAGGACTACAACCAGGCGGTGGCCCTGGCCCCGGAGCAGCCCGACCCCTACCTCAACCGGGGGGCGGCGCTAGAGGGGCTGGGCCAGTGGGAAGCTGCGATCGCAGACTACACCACCGTGCTCACCCTCGCCCCGGACGATGCCGCCGCCTACAACAACCGGGGCAACGCCCAGGCGGGCCTGGGCCATTGGGAGATCGCCCTGGCCGACTACCAAAAAGCCGCCGACCTCGACCCCAAATTTGCCTTTGCTCGGGTCAACGCCGCCCTGGCCGAGTACCAGCTGGGCCACGCCCAGGAGGCGATTCGCCAGTTTCGCAGCCTCACCCGCCGCTACCCCAACTTTGCCGATGCCCGCGCCGCCCTCACCGCCGCCCTCTGGAGCCAGGGGCTGAGCGGCGAAGCCGAGAGCAACTGGGTGGCCGTCATGGGCCTCGACCGCCGCTACAAAGACCTCGACTGGGTGGGCACCGTGCGCCGCTGGCCCCCGGCCATGGTCGCCGCCCTAGAGAAGTTTTTGCACCTCTAGGGAATCCTCTGCTGGGGCGTCACCGCCGTTTGATTGGCCTGACCCGTCACCCCTGCCCCGTCACCCCTGACCCACTACCCTGCCACCGTCCACGAGCCCGCCGGTCGTCGCAGCTGGCCTACCCACCACCCCCTATGCAGATCACCCTGGCCATTCCCGATGCCGTTGCCCAGACCCCGACCTTTGCCGAGGCCGACTGGCGGCGCGAGATCGCCCTTTCGCTGTTTGAGCAAGAGCACCTCACCCTGGGCATGGCCAGCCAGATCGCGGGCCTGCCCCTGATGGAGTTTCAAAAGGTCATGGGCAGCCGCGGCCTCTGCCTGCACTACGATGTCGAAGACTTTGAGGCCGACATGGAAAATCTGCACCGCCGGGGTTGGCTATGACCGACTTGAGTACGCCTCCCGGCCCCGCCGCCACCGCCACAACCATCGTCAGCGATGCCTCCTCGTTGGGCAGCCTGGCGCTGATCGACTACCTCTGGCTGCTGGAGTCGATCTACGGCACCGTCGCCATCGCCGAGGGGGTGGCCAGCACCCTGGCTTTGGCCAAAAATGCCCGCATTCAGGCGGTGCTGTCGGTGCCGTGGGTGCGGGTGCAGGCCCCCAGTGAGGGTGAGATCGCACAAATCCTCGCCCAGGGCCAGCAGCTGGAGCTGGGCGAAACCCACACCCTCGCCCTCGCCCTCCAGCTCCAGGCCAACGAGCTGCTCACCAACGAGCGGCGCGCCCGCCAGGTGGCCCAGGCCCTCGATCTCTCGGTGATCGGCATCTTTGGTCTGATCATCGTCGCCAAGCAGCGGCAGCTGATCCCCAGCGTGCGGCGGGTGATCGACACCCTGGTGGAGCAGGCGGGCTTCCGGGTCAGCAACCGCCTCTACCAGCAAATCTTGAAATTCGCCGACGAGATTTGAGCCGGGGGAAGATTTAAGCCGGAGGAAGATTTGAGCTCGGGGTTAAATCTCCTCAGCCGCTCCCAGGGATGTCCCCCCACGGGGCTTTCTAGCCCTTCGCCCCGGCCCCCCGCCGCCGGGCCAGGGCAACACTTATCAAAATGACAGAATCCCTAGGTACACTGTCTGTAATGCAGTTCGCCTCCAGGTTTTGTGATGACGGCCACCGTTCCCGCGCTCTCTGCCCAGTACGACCCCACCCAAACCGAGACCAAGTGGCAGGCCCAGTGGGAAACCAACCAGGTCTTCAAAGCCGACCCCGACCACCCCGGCGAGCCCTTCTGCGTGGTCATTCCGCCGCCCAACGTGACCGGCAGCCTGCACATGGGCCACGCCTTTGAAAACGCCCTGATCGACACCCTGGTGCGCTACCAGCGCATGGCCGGGCGCAACACCCTCTGGCTGCCCGGCACCGACCACGCCAGCATTGCCGTCAGCACCATCCTAGACCGGCAGTTTCAGGCCGAGGGCCTCAAAAAAGAAGACGTAGGGCGCGATCGCTACCTGGAGCGCGCCTGGGCCTGGAAGGCCGAATCCGGCGGCACCATTGTCAACCAGCTGCGCAAGCTGGGGGTCTCGGTGGACTGGAGCCGCGAGCGCTTCACCATGGACGAGGGGCTTTCCCACGCCGTGCTCACCGCCTTCACCCAGCTCCACGACGAGGGGCTGATCTACCGGGGCAACTACATGGTCAACTGGTGCCCCGCCAGCCAGTCGGCGGTGTCTGACCTGGAGGTGGAGCAGCGGGAGGTAGACGGCCACCTGTGGCACTTCCGCTACCCCCTCACCGACGGCTCCGGCTACGTCGAAGTGGCCACCACCCGCCCCGAAACCATGCTGGGCGACACGGCGGTGGCGGTCAACCCCAACGACGACCGCTATCGAGCCATGGTGGGCAAAACCCTGCGGCTGCCCATCGTCAACCGCGAAATTCCCATCATTGCCGACGACTACGTGGAGGCCGAGTTTGGCACCGGCTGCGTCAAGGTCACCCCCGCCCACGACCCCAACGACTTTGCCATGGGCCAGCGCCACGATCTGCCCATGATCACCGTCATGAACAAAGACGGCACCATGAACGAAAACGCCGGGCCATTTGAGGGCCTGGATCGCTTCGAGGCCCGCAGTGCGGTGGTGCGGCGGCTCGAAGAAGACGGCTGTTTGGTGCGCATTGAGGACTACCGCCACACGGTGCCCTACAGCGATCGCGGCAAGGTGCCCATCGAGCCGCTGCTCTCCACCCAGTGGTTTGTCAAAATTCGCCCCTTGGCCGACCAGGCCCTCGACTATCTCGACAACCGCCAGGAGCCCAAGTTTGTGCCCGAGCGCTGGACCAAGGTCTACCGCGACTGGCTGGTAAACCTCAAAGACTGGTGCATCTCGCGCCAGCTCTGGTGGGGCCACCAGATCCCCGCCTGGTACGCGGTTAGCGAAACCGGCGGCGACATCACCGACGACACCCCATTTTTCGTCGCGACTACGGAAGCGGAAGCGAGGGAAAAAGCCACGGAGCGCTTTGGCGAATGGGTAACCCTGACCCGCGACCCCGACGTGCTCGACACCTGGTTTTCTGCCGGTCTGTGGCCCTTCTCGACCATGGGCTGGCCCGATGAGTCGGCCAAGGACTTTCAGACCTACTACCCCACCACCACCCTGGTCACCGGCTTCGACATTATTTTCTTCTGGGTGGCCCGCATGACTCTGATGGCGGGGCACTTCACCGAAACGATGCCCTTCGAGACCGTCTACATCCACGG
>DATIVG010000368.1:0-5027 GCA_035466075.1 Nodosilinea sp. | reverse complement strand
CCGTAGTCGCCACGGCGGCGGGCACCTTTCACCAGCCCGCCCTGCCGGTCACCGCCCGCGACACCGTGGCCGCTGGCGATGCCTTCAACGGCGGCCTGGCCGTGGCTCTCTCCGAGACGATGGCCCTAGCCGCAGCGGTGGAGTTTGCCACCGCCGTGGCCGCCGCGTCGGTGACGGTGCCGGGGGCGCAGGCGGCCATGCCCGATCGCGCGCGGGTGGCAGCCCTGGGCCGCAGTCTCGCCGCTCTGTAGTAGCCTGGGGCGGTCTCTAGCAATCCTCAGCGGGCGGTCGCTCCGCCCACCTCCCTCCCCTAAACCCTATGAGCCGACCCAACGCCCAGGACTGGCAGACCGAATTTGACGACCTCATGCGCGGCATTGCCGGGGCATTTTTGTTTGGCGCCCCCTTTCTCTACACCATGGAGGTGTGGTGGAAGGGCAACTTCACCTCGCCGCCGCGCATGATGCTGATTTTGGGCATGGCCTACCTGGCGCTGGTGCTGCTCAACATCAAGGGCGGGTTTCGCGCCGAGCAGCCCCGCAGCCGGGCTCAGACGCTAGCCGAGAGTGCCGAAGGACTTGCGATCGCACTGTTCACCGCCGCCCTCAGCCTGGCGCTAATCGGCATTCTTCGGTTTGACACCGGCGTCGATGCCGCCATGGGCCGGGTCATCACCCTGTCGCTGCCCTTCTCCATCGGCGTCGGCATCGCCAACAACCTGCTGCTCACAACCGACTCCGACGCCCCCGAGGCTGCCAAACAGCCCAGTCGTCGGCCCCACCACACCTGGCGCAGCACCCTATCCGATGCCGGTGCCGCCCTGCTGGGGGCCATCGTGGTCGGGGCCTCCATTGCCCCCACCGACGAAATTCCCATGATCGCCAGCTCCCTGTCCCCCGTGCGCCTGCTGCTGATCATGGCCAGCTCGCTGCTGCTGTCCTACATCATTGTGTTCGAGGCCAACTTTGGGGCCCAGCGCCAGCGGCGCTCCCACTCCGGCCTGTTCCAGAGCCCCATCAGCGAAACCCTGGCCTCCTACCTGATTTCGCTGGCCATCTCGGTGCTCATGCTGTGGCTCTTTCAAGTCATTCGCCTGGGCGACCCGATCAACCAGTGGGTGAGCTACAGTATCGTCCTGGCCTTGCCCTCCACCATTGGCGGTGCCGCGGGCCGTCTAGCCGTCTAGCCCACCCCCACCCATGTCCGAAACCTCAAAACAGCCCATTCGCAACCGCGCCGAGTGGTTTTCCCTCGGCCTGGCGCTGACGCTGCTAGCCGGCGTTGTCGGCACCGTGATATCGCTGTGGCTCAACCCCTCGCTCAAGCCCGCCGAGTTCACCGTCGAGCCCGGTGCCGTGCGCACCGCCAACGACCACTACTACCTGCCCGTCACCATCAAAAACAACGGCGACGCCACCGCCGCCGAAGTCACCGTGGAGGGCAGCCTAGAGGCCGCCGATGAGGTCGCCACCACCACCTTCGACTTCGTCCCCGCCCGCTCCGATGCCGAAGGCGTGCTGATCTTCAGCCAGGACCCCAGTGCCGCCACCGTACGCGTCGTCAGCTATCAAGATCCCTAGCCCCGCTGAATGCTTGAACGCCGAACATTTGCTGAACATTTAACGTTTGAAGGCTGAAATTTGAATGTTCATCTGGCCATCGCCCTAGCGACTGACCTCGACCTCAGCCCGGTGCTGGTCAATCACCTCGCGGCAGTGGGCCACCGGGGCGCGATCGCCCATCGCCACCACCAGCGCATCAAAGGCAGCGCGGTGCTTTTCCAGCAGGGTTTTGGCCTGGAGCGCGGCCCAGCGGCGCTTGAGGGGCACCTCGTCGGCGGAGCGCCCCAGGGCTTGCCAAAACCTGCCCAGCGCCGCCTGGTCGTTGTCGCCGCCCTCGGCGCTGCCGTAGATCATCTGTTCGGCGGCAATGCCCGCCATCCACACCTGGCAGTAGCGGTCAATGCTCTGGGGGGTGAGGCGGAGGCTGGCGGCGGTGGCCGGGTCGCTGGGGCCAAACACAACACCCCCCTCACCGGCCATGCCCTGGCGCCACGATTCCCAGGCGGTCAGGGTATAGGCCTCCACCGGCAGATCCAGCAGCACCGCCGCCAAAAAGTGCCCTGCCTCGTGGTGCAGCACCCGCTGGCGATGCTCCAGCGATGTCCAGGCCACCGCATCCATTAAAATGCCGCCGATGCGGCCCCCCAGCCCCAGCTGGTCGACACTAAACACCCCCAGCCCCACTGCGGCAAACACCGCCACCACCGCTGGCGACAGCTGCACCAGCGGGCCCAGCAAACTGGCCATCGTCACGCCAAAAATGGTGATGGCAACGGCGTTGAGGGTGGTATCGCGCATGGGCTCAAACAAAAACACTGTTCCTATCGTAACGAGCCGCGCGCTAACAAGCATCCCTACCGGTTTAGGGCCGATTTAAAGACGGTTGAAGGCCGGTTCAAATTCGCCCCGGCTAGGGCGCGGCCTGTTCATAGAAGGTTTCGAGGCTGGTGCGATTGCCAATAAACCGCCAGTGCCAGGGCTCAAAGGCCACCCCCTGCAAATTGTCGAGCGGAAACGATAGCTCATAGCCAAAGCGCACGGCGTTAGCCTGCATCCACTGGTAGGCGGCGGTGTCGGCAAACTCTTGGCTGAGATGGGTGCCCGCCTGGCTGCTGTCCCCCAGGTCGATGGCGAAGCCCGTGTGGTGCTCGCTGTAGCCCGGCGGGGCGCTGACCTCGGCACGGGTTTGGGCGTCCTGGCCGCGCTCGGCCTTGAGCCCAAAGAAAATAGCCTCCTGCTCGTCCTGGGAGCGAAAACCCGACAGCGGCACCAGGCGAATGCCCGCCTGGGCCGCCGCCTGGGCCATGGCCTCATACTGGCTGGCGGCGGCGGCGCGCAGGCGAATGCTGCCGTTGGCAGCCAGGGCCACCAGGTCTTCGGCGGGGGCTTCGTCGTAGGCGCGATGGTTGAGCAGAGTGCGGCTAGAGGGGGCCAGCTGAATGGCGCGATCGCGGTCGGTGGGCGTAGCGGTGGGCGTAGATTCTGCCCCAATGCCGTCGGCACCGGCCCTGTCGGCTCCGGTCACCACCGCCGACCGGTTGACCATAGCCTCAAAGGGCTGGGTAAAGGCAGTGTCTGAAACCTGAGTAGTTTGGTACCAGGCCACCAGCCCCCCCGCCGCCAGCGCCAGCAGAGTCAACCCCAAAATGCGGCGCAGTAGGCGCGTGCGACGCAGCCACAGGGGCTGCTCTTGCCCGGCCCCGGTCAGGGGCAGATCGCGGGCGGCTTGGGGAATATCGTCAAAGGGAGACATGGTCGTAGGCTGGCGGCAAAGCTCCACCTATTATGGCCCCTGGGGCGGTGGCAGGAGTAAAAATCGGCTAAAAGGTTCGCGGTCATCTATCCCCGCCATTAGCCCTCGGCCATCACCCCGACTTGACGATCCGCAGTCCACCTTCCACCATTAGAAGCGCCCGCCCAAGGGGCTTGATCAAAACTGGGTATCGCTGTGCTGCCGCCGCTAGACGTGTTGATGCGCCTGTATGGGCCGATTGGGGCTGGGGTTGGGGCCGGGGTTGCCCTGGGTCTGGGCCTGCGGCGGTTTGCCCCCCATGCTGACCAGCCCTGGGGGCTCTACAGTCAGGTGCCCCTGGGGCTGGGCAAGTTTCTCTTTTGGGTGGGTATTCCCCTCAGCATTGTGGGGTTTATGCGCCGGGCCGACCTGTCGGGCAACCTCTACCTGGCACCGGTGGTGGCCTGGGCCGCTATTTTGCTGGGCCTGGGCTGTAGCCGCCTGTGGATTAGCGCCCGCCAGGTAGCCTGGTCGCGCCCCACCCAGGGCAGCTTTTCGCTGGCTTCTATGCTGGGCAACACGGGCTATATCGGCTACCCGGTGGTGTTGCTGCTGCCCCAGCTGGGGGTGGGGGTGTTTGGCTGGGCTCTGTTTTATGACGCCCTGGGGACGCTGCTGGGCTCCTACGGGCTGGGCGCTATCCTCGCTGCCGAAATGGGGGGGCAGGCGCTACCCCAGTCGCGGCAGTGGTCAAGTCGGCTCCGGGCCGTGGGGCAAAACCCAATTATTCTGGCCTTTGGTTTGGGCCTGGGGCTCAAGGCGTTAGATCTACCCGGCTGGCTCGACCTGGGCCTTTACCGCTTTGCCTGGGCTATCGTGGTGCTGTCGCTGATGCTGATGGGGCTGCGCATTCAGCAGCTGACGTCGTGGCAGCACCTGCACCGGGCCACCGCCGCCGTGGCGATTAAGATGCTGGTGCTGCCCCTGGCGGTGGGGCTGGGGCTGACGGCCCTGGGCATCGAGGGAGCGCCGCGCCTGGTGATGATCTTGCAGGCCGGTATGCCCTGTGCTTTCTCTAACCTGGTGCTGGCCGAGGCCTACGACCTCGATCGCGATCTGTCGGTGACCTGTGTGGGGCTGAGCTCGGCTACCCTGCTGTTGACCTTGCCCCTCTGGCTATGGGCGTTTTCTGGGGAATGAACACGATGACCACCCGATGGACAGCGCCGTTGAACTATTTGACCCAGAACTTGAGCCGGGGTTTGGTCAGGGGGGTACTGCTGGGCGCGTTGTTAATCCTGGGTTTGTCTGTGACCGCCGGGGCCCAGCCAGGGCCAGGCGCTCCGGCGAGCGCTGACCTGGCCGCTCCGCTGCTCCAGCCGGGGGCCAGCGGCGGCGCAGTCAGGCGGCTTCAGCTGGAGCTGGCCGAGGTGGGGCTTTACCCTGGGCCGGTGGACGGGCTGTACGGCACAGCCACGGTGCAGGCGGTGCGATCGCTCCAGCAGCAGCAGGGCCTTGCCGTCGATGGGGTGGCCGGGGCGCAAACCTGGCAGGCCCTGGCGGAGCTGCGTCGCCGCCAGGCGCTGGCCCTGCCGCCCTCACCCCTGGGGGCCGATCTACTGGGCTTTACGCCCCTGGTGGTGGCCCAGCCCGCGCCGCCCCCCTCGGCTCTGTGGCTGGCGCTCATGCCGCTGGTGCCCATTGCCGGTGGGGCGCTCACCTATCTCTACCGG
>DATIVG010000367.1:0-6779 GCA_035466075.1 Nodosilinea sp. | reverse complement strand
GCACCATCCGCATTTGGGATGTCGCCACCTGGGATTGCCTGCGGGTGATCGAGGGCCATAGGGCGATTGTCACCGCCGTGCTCTTTTTGCCCACCGCCGCCCCCGGCAGCCGCTACCCCATCCTCGCCAGTTGCAGCCTCGACGAAACCATTCGCCTGTGGAATATCGAAACTGGGGAATGTCTCGCCGTGCTGCGCCCCGAGCGCCTCTACGAAGCGATGAACATCACTGGCGTCACGGGCTTGAGCGCGGGGGTAATTGCCACCCTCAAAAGCCTGGGGGCAATCGAGCTGTGATGTCAGGTCAGGACTGCCCCAGCTCCTTGGATCGCAGATAGGCCGCCTGCACCGCCTGGATGAGGGCCGATCGCAGCCCGCCCGACTCGAGGGCGGCAACCCCTGCAATGGTTGTGCCACCGGGGCTGGTGACGCGGTCTTTGAGCACGGCGGGGTGCAGGTCGCCCCGGTGCAGCAGCTCACCGGTGCCGCGCAGGGTTGCGATCGCAAGTTCCAGCGCCGTCGCCCGCGGTAGCCCCACCGCCACCCCGCCGTCGGCCAGGGCCTCCACCACCAGGGCCAGGTAGCCCGGCCCCGAGCCCGAGAGCGCCGTCACCGCATCCATCTGGGCCTCGGGCACCGCCACCACCGTGCCCACGCTGGCAAAGATTTGGCGGGCCTGCTCTCGCTGCCGGTCGCTCACCCCGGCCCCCGCCGCCAGGGCCGTCACCCCCGCCCCCACCGTCGCCGGGGTATTGGGCATGGCCCGCACCACCGCCCAACCGGGAAAAGCCTGGCTGAGCCGGTTTAGATCGACCCCGGCCAAAATTGACAGCAGCAGGGGCGCTGGCTCGCGGCTGGGGGGCTTGAGGCTGCCCGCCACGGCCGTGAGCAGCTGGGGCTTAATCGCCAGTAAGACTGTCTCTGCCGCGTCTATAACGGCCTGATTGTCGTCGGTGGTCTGCACACCGTAGCTGCGGTGCAATACCTCCCGCCGGGCCGCCTGGGGGTCGCTCACCAGCACCGCCCCAGGGGCAAAAATCCCTCGATCAAGAAGGCGGGCGATGAGAGCTTCTCCCATCATCCCGCCGCCGATAACCCCAAATGTTGCCTCAGGCATAATGCTCCTCACCGACGACTCAACCCTATCAGGTCGCTAGTGATGACAATAACCCAAGGTAGCCCCCGACCGTAAGTCGGGGGCGGTGATAGTCATGTGTTAGCAAGCGCGAAATCAGCCAGCGCAGATGACCCTAGGCCATGCGGGCCATGGGCTCAGCACCCCAGGCGGGAGCGGGGGGCATTTGACCAGCCATGGGCATGCCCTGGGGCTGACCCATGAAGATTTCTTCTTCGTACTCGGTGGGGGTGCTCACCTGCACGCAGTTGGGCGTAAACAGGAAGATGCTTTCGCCGATGCGCTCTTGGTGCCCGTCAATGGCGTAGGTGCCGCCCGCCACGAAGTCCACGGCGCGCTGAGCCTGGTCGGGATCCATGATGGTGAGGTTGAGCACAACCGACTTGCGCTCGCGCAGAGCCTGAATGGCCTGGGGCATTTCCTCAAAGGAGCGGGGCTCCATTACCACCACTTCGGAGGTGCCGTTCATGGCACCGGGCATACCAATTACGTTGCTGGCCATCGGGGTCATTCCTGCATCAGTGGGCATCATTCGTTCGCGACGGGGGCGCGCCCGCCGAACTTCTTCGGGCTGGGGCTGCACAATGGGCTGGGTGTTCTCTTCCTGGTAGAGGTTCTGGTACTCCTCACCATCCATTTCTTCGTACTCGTAGTCGTAATCCGCTGGGTCGTTGAGGCCAACGAAGTCCCGCAGCTTAGAAAACATGTTGCTCACAACTTACACTCCACGATGACTATCACTCAGGTCGGCAAACCCCTCGGCTATTGACCAATGGGGGGGCATCATGCTCCGGTTATCCGAGGGACATGATAGCGCCAATTTTCCATTTGCAACGGCTGTTGTGAAAATTGATGGGGTTGGCCGGGGGTTATTGGGTAGTCAGGCCCTCTGGGAAGGCCTCTGACCGCCTAAACCTGAACTAAATACCCAGGGGCAAAACGTCATCGAAATAACCGCTTCTCACTGAGTCGGGCAGGCTTAGGTGTCTGCGTTAATACCCTGTACGCAGAATATTGAGTCCACAGTATACACGAAATCCCCAAAAGGGGTGCCCAATTCACAATTAGTTAAACTCACAATGGGCTGGGGCCAGGGCCAGTTGGGTCGAGCCTGAGTCGGGATCTAAACGTTCAAAGATGGGAGCGTTTTTGCCCTGGGTTTGAGTTAGTAACCGACCCTGGTACCTGAGTGGACCATGGGGTAATCGGCGGCTAGACCGAGGGGCGGGGGCCAAACAGCACGGTGCCCAGCCGCACCATAGTGGCCCCGGCTGCGATCGCGGCTTCATAGTCGCCCGACATACCCATCGACAGCTGGTCGATATGCAGCCGCTGGTAGCCCGCCTGGTTAATGGTATCGGCCAGCGCCCTGGCCCCGCCAAACACCTGGCGCACCGTCGCCTCGCTGGCCCCCTGGGGCGGAATGGTCATCAGCCCGCGCAGCTTCAGGTGGCTCAGCTGGTCAAACTCCGGCAGCAGGGCCCCCAGGTCACTGGCCTCAATCCCGGCCTTGGGCGGGTCGGGCACCAGCTTGACCTGGAGACAGCACTGGGGCAGCCGGCCCAGCTCGGCGGCGGCCTGGTCGAGCCGCTGGGCCAGCTTGAGACTATCGACGGAGTGAATCCAGTGGAAATGTTCGACGGCCTTGCGGGCCTTGTTGGTCTGCAGGTGACCAATCAGGTGCCAGGTGATGTCGGGCAGGTCGCTGAGCGCCTCCTGCTTGGCCATCGCCTCCTGCACCCGGCTTTCGCCAAAGTGCCGCAGCCCTCGGTCGTAGGCGGCGCGCACGGTCTCCGGCGGCAAAAACTTGGTGACGGCCACTAGCATCACCGCCGCCGGAATGCTGTGGCAAATGCGGTCAAATTGCTCGGGCAGGGCAGCGGGGGCCGCGGTCATTGAAAGGTCTGCTTGTAGGTGTGCTGAAGGCGATCGAAATCGGCCTGCTGGCCAGCGCGCCGCAAAATCCGCAGGCGGCTTTCGAGCATGAGGCGGGCGTTGCTGCGGCCCAGGGGTTGAAACACCAGCCCCTCAACCGGGGAGTTGGTGACCAAAAAAAACAGCCGCTGAGCATAGAGCGTGGCGTACAGTTCTTGACCGTCGTCTACCAGGCATACTCTGAACAGCAGGCCAAAATTGGGGTGATTGAGATAGGTTTCTGTGCTCATTCAAGTATGAAGGATAGTCCTATCTACGACAGGATTAAGGATGACATCCGCTCAATTCGCCACATGCATTCTAGAACCTGGCGTGCTATCTGCATGCATTCTCAGCCAGATCGGCCCTCACATTGAGAATAAATGCTGAACTAGCCCAGCCCCAGGGCCAGCAGCTGGGCCTGGGCCTTTTGCAGCGCCTCCTGCCACTCGCGCTGGGGGTCGCTGTCGGCGACAATGCCCGCCCCCACCTGCCCCCACACGGTGGAGCGGGCCACGGGGTCAGGGGCCAGGTGGGGATCAGTGTGCCCTAACAGCAGGGTGCGAATCAAAATATTGAGATCGAGGTGGCCCCGCCGGTCGAGGTAGCCGCAGGAGCCGTAGAACAAACTGCGGCGCACCGGCTCCAGGGATTCAATAATCTCCATGCAGCGCACCTTGGGGCAGCCGGTGATGGTGCCGCCGGGGAAGACGGCGCGCATCAAATCGATGGCGGTGGGGGGGTGCCCTCCGGCCCGGGCATCGCCGCCCAGCTCCCCCACCACGTTGCTGACCAGGTGCATGACGTGGCTGTAGTACTCCACCGTGAGCAGCTCGTTGACCTGCACGGTGCCCCAGCGGCACACCCGGCCCAGGTCGTTGCGTTCGAGATCGACCAGCATGATGTGCTCGGCCCGCTCCTTGGGGTGGCTCAGCAGGGTGCGGGCCAGCTCTGCATCCTGCTCTGGCGTTGCCCCCCGAGGCCGGGTACCGGCAATGGGGCGGGTCTCGGCAAGGCCGTCGTGGAGCTTGACCAGGCGCTCGGGGGAGCAGCTGATCACATCCCCCCAGGGGGTGCGCCAGTAGCAGGCAAAGGGAGAGGGGTTGATGGCGTGCAGGCGGCGGTACAGGGCCCAGCTGTGGGCGGTGGTCTCGGTCGAAAACCGCAGCGACAGGTTGACCTGAAACACATCTCCGGCCTGAATGTGCTGCTTGGCCCGCCGCACCGCCTGCTGGTACTCGGCCGCCGCCATGCCCAGGGTCACCGAGCCCGCCGGGCGGTCGGTCGGGGTGGCCAGGGGCTCCTCTGGGGGCGGCAGGCGGAGCTGTTTTTCCATGGCGTCGAGGCCAGCGTCGTCGGGGGCAAACAGCCACAGCCGTTGGCTGGGGTGGTCGAGGACGGCAAAGGTCTCGGGCTGGTACCACAGCGCCACCGGAAAGGGCAGGGGATCGCTATTGATATGGGGCAGGCGTTCGATCTCCCAGGCCAGGTCGTAGCCCAGCCAGCCCAGCCAGCCGCCGGTGAAGGGCAGCGCTTCTGCTTCCTTGGCCTCATGGCCCAAAAGCTGGAGCTGCTCTCCCGTCGCCAGCCGCCCTGCCAGCATGGGCAGAATGCCGCCTAGGGGCGGAGTCCACACCTGGGGATGGCCATTGACCGGGCGGGGTGGCCCGGCGCAAATTGAGTAGCGGCTGTGGATGGCGTGGGGCTGGGCCGCAGCGGGCAGGGGATAGGGGCTCTCTAGCAGGGCCGCCAGGGTGGCGAGACTGGGGGGCTGCTGCCGCAGCAGGTCGCCGTAGAGGGCGTAGAAGATGTCGCTGCCGGTGCGGTGGGTGAGGGGCTGCGATCGCACCCACCAGCCCGGTAGCTCTCTCAAAGCTCGCCGCCCCATACCCACCTGGCCCACCAAAACACCACCACCAGCCCCAGGGCAAACCAATCCCAGGCCCGCAGCATGAGCTGATACCAGCGCACCTGATGCTCATTGGGGCTGGTAAAGCCGCGCACCTCCATCGCCGCCGAGATCTGCTCCGCCCGCAGCAGCAGATTTTGCAGCAGCCGCTCCATCACCGCCAGCCACACCTGGGCCGAGCCGCGAAAGCCCAGCTTTTTCCAGTTGATGGCGCGGGTCTGCACCGAGCGCACCAGGTTTTGCACCTCCTCCAGCACCAGCGGAATAAACCGCAGCGACAGCGTCACCGTCAGGGCAATCTCCGTCACCGGCACGCGAAACCACCGCAGCGGGCCCATCAACGACTCCAGAGCCACCGTAATTTCCTCGGGTGCCGTGGTCAGCAGGTAGAGGTTGGTGCCGTAGATCAGCGTAAACAGCAGCGTGCCAATGCGAGTACCCAGCTCCAAAGAGCGCCGCGTCACCGTAATCGGACCCCAGTCAAACACCACGTAGCGGTAGGGGGTCGGCTGGGGCAGCTCCGGCAGCTGCTCCGGCGGCTCCTCCAGCTGCGCCATGGCCGCAGGCGTCGGCAGGCGCGGCGTCTGCGCCACCTGCAACCCATCGGGCATGACAAAGGTCAACCCCATCACCAGGGTACTCAGCAGCACCAGCCAGCCCATCTGCTGCCGCCACACCCGCAGCGGAATCAGCGCCGCCAGCGTCAGCAGCACCAGCAGCGCCACCAGCCCAAACCGCCAGTAGGCATTGGCCAAAATTGGCGACACCAAGATGCTCATCAGCCAGGCCATCTTGACCCGGGGGTCGAGCCGGTGCAGCCAGGTCACCGGCTGCTCCAGGTAAAGGCCAATCGGTAAAGAGCGAAGAAGATCCATCGAGTCAGGTCAAGTGAGACAAAAGAGTCGAGATCGAAACTGATGAGCGGCAGGGTTTAGCGCATCCTACAACGCTGTTGCTGATCAGCACGAGGGGGCTAACAGGAGCGCTCGAGCTATCCCAACACAGAAGCCTTGGGGCTAAGCGCAAACTCTAGCTGCGAACGGTAGAAGCAAACATCAAACTCCATGAAGAAATTAACTTGTCCCAAAATAAGCGGCACATCTACAGCCTGTGTCCAGGCAAAGACCAGTTGCACCGCTGCAAATGCGCCAACCACCGCCTGGGCCAGCACAACCCGTGCTTCATGCTGAGCTAGATTCCCCGTTAGGCTGAGAGCCGTTGTTTGCCGATCCCACTGGTATCCCAGCTCAACTCCCAGTCGGTAGGGCAGCACATTTACGCTTGCACCCGTATCGAGTAGCGCAGAGGCTACGACAGAGCCCTCGTGACCAATCAACGTCAGCGGCAGGTAAGGGCGGAAACTGGCTTCACCCAACGACGGATCGCCAGAGAGAAACGGGTACCGCTCGGCATCACACATAGTCTTGGGTTTGGGCTGCCTGTAGAGCTTTCAACATTGTATCTGCCGCTCCGTCTGCACCATAGGGGGACCAGACCGGGTAAGCCTGTCCGGGTTTAAGCAAATCAGTTTCCTGCTGGGCCAGTTCCGCAATCAAAAGCTGCATGATGTAGAACTTGTCTGGGCGACTCAGTTCTCTCAAGCTAGAGAGCAATTCTGGTGAAACCATGGCAGAAGCTCAGCACTGATTAAATTTGATTCCAGCTTAACGCAGCCATTACCCTAAACCTTTGTGGCCCGGTTGGGGTTGTTGCGCTCTAGGTCGCGCATGGCCTTGCCCCGCCAGAAAATGCGAATGGGGGTGCCTTCAAAGCCCAGGTTTTCGCGAAACTGCCGCTCCACGTAGCGGCGGTAGTTGTCTTT
>DATIVG010000366.1:0-18570 GCA_035466075.1 Nodosilinea sp. | reverse complement strand
TGCGATCGCCTCACAGTCCGAGTAAATCAAAGCCAAATCCGGCGCACCCGAGGGTTTGAGCCCTGCGGTAATCCCCGCTGCTTGGAATCCTTTGGGTGCCGTAATGCCCCCCTCAATCACCCGCCAGTCTGCCATGCTGTTGTTACCCCATAGGTCTGCCGGGGATTATACCAAGCTTCTGGGGGCTGCTTAGGGTAGGGAATGCTGCAAGAAGGCAAATTCTGCGACAATTTGCCCGCCGATCAGGTGTTCTTGAATGATGCGCTCGATCACGGCCGGGGTGGCGCTGTGGTACCACACGCCGTCGGGGTAGACCAGCAAGATCGGGCCTTTGTGGCAAACCCGCAGGCAGTTGGCCTTGGTGCGAAAGACAGAGGACGGGCGCTCAGCGGTGGGCTGATCTAGCCCCAGTTCCTTTAAGCGGTTTTTTAGATAGTCCCAGGCGACAATGCTCTCGGCTTTGTCGCAGCACTTGGGCTTGGTCTGGTCGGCACAGATCAAAACATGGCGCTGAATGCGGTCGAGGGCCAGAGCCTTGACGCAGGCCCCCAGGGTGATTTCGGCCTCGGCGGGGTTACTCATCCTGGGCAGCGGCGGGCGCGGCGGGCGCGGGGTCAGGCTCAACGGCGGCGGCGGGCGCAGCTGGCTCCGTCGGGGCGGAGTCGGGGCTGGGCCCGGCCTCGGGGGCAGCACTGGACGAGGGGGCCGCGTCGGCGGCTGGGGGCGGCTCCACCAGGGGAGACTCGGGCCGCACCCGGCGAATGGGCAGGTTGGCGATTAGCGCCGTCATGCGCTGATCGCTTTCGAGGGTAAATTCGAGGTGCTCCTGGTCGAGTTCGACGTAGCGGGAGACCACTTCGAGAATTTCTTTGCGCATTTTTTCGACCACCTCGGGGGTGAGGTCGGCGCGGTCGTGGGCCAGCACAAATTGCAGCCGCTGCTTCACCTCCGCCCGGCTGGTGAGGGTGCGATTGCGGTTAAACAGCTTGTCGAGAAGTTCGCTTAGCATCGGCACTGGCGGCTAGGTAGAGGTAACATCAAACACCGTGAAAACAGGGTGAACAGCGCGGAGAAACAGCCCAACCCTAGCCTCGAAAGAAGCGGCGCAGGCGGGTAAACAGGTCGTCGTGGGCGGCATTGAGGTCGATCAGGGGCACCTCTTCGCCCAGCAGCCGCCGGGCGATGTTGCTGAAGGCGACGCCCGCCAGGGAGAGCTGCGGTTCGAGCACCAGGGGCTCGCCACGGTTAGAGGCGACGATCACCCGTTCGTCGTCGGGGACGACCCCCAGCAGGGGCACCGCTAAAATATCGAGCACGTCGCGCACCGACATCATTTGGTCTTCCTGCACCATTTTGGGTTTGATGCGGTTGATCAGCAGCTTGGTGTACTTGACGTCGTTGGCCTCCAGCAGGCCGATCACCCGGTCGGCGTCGCGGACGGCAGAGATCTCGGGGGTGGTCACAACAATGGCCTCTTTGGCAGGTGCGATCGCATTTTGAAACCCCAGCTCGATCCCCGCCGGACAGTCGATCAAAATGAAGTCATGGCTGGGGGCCAGACCGCCCACCAGCTGCTTCATCTGCTCTGGGGTAATGGCCTCCTTGTTGCGATTTTGGGCCGCCGCCAGCAGCCCCAGGGTAGGCTGGCGCTTGTCTTTCACCAGAGCCTTCTCCACGCCACAGTCGCCCGCCAGCACGTCCAGGGCCGTGTAAACGATCCGGTTTTCCAGGCCCAACAGCAGGTCGAGGTTGCGCAGACCAAAGTCGGCATCTACTACCGCAACCCGCTGGTTACGCTGGGCCAGGGCCATACCCAGGTTTGCGGTGCAGGTGCTCTTACCTACGCCCCCTTTGCCCGAGGTCATTACGATAATGCGAGTCATGGACGAGACCAACTTCCCTGTAAAGAACCAACTACCCGACGAAAACAACCGTTAATAATACGCCATGGCCGCCCCGGGCAAACCGCCAATTGGGCCGCCAATTCCCTTTCCACTAACTCCTAAAGGCATCGGTCAGCTGCGCCCCCTGCTCCAGGGTGGCGTTAAAGTGCTGGCGGGCAAAGGCCTGGGCCTGGGCAATGCGAATGGCATTGTCGCCCACGTAGGCGACCTCCGGCAGATATTGGCTGGTGGAGCCATCGGGGGCCCGAGCCACCAGATCCGCCAGGCGCAGCTGAGTGGGCTGCATTTGCAGCGCCATAATGCAGCGGCTGCGATCGCCCCCCGCCCCGGCGTGGGCCGTGCCCCGCAGCCGCCCCCACACCAAAATGTCGCCCTCCGACACCAGCGAGCTGCCGGGGTTGGCATCCCCCAGCACCACAATCGTGCCGGGGTGACGAATCTCCACCCCAGAGCGCACCGTGGTTTGCAGGTAGAGGGGCTCCGCCAGGGGCTTGCCCGGCTGCGGTGGCGACTGTACCAGGGTGTCTTCGGCGGCGAGCTGGTCCACCGAGTAGCCCGCCGCCACGGCGGCCATGGCGGTTTGGCGGCGGCTGGTGCTCACCCGCTTGAGGGTCAGCTGGGCGGCGGTCAGCAGCTCCTCCAGCGCCTGGAGCTGGCGGGCGTCGAGCAGGCGATCGCGGGCGGCCAGGTGCACCACCGTCTGGGGCTGCCAAAAGGGCTCGCCCCCATTCAGCCGCTGCTTAAAATGCTGCAACAGCTCGCCCCAGGACAGCGCCCCCCCCTCGGCGGTGGCGGGCAGGCTGGGCATGAGCAGCACCAAATGGTCGGCCTCACTGCGCAGCCGCAGCTGGGTGCGGGGGTCGATGGGCGGGGCTGGCTGGGGAGGGCTGGAAGCGAGAGAAAGATCTGGATTGGAGTAGGCATCCAGGGTGGAGGAAGGCAAATCTGCCGGTGCAGCTGACGGCATCCCGGCGGGCTCACTCCAGGTCTCGTCTGCCGGGCGCTCGTCTGCCGGGCGCTCGTCTACCGGGCGCTCTGGCCCTGAAGGCGGGTTGAGCGCCGTCGCCGCCGCCAGGGGTGAATCGGGGGTGGGGCCGGTGAGGGTAGGGAAAGCCGAATCGTCAGAAACCATAGCACCAGAGGGCAAAGATACAGAGCCAAGCGCGGTGCTGCCATATTAGATCACAGCGGCTGGTAAGCGGGGGGAGAAATCAAGGTCGGTCTTCCCCTTGCGGTTTGCCCCAGGCTGTTGGTTATAGTGGAGAAGGTCTCACTACGGCGTTGGTGACTGCCAACAATGTTTGTCGATCTATGTTTCTTCCGAACGGGAGCTAAGTTGCATCGGCGGCAGTAAACCGAGCTTGTACTCGGAAACTTTAAGCTAAATGCCATGGCACCCCCCTGGTTTTCCCAGGTCGGAAACTGAGGCAAGACGGCGCTGCGGTGAGACCCTTTAAGCTTTATAGGCCTTCCCCCGTCTATTGCGCACCAGCTCGCAGTGGGCGGGGGAATTGTTTTGGGGAGAATTCTGGGACGAGGAGATCTCTCCAGCCTGCTGCCCCGAGCGATCGCCCTGGCCCGGCAATGTGCTTTAGAGTGTTGCCGCTAAATACTTACCACTTACCCAGGGTTTTGCGGCAACCGGCCCAACGGGTCGAGTTTGCAACCTCAAAGGGGAGGTTTATTTAGATGGAATACTCTTAGCGAACTTGGGCGCTAGTATTGACAGAAGGGTTTAACTTGAGAGGCAACCCTGGCCCGCCGGGGGATTGAGTTAGATCGGGAGTTGAGTCCTGTGTGTTTAAAGGCTTGAGCCGTTGAATTCGGTTGATTTTCCTGCCAACGTAATTTGTTTAGACAATGGGCTCACCCTGATTCACCAGGAGATTGCGGCCACGCCCGTGGTAGTGGCCGATGTGTGGGTAAGGGCTGGGGCGGTGACCGAGCCAGCGGCCTGGGCGGGCATGGCCCATTTTTTGGAGCACATGATTTTTAAGGGCACCGACCAGCTGCCGCCGGGGGTGTTTGACTACGCCATTGAGACCCAGGGGGGCATGACCAACGCGGCCACCAGCCACGACTACGCCCACTTTTACATCACCATTGCCGCCGACATGGTGGCTCAGACGCTGCCCTACCTGGCCGATCTGCTGCTGCATGCGGCGATTCCCGCCGATGAGTTTAGCCGGGAGCGCCAGGTGGTGCTGGAAGAAATTCGCCAGGCCCAGGATGACCCCGACTGGCTGGGCTACCAGGCGATGGCGGAGCTGGTGTACCAGGATCATCCCTACGGTCGGCCGGTGCTGGGCACTGCGGAGATCTTGCAGCAGCGGTCGCCCGAGGAAATGCGCTGCTTTCACCAGGCCCACTACCAGCCTGAGAAAATGACGGTGGTGATTACGGGCGGCATTGCGCTGGAGCCAACGGTGGCGATGGTGAAACACGCCTTTCGGGGGTTTGCCTCGCCGCCCCCCTGCCCCCCGGCGGCGGTGGCCCCGGTGCCCACCCTGGGCGGGGTGCGCCGCGAGATTTTGCGCCTGCCGCGCCTGGAGCAGGCCCGCCTGACCATGGCCTGGATTGGGCCGGGCATTGATCAGCTGGAAACGGCGGCGGGGCTCGATCTGCTGGCGGCGATTTTGGCGGAGGGCCGCACCTCCCGCCTGGTGCGCGAGCTGCGGGAAGACCGGCAGCTGGTGCAGGATGTGGGGGCGGGGTTTTCGCTCCAGCGGGATTGCAGCCTGTTTACAATTCAGGCCTGGCTCGACGGTGGCGATGTGGATCGGGTGGAGGCCATCGTGTGCGATCGCATCAGTGAACTGGCCGCCAAACCGATCGGCGACGGCGAGCTGGCTCGGGCCAAACGTCTGCTGTGCAACGATTACGCCTTTTCCACCGAGGCGCCGGGGCAGCTGGCCGGGCTCTACGGCTACTACGGCACCCTGACCGCTGCCGAGCGCTGCCTCACCTACGTGCCCACCCTCCAGGGCTACAGCTCAGACCAATTGAGGCAGCTGGCCGACCAGTACCTCACCCCCCTGCGCTACGTCTCCACCATTTTGCAGCCCGCCTGAGTCACCTTGGGCAAGCTAGAGCCTGGGTGGTCTGGGCGGGGTCTAAGCGTGGTCTGAGCTGCGAATCTTCTATAGTTAGACTGGCCTACTCACTGGGCCTACCCACCGTCCACCGTAGTTTCTTCCTTGCCCTGTGACAGCCTCCCTCCTTCAAGCGCCGCGCCTGCATCGCACCGTCCTCGCCAATGGTCTAACGGTTCTGGTTTTAGAAAACCCCGTGGCCGACATTGTCTCCGCCCGCCTGTTTATTCGAGCGGGCAGCGCCTTTGAGGCCCCCCACCAGGCCGGGCTGGTGAGCTTTTTGATGGGGCTGCTCACCAAGGGCACCGACACCCTGTCGTCGATGGACATTGCCGAAACCGTGGAGTCGGTGGGGGCCAGCCTGGGCACCGATGCCGCCGCTGACTACAGCGTCATCAGCCTCAAAACTGTCTCCGCCGATTTTCCCGAAATCTTTGCCCTGGCGGCCACCCTGCTGCGTCAGCCCAGCTTTCCCACGGCCGAAATCGACCTGGAGCGGCGGCTGACCCTGCAACAGATTCGCTCCATGCAGGAGCAGCCCTTTACCATTGCCTTTAACCAGCTCCGCCAGGACATGTATGGCGACCACCCCTACGCCCTGCCCGGCGTTGGCAGCGAGGCCACGGTGGCCAGCATTACCCAGGCCGACCTGCTGGCCTTTCACCGCCGCCACATGCGGCCCGACAACGTGGTGGTCACCCTGGTGGGCCGCATCACCCCCGAGGCGGCCCTAGACCAGGTAGAAAAGGCCCTGGGTGACTGGGTACGGCCAGCGGCCCCGGCGCCGACCCTGGAGCTGCCCAGCGTGGCCCCGGCGGCCACCTGCTCGGTCACCGCCCAGGAGACCAACCAGGCCATTGTCATGGTGGGCTACCCGGCGGCCCCGGTGAAGCACCCCGCCTACCCCGCCCTGAAGCTGATCAACACCTACCTGGGCAACGGCCTCTCTAGCCGCCTGTTTGTGGAGCTGCGCGAAAAGCGGGGCCTGGCCTACGATGTGTCGGCCTTTTACCCCACCCGCCTGGGGCTGTCACAGTTTGTCGCCTACATTGGCACCGCCCCCGAAAACACCGCCACGGCCCTGGACGGGCTGCGGTTTGAGGTGGAGCGGTTGCAGACCACGGTGCTGTCTGACGAGGAGCTTCAGGCGGCTAAAAACAAGCTGCTGGGCCAGTACGCCCTGGGCAAGCAGACCAACGCTCAGCTGGCTCAGCTGCTGGGCTGGTACGAAATTTTGGGCCTGGGGGTCGAGTATGACCAGCAGTTTCAAGACATGGTGGCGGCGGTGACGGTGCTGGATGCCGAAGCCGTCGCCCAGGAATTTTTCCACACCCCCTGCATTTCGCTGCTGGGGCCGGGGGAAGCGGTGGGCCCGGTGGCCGCCGCCCAGACCTAGCGGGCCCAGGTCTAGCGGGCCCAGGTCTAGGGGGAGATAGCGGCCCAGTCGGGTTTGGTGCAGACCTGCGGGAGTTGGAGAATGAGGCAAGTTGGCCCTGGCAGCGCAGGGGCCAGCAGCGCGAGTTTGTGAGCAGTTAGGTTGGGGAGGAGAGGGCGGTGGGCAGTGGATTGGTATTGGCCCTGGCGGGGCTGCTGGCGGGGGTGCTGGCGGGTTTTTTGGGCATTGGCGGCGGCACGGTGATGGTGCCGGTGATGGTGGCCCTGGGGCTGTCGGGGGTGCAGGCGGTGGGCACCAGTACCCTTGCGATCGCACTTATTTCTCTGGTTGGCAGCGTCCAAAACTGGCGCATGGGCTTTTTGCAGCTCAACCACGTGGCCCTGCTGGGGCTGCCCGCCCTGATCACCGCCTACCTGGGCAAAGAGCTGGCCACCGCCCTGCCCGAGCATGCCCTGCTGGGCATTTTTGGCCTGTTTTTGCTGCTCAACATTTACCTGATTGGCATCAAAAAACGGGTGGTGCGCCAGGCCCAGCGGGCCGAGGCCACCGGCACCGCCGCCCCAGCTGCGGCTCCGCCCCGGCAGCTGTCGCCTACCATGGCCCGCCTGGGCATTGGCGGCCTGGCGGGGTTTCTGGCGGGGCTGTTTGGGGTAGGCGGCGGTGTGGTCATGGTGCCGCTGCAAATTTTGCTGCTCCAGGAGCCCATTAAAGCCGCTGTGCAAACCAGCCTGGGGGCCATTGTGATCACCGGGCTGTGGGCCTGCCTCTGGCACGCCCAGGCTGGCAACGTGCTGTGGGTCACCGGCCTGATTTTGGGGGCGGCGGGGGCCATTGGCGTGCAGGTGAGCACCCGCTATCTGCCGCGGCTGCCCGACCAGGCGGTGGCGATTATGTTTCGCATGCTGCTGGCGCTACTGTCTGGATATTTCTTCTTCAAAGCTTGGGCTAGCTACAGCGCCCTCGCCAGCGTAACCGTGGCGTGACCAGGGTGTGACCATGTCACATGCTGGCGATTATCAGCCCAGATTCCGGTCGGCTGCTCCAAGTGAGCGACTGACTGGGAGCGACTGACTGGGAGCGGCTGACTGGGTCAATCTTTTCCTAGGCACTCTCGATTCCCTGTGGCACAATGCATACCGGAGCACCACAGATCATCTAGCGACAGACCGTCTAGCGGCTTAGAGCTGCTAGCGACAGCATGCCTGTCATTCCTGTTCACTACAAGGAAAGCGAGGGTATTTCCCTATGTCTTCTACCGATTTAACGCTTCTGTCTACCGATCAAGCCGTTCTCAACCTTGAGGAGGCTAGCGTCGAGGTGGTGCCCGATGAGGCCTTTTTGAGCAGCAATAGCTTGCTGAGTATTTTGGCGGCCTTTGACCCAGAGTTTGCCGACCTGGTGGCCGGTTTTGCCGCTGACCTGCCCGACGCCAGCGGCCAGGTGACGGTCACAGGCGGGCTGTTTGATGCCAGCCTACAGCTGGCCGATGGCACTGCCCTGGTCGGCAGCTTTGATGCGCCCGCTACCCTGCGGAGTTTTGCCGCTCTAGCAGCGGAGTCAAACGGCACCGTCACCCTGAACGGCGGCATTTTAGAGGCTGCGATCGCAACCGATACCGAGAGCGCCACCCTGGCCGGGTTTGACCTGGCGGCGGTGACCAGCACCCTGGTGCTGGATGCCATCAACGCCATCGATGCCACGGTGCCCTTTACCAACGGAGCCTTTAGCCTGGATGTGGCTACGGCCCTGGGCCCGATCACCGGCCTGGTGGATGTGGCCGGCGGCGACCTCAACCTCGACCTGGCCACCCCCTTTGGCCAGATTGTGGCCGACATTGATTTTGGCGAAGAGGCTCTCTTCCCCTTCTCCGCGCCTGTGCCCCTGCTGGGCACCATCGATGGCGTAGTCGATTTCAACAGCGGCAACCTGACTGCCCCCCTTGGGGTATTTGGCGACCTCGTTGTGCCCATCTCTGACTTTAGCGGCAGCCTGACCCTGACCGACGGGGTAGCTAGCCTCGACACCGCCGTGCCGCTCACGGCGGGCATCAGCCTGCCCGTGGCCACCGACATAGAGCTCGGTCCCTTGGCCAGTGAATACGTGGCCGGGTTTATACAAGACCTCAACGGGGCCGGCACCCTTACCAACGGGGTGCTCGATGCCACCCTAGAGAGCCCCCTCGGGCTGTTTGAAATCACCTTTGATGTGGCGGCCTTCACCAATCAGGGGGCCGATTTCTTTGCCGGTATCGATGGCACCATCGGCCTGGGCGGCGGTCTGGCCACCGCCGATCTGACCACGCCGTTGGGCAACATCAACGACAGCTTCGACCTGACCACCCTCAGCCCTGCCCTGGAGGCACCCCTGGCCGAGCTGGTCTAGCCCTCGCCCAGTTCTGCCATCTAGCCGTAAACCCTGGGGGCCTTACACCGCCAGGGTTTACGCATTCTGGGGAGTTTCCTGCCACAGCTGGGTGGTCTGGCGCAGGCTGCGAAAGTCGCCATTGCCAATGATCAGATGGTCGAGCACCGGCACCGCCAAAATCTGCGCCCCTTGCAGCAGCTGCCGGGTCAGGGCCAGGTCGTCGGCAGAAGGTTCGAGGTTGCCCGACGGATGATTGTGGGCCACAATGCAGCGCACCGCCCCGTGGCGAATGACGGTTTTGAAAATTTCTCGCGGATGGGCCAGGGTTTCGGTGGCGGTGCCAATGGTAATCACCTTGGTGCCCATCAGCCGGTGGCGCACGTCGAGCAGCACCACCGCAAAGCGTTCCTGGGCCTGCCACATCAGCTCGTGGCTGAGGGCAGCAGCTGCGATCGCAGGGTCATCCACCACCGTCTGCTCGGGCGGGATCGCCTGCAACACCCGCTTACCCAGCTCAATCGCCGCCAGAATAGTCGTGGCCTTGGCCGGGCCCACCCCCGAGATCTGCTCCAGGTCGTGGGCCGACACATCCCGCAGGGCGGTGAGCGGGTCGCGCTGATTTTGGCCCATCTCCTGCAAAATCAGCTGGCCCAGGCCCACCGCCGAAAGTTTTCCCGGCCCCTGACCGGTGCCCAGTAAAATAGCTAATAGCTCAGCCATAGATAGGCTTTTTGCCCCATAGGCCAGCAGTCGCTCCCGAGGGCGATCGCTGGAGGGCATGTCCAGCATCCGGACATGGTAGGTCATTGTGACACCCCTGACGCCTGGGCCCGCGGCCCGCTGAATAGGTGAGCCGCGCCCACCGGTGACTTGAGCCAGAGGCCCATTCCCAGTAAGCCCAAACCGCTGGGGGATACTTCATCCCAAAGTTGACTCCCACTCCCCCACTGCACCCCCAATACTCGGGAAGAGGCGCTGCTGGGCAATTTCCCCGCAAAGTAGGGGAATATAGACAGGATTTGGTATCGCTCGGACGCAACCCACAGAGTAATTAGGACGCACCATGGCCCCCGCCCCCACCTTTCCCACCGCCGTCGAGCTAGCCGCCGTGCGCCAGCGGCTCGGCCAGTTTAGCTGCCTCACCACGCCCCCGGCCCTGGCCGCCGCCGAGGCCGACCAGGTGCGCCAAGACCTGCGCTATTTCAGCGCCTGGTCTGACTACCAAACCCTGGGCATCTGCGCCGATAGCCTGGCCCAGGGTCAGCAGGCCCTGGAAGCCTTTCTGGCCGCCCTGGGGGTTGACCTCAGCCTCGACCTGCCGCCCCGCGAGGGCGCGATCTACCTCAAGTTCAACACCCTCAAAGGGGCCTGGTACCTGGATGACTACAGCGGCCAGTCGCGGGGAGTGCTGATCACCTTCCACGCCGCCGCCCCTGAGGCGGCTGAGCTGGTGGGCACCTACGGCCCCTTCCCCTTCGATCTGTTTGCCGGGGCGGCCGGTTAGCGCCAGGGTCTCAGGCGCAGCTTACCACCCGCCGATGCCCCACTCGCGGCTGTGCTCTGGAGCCGCAGCAATGGGAATAGCGCGGGGAATATCTTGAATGACCTGCACCTGAATCAGCTGGTTGGGCTCTAGCACGATGTGCTGGGGGGAGGTGCCCACCATCGTGGTTGCCCCCACCAGGGCCCCGCCCACCAGGCCAATGCCGCTAAACCCGGTCAGCAGCAGCAGCGCCAGGGCTCCAACCCCGGCCCCAGCCGCCACCCGCGGCGGATTAATTTCAGGGCTCCCCACCAGGTACTCAGAGGTGCTGGCAAAGGCCACCTGCTGGCCCGCCGGGGCAATCAACATTTTGCTCACCCAGCGCTGCCCCTGGGGGGTGGGCTCAAACTGACCAATCAGCTGGCTCCCGGCTGGGGCCACGATGCCGTTGGTAATCGGGTCTCGAATATCTTGGGCCAGCAGCAGCACCTGGTTTTGGCTGGAGCCGGTGTTGAGGTCTAGGGGCTCGTTGCCCACGTAGCGCAGCTCCAGCACGGTACCGGCGGCCACCAGGGTGTCGGGCGACAACGGCGACTCCGCTGGCGGGGCCCCCACCGCGCCGGGGTTAGCCGCCTGGGCCCCACCGGGCAGGGGACGGCCAAACAGAATGGGCTCACCCGCTGCGGCCACCTCTATCGCCGTGTCGGGGGGGAGCACGGTGCCCTGGGTGGTGGTGGTGGGGGCATTGGGCACCGCCAGCAGGGTCGAGTCTAGCTGCACGGGCACCGTGGCCACCGGCGGCGGCTCCTGGGCAATGGCGTCGGGCTGGCTCGGCTGGCTGGCGCTGGCCTCGGCCAGATCGGGCAGGGCCGGCGGGTCGGAGGCAATCACCGTCGCCGCCGCGGGCTGGCTGGGGGCGAGGGCGGGCGGGTCAACGGCGACCACCGGGGGCAGCGCGGGCTGCTCTGGGGAGGGCAGGGCAGGAGTCGCTGGGGCCGCCGGTGTTGCGGGGGCTGCCGGTGTTGCGGGGGCTGATGGGGGAGTCACCGCAATTGGTACCCCACTGGTTTCGCTGTCGATGGGGGCCGCCGGGACTGCGGCCACCGGCGCTGGTTCAGCAGCGGGTGGGGCGACCGGAGCTGCGCTGGCTCCAGCGCTAGGCGGCTCCAGGGATATCACCGGAGCGCTGGCGGCAGGCGGCACTGCCGAGGGGGCAGAGCCCGCCACGGACGGTACCGTTGGCCCCGACGGCACCGCCGCCGCCGGAGCAGCGGCCACCGGGCCCACCACCGCATCTAGCTCGGCCAGGCTGGGCACCGACACCTGCTCGCCGGGCTGCCCCAGGTTGAAGGGATCTACGGGCAGGGTTTCTGGCAGGTTGGCCAGGTTGTCAATATCGCTGGGCAGCATCAGGTTGGCGGCGGAGGTGCTCAGCCGCCCGGTGCCCGCCGCCGGAAAACCCAGGCGGGGGTCGCTGCTGGGCAGCATGGGCATTTCTACAATCATGGTGCTGGGGGCCGCTGCCTGGGGGGCCGCCGCACCGGCGGGGGTGGCCAGGGCGGTCAGCACCCAGCGGGTTTGATCGGTAGCGGCCCCGGCGGCACCTGCCTCAGCCGCTGGGGCAATGGCGACCAGACTGGCCCCTGGGGGTGCGATCGCAGCTCCCGGGGCCAGCTCCAGCACCACCACCGTATCGGCCTCTACCTGGCTGACGCTCACCTGGCGTACGGCCCCTGCGTAGGTCTGCTGCGTCGGCACCGCCCCCAGCTGCGTTTGGGGCAGAGTCAGCACAATGCGGGCCGCCTCAGTGTCTACGGAATACTGGGGCGTAACGCCGCTGGGCAGGGTCAGGGTGAGCTGCTGAGTGGCGGGGTCAAACTGCCAGGCCGAGAGGGTCTCAGCCCGCGCTGCGGGGCTGATCACCAGCAGGGTAGAGACCATCAGACCGGCCCCGGCCCAGCCCCCCAGTCGGTAGCCCATCGCCGAGCCGCCGGGCAGCGCAGAATATCGGGTTGATTTTTCCATGGGTTGTCTCTCCCTCTGGAGCAGTAGTGTGTGAGGTGCAGGCGATCTTATCTGTAGACCCAGGCGCAACGGAGATTGACCCGTTTTTGCCCCGCCAACGCTAGATGCAGCGTGTAAACCCGGCCAGATCTACCTAAATACAGCGTGAACCCAAAGCCTAACTAAGGATACGCACAATCCTTAAAATTGCAATAGGAAGACTCAAAAAATTGAGCTTGATTCCCTGCGTCGGGGCTCGCCGCTGGCCCCTGCCCTGGCCGGGAGGGAACCTGGCGGTTGCGATCAGCGTCGCGAGGAATTGAGGCGGGGCAGGGCTGCTGCCATCTCGGCCAATGTGGGCACCCTAGTCATCATTCGCCCTCGGTTCTCACTCGGGTCTTCGCCCTCGGCTTACCCTCAGTTCTCACTTCCCTCAAATGCTCGCACTCACACCCTTTGGAGGCACCACACCATGAGTCACGCCCAAGCCAGGCCCTGGTCTCAACTCTTGCTCGGCGGATTAGCCACAGCGCTGCTGTTGGGGCCGATCCCAGGGGTTGGCGCCCAAACCCCCGAAACACCCTCCACACCGCCCGAAAACACCCCCGCCGAACCCACCGAGGGCGAAACCACCGCTGACAACGCGCCCCGGTTTAGCTGCCAGATGTACCAGGGTCAACACACCGTCATGTATTCCCCCGATAGCCAGCCGGGGCAGGCCTACCCCTGGGCTGTACCGCAGGATCTGGGCAGCGCCTGGCCAGCGGAGCGCCGCTGTGCCGAAATTAGCGCCCGCCTGGAGCGCTACCGCCCCGACGGGCTGCTAGCCCTCGAAACGGCGGTGGAGAACGGCTACAACACCGTCTGCGTCACCACCGAATCGACCCCCGGCTGCCGCATTGTGTTCACGGTGCCCCCCGGTCAGGATGCCACCCTGACCCGCGATCGCGTCTTTGACAACCTGACCGTCGCCGACCGGGGCGACCAAACCCAGGGAGTCACCACCTTTACCGGTGGCGGCGGCGGCAGCACCCTGGAGCAAATCGGTAACATTCTGGGCCTGCCCAGCACCGCCGGGGCCCCTCGCCGCAGCAGCGGCATTGACCTCAAGCCCTTCCTCGACCCCGCCGATGGCGGCACCGGGGCTCGGCTGACCGGCGGCGGCTCAGCCGGTCGCCCCCTCAACCCCGATGCCTTTCGGTAGGGGCAGGTTCATTGGGGTTTCGGCTATGGGTGGCAATGGCCTGAGTCTTCACCACCCATAGCCCTGCGCAGCGGGCGTCCAGTTGGGCGCCCGCTTTTAGATCCCGCTCTTGGATCTTTAAGTATCCCTACTCGTCTACCTCGTCCGCCCCCCTCACATCCGTCCGCTGCGGCAGATTTTCCAGCAGCACCTTATCCACCCGGCGGCCATCCATATCGACCACCTCAAACCGCAGCCCTTCCCACTCAAAGGCGTCGCCAGTACTGGGAATGCGGCCCATGTGCCGAATGATAAAGCCCGCCAGGGTGTGGTAATTGTCTTCGTCTTCGGTGAGCTGCTCGCGGTTGAGCAGGTCTTTGAGATCCTGCACCGGCAGCAGTCCATCGAGCAGCCAGGAGCCGTCGTCCCGCTGGGTCATCATGGGGTCTTCAGCATCTTCTAAAGAGGGCAGGTCGCCCACAATCGCCTCTACGACATCGTTGAGGGTGACCAGCCCTTCGACGCCGCCGTACTCGTCGAGCACCATGGCAAAGTGGGTGCCCGACGACTTAAACAGCTCTAACACCTTCAGCACGTAGGTGCTCTCGGCCACAAACAGGGGTGGCTGTAGCAGGCTCATCAGCGTCACCGGCTCGTTGTTTTGGCTCAGGTAGTTGGGCAGCAGCGCCTTCAGCGAAACCACCCCCACGCAGTCGTCAATGCTGGTGTTACACACCGGAAAGTGGGAGTGGGCGCTCTGCATCACCAGTTCGCTGTGTTCGGCAAAGGAGGCGTTGACGCTCAGCCACTCAATGTCAGTGCGGGGGGTCATGATCGAGCGAATCGTGCGATCGCCCAGCTGGAGTACCCGCCCCATCATTTCTTGCTCGGCCACCTCAAAGTTGCCCGCTTCGGTGCCCTGGTCGATTAGCAGGCGCAGCTCTTCTTCGGTAATGGCGGCCTCGGGCCGTTCTTTGAGCCCCATCAGATTGACCAAAAAACTGGTGGATACCCCCAGCAGCCCCACCAGGGGTGCCGCCAGCCGCGACAGGCCTTTCATGGGCCGAGCCACCTGGCAGGCAATGGCTTCTGGATAGCTGAGGGCAATGCGCTTGGGCACCAGTTCTCCGACCACCAGCGACAGGTAGGTGATCAGCCCGACCACAATGGCCAGGCTGAGCAGGTCGCTGTAGGGGGCCAGGGCAGGCACCTGATTGAGCCCCTGGCGCAGGCTGGTGGCCACAGTGGCCCCCCCCAGGGCACCGCTGAGAATGCCAATCAGCGTGATGCCAATCTGCACCGTCGATAGAAAATCGTTGGGATTGTTGGCCAGCTTGAGGGCCAGCCTGGCCTTGCTGCTGCCCCGCCGCGCCTGATGCTCCAGGCGAGCCTTGCGGGCCGACACCAGGGCGATTTCTGACCCCGAAAACACCCCGTTGGCGACAATCAGCAGAAAAATGAACGCACTTTCAACGGCAATATCGGACATAGGGCAGGGTTAGTGAGAGGGGGCAAACACAGGGAAGCAGACACCAGGAGGCAAAGACGGGAGGGCAGTGAACAGACAGAGCCAGGGGCAAATACAGCATCAGCCACAGCGGCCGAGGCTGATCCTCTCTGGTTTGTCACTTTGTATTGAACGGCATATTCGCCTGCTATGGTAAAACGATTTAGTTGCTCACCCCCTAACCCACCGCTGCACTATGGTGCTCACTGTTACCCATGTGCTGCCCCCGGACGAGGCTGCCGCTGTGGTGGCCACGCTGTCGCTCACGGCCAGCGATCGCGCCAGGTCTCGCCACCGCTTTACCACTGACGATGGCAGGCCCCTGTACCTCAACCTGCCCCGGGGCACGGTGCTGCGCGGGGGCGATCTGCTGGGTGGCGCGGCTGAGGGGCTGATTCGCGTGGTGGCGAAACCCGAGCCGGTGGTGGTGGTGACCGCCGAGGCTAGCCTAGACCTGGTGCGGGCGGCCTACCACCTGGGCAACCGCCATGTCTCTCTGGAGCTGGCCGCCGACAGCCTTAAACTGGAGCCCGACCCGGTGCTGGAGGCCATGCTGACCCAGCTGGGAGGCTTGGCGTTGACCTCAGACACCAGGCCCTTTGAACCGGAGGCCGGGGCCTACCGGGCTGGCCACCACAGCCATGACAGCCATGACCACAACTAGTCCGCAGGCCCTGCTGCGGCTGTTGCAGCTCACGAGCCCGGCCCTCCCCGTGGGGGCCTACAGCTATTCGGAGGGGCTCGAAACCCTGGTAGAACAGGGCGTAGTGACGACCCCCGGGGCGATGGTGAGCTGGTTAGAGCAGGAGCTAGCCTATGGCATGGTGGCGATCGATGCGGCGGCGGTATCGATCGCCCATCGCCGGGTCAGCCCGTTGGCGGCGGGGGGAGAGATTGACGGGGCGGCGGTGGCCGATCTCAACCTTCAGCTCTCGGCCCGGCGCGACAGTGAGGAGACGCGGCAGCAAAGCTGGGACATGGGCCGCGCCCTGGTGCGCATGGCGACCCAGCTGCATCCCGATCTGGCGTCTGCATTTAAGGCGGTGGGCCACCCCTGCAACTTTGCCCTGGCCTTTGCCCTGGTGGCGGCCCGATGGGATATTGACGAGCGATCGGCGGTGCTGGGCTACTTGCACAGCTGGGCGGCCAACTTGATTACCAGTGCCGTCAAGCTGATCCCCCTGGGGCAAACGGCGGGTCAGTCGATGCTGCTGGAGCTGTATCCGGCGCTGGAGGAGGGGTGCGATCGCGCCCTCGCCACCCCAGACCTGGCCACTCTCTCCGTCAGCAGCTGGGGCACATCGCTCGCTGCCATGCAGCACGAAAGTCTCTACACCCGACTGTTTCGTAGCTAACCCACCCTGTTTAGGCAAGTGAATGACAATGACGAGATAGCTCGCGTCATAATCTAATTTTCTTGGATTCCCAGGGTGTAGCGCAAGGCAGTATCAACAGCCGCTGTATTGCTCCAGATGCCTAGCGTCCGATCAATTTCTGATTCCAAAACTGTCGCCAGATTATCGGTCATGATGACAGAGTTGGTCAGCAACCCACTCTGAGCGGCTTCATGAGCATCGAGTCGGATCTCTATTCGGCTGGGATGCCCAACTCGCCTCATGTTGCTGCTAATCATGGCAACGATAACTTGAGCAAGCCCTGTGTTTAGGTTAGTTGCTTGCACTACTAAGGCGGGCCTGCGCTTTGCCGTCCTCAAATCAGAGTTAGGAAACAATACAAGAACTATATCGTTACGCCTACAGCGCATCGTAGACATCCATTTCGGAGCTATTCCAGTCTTCGGCAAAGGTTTGCAGGCGCGATCTCAGATCAGCAGCCTGCCCAGGGCTTATCCCTCGGCTCGCTAAATCCACAGATAAATCTGGTTCGTCAACGGGAACTACCGATTCCTTTGAGCTTTCTAAGAAGGTCACAATTACCCGCATTCCTTCTGATGCTGCCGGAACTTCAAGCAGCTCTACCTTGCCGTTGCGATAAACCCCTTCAACCGCTTGAAGCATGACATCCACCTTACTTAGACAACTTTCTCGTATCAGTATGACAAGCCTTTATTCTGGTAGCTCTTCGGTGAACTGATCAATCGCATCCACCATGCCCTCGGAGTAAGACTCTAGAACAGTGGCACACACGTGGAGATCAGCCAGTGCTTGACTGAAAGATTCTTCGTCGGCGTCGGAAGTTTCAAGGGTCTGAATGGCTACAATCGCCTTCTCAAGCTGAGGCCGATACTCAGCCAAAAACCGTTTGAGTCGAGCTATTGACGATTGCGATATAGCTTGAGTCATAGCTTTAGCCTCCTTTCGAGTTTGGCAATTTGTTGCCGACAGTTAGCTACCGTCTTTTCCCAGTGACTAATTAATCCCTGATCCTGAAAAGCGAAAGGTTTTTCCTGCTCCTCCCCAGTAGGCAGTTCTTCATCACGCGCAGCGGAGCACCTGGGGCCAAGGGGCTTCGACTTGCTTCAACTCTAGCCCACGCTGAAAGATTTCGTCGATCGCCATCATTTCCCCGGTCTCGGTCATAAACTGATGGTCGGCGGTAGCGCGAATCGTGGTGCCATCGTCGAGGTGGTATTCAAACACTTCTTGCTGGCCGCGACGGTGCCATTGGGCGATGGGTTGGGTGTACACATAGCCGCTCTCATTCACGCTAAACACAGAACAGGGAATGCGCTTCGCCACGATTTCGCCGATGGTGAGGGGGCCATATTCCAGCGTTAGCAGTTCGGTGTCGGCGCTGAGGCAGTATTCAGCAAACTTCACCATCTGATCCCAGAGTTCAGTCGCCACCTTCTTAGCGACGCCCTTCTCCATCGCACCGTTGACGAAGTTCTCCTGGTGCTTGAGCATTTCCGACATTTTCTTTTTACCCATGGCCCGCCGCAGCAAGTCGGCCTGGCCGAGGGAGTAGCCGCCCATATCCTGGGCAATTTTCATGATCTGCTCCTGGTAGACCATGATGCCGTAGGTTTCGCTGAGAATCGGCTTGAGGATTTCGTCGGCGAAGTCGATTTTTTCGCGCCCGTGTTTGCGGTTGATGAATTTGGGAATTAGCCCCGCATCCAGCGGCCCCGGTCTATACAGGGCCAGCACCGAGGAGATATCTTCTAAACCCGAGGGCTTGAGGTCTTTCACGATCTGGCGCATGCCCGACGACTCCAGCTGAAAGACGCCGCCCAGGTCGCCGCGCTCCAGCAGCTTGTAGGTGGCGGGGTCATCCATGGGCAGGTCGTCGGGGTCGATTTTGGTGCCGTGGGTGGCCTCGATCAGCTCCAGGGTTTTTTGGATCATAGTCAGGTTGCGCAGGCCCAAAAAGTCCATCTTTAAGAGGCCCAGGGCTTCCACATCTTCCATGTAGTACTGGGTGATCACCTGGCCGTCGTTGTTGCGCTGGAGAGGCACAATTTCGTCGAGGGGGTCTTTGGAGATCACCACCCCGGCGGCGTGCATGCCAAAGGTTTTGTTGGTGCCTTCGATGCGCAGGGCCATGTCGATCCAGCGGCGGGTTGAGGGGTCGTTGTCGTACTTTTCTATGAACTCCGGGGCGGGGGTGTCGTCGGAGATCATGACCTTGAGCTTGGTGGGTTTGCCCCGCGCCACGGGGATCAGCTTCGCCATCC
>DATIVG010000365.1:0-2878 GCA_035466075.1 Nodosilinea sp. | reverse complement strand
CTGCGCCCCGGGCACCATCACCGACGCGGCGGCAACGGCGGTAGCGAACTCCACTGCTGCCTTTAAGGCCATTGCTTCTGACAAAGCCACGGCCAGGCCGCCGTTGAAGGCATCGCCCGCGGCCACGGTGTCGCGGGCGGTGACCGGCAGGGCAGGCTGGTGAAAGGTGCCCGCCGCCGTGGCGACTACGGCACCCTGCTCCCCCAGCTTAATGATCGCGGTGGTCACCCCCCGGCTGACCAGCTGCCGGGCGGCGGCGGTGGCGCTGGCAAGGTCGGTCACGCTCAGCCCGGTGAGCTGGCTGGCCTCGACCTGGTTGGGGGTGAGAATATCGACGGCGGCCAGCAGCTCGGCGGGGAGGTCAGGCCGGGCCGGGGCGGGGTCCACCATGACCGTGGCGCCCTGGGCCCGCGCGGCCTGAGCCGCCGCCAGCACGGCGGGCAGGGGCACCTCCAGCTGGAGCAGCAGCAGATCGCCGGGCCGCACCGAGGCCATCAGCCGCGCTACATCGGCCTCGCCCACCTGGCCGTTGGCACCGGGGACCACCACGATGGTGTTGCGGCCGGCGTCGTCAACTGCGATCGCAGCTATCCCCGTCGGCACCCCCGGCGTCGCCACCACCCCATCGACCGCCACCCCGTCGGCCCGCAAGCCCTGAATCAGCCGCTGGCCAAAGTCATCCTGGCCCACCCGGCCCACCATCGCCACCCTGGCCCCCAGCCGAGCCGCTGCCACCGCCTGGTTGGCCCCCTTGCCGCCGGGCAGGGTGGCAAAGTCGGTACCCAACAGGGTTTCCCCCACCTGGGGCAGGCGCGGCGTGCGGCAGACCAGATCCATATTCAGGCTGCCAAACACGTGAATGGTCTTGGGGGGGAGAACGGGGGGCATCGGTAGCGGGCGGGGGCGGGGGGTTAGGGGGTGATGGGGTGATGGGGGCGGCTCAGCCAGCCAGCCTAGGACCAGGGGTGGGGTGAAGGGTAAAGGGCGAAAGCGGGGCGGTCGCTGGGCTAAAACGGGTTGCTAAAACAAATCGCTCAGATTGCTGTCATTGTCGGCCTCGCGGGGTTCGTAGGGCGACGGGGGGCGATCGCTGCTCCAGGCCCACCAGGGGGTCCCGCATTCGCCGCACTGGTAAAACTCCTGCCACTTGCGGCGGTGGTCGGCACCGTAGACCGGCGACCGGCGGTTGAGCCACACCGCCTTGGCCTGGCGGCTCTCGGCCCCGCACTGGGGGCAGCAAAACTGGGTGGCGTGGGTGGCCGACTGGGCCCAGTCGGGGGGAAAGGGGGAAAAAGCTTCCATGGCGCGGGGCGGGGGGGCAAGTTCTATTATGGGCCAGGGCGGAGGCTAAGGTATCAAACTTTGCAGGGCCACGGTGTAGAGCGAGGCTGGGCTGGGGAGGGGGGGGAAGGTTGGAAGGTTGAAAGGTTAGAAGGTTGAAAAGTTAGAAGGCTGGAGGGTTAGCAGCAGGGTTGACCTGTTAACTGGCCAACCTCTCAACCTGTCACGCTTACATTGATTAGTTAAATTCTGCGGCGGTTCGGTTTGTGATCGGCGTTCTTCGGCATAATCGGTGGCAGGCTCGCCAATTTTGGGCCAAAAGGAGAATGAGCACCCCATGGCACTGCGTTTAATTTCGCTGCTGGGCATGTTTGGCCTTTGTTTTATTGCCTGGTTGGGATCCGAAGACCGGCGGCGGGTGCCGTGGAAGGTGATTCAGTGGGGCATTGGCATTCAGCTGCTGGTGGGGCTGCTGGTGTTTTTGCTGCCCTTTACCCGCGAGCTGGTGGTGTGGCTGAGTTCGTTGCTCAATGCCCTGATCGACGCCTCGGATGCCGGGGCGCGGTTTTTGTTTGGCCCCATTTTTGTGCCGGTGCTCAACCAGCCGGTGGGCCCTGCCGGGGCGGGCCGGTGGATTGCCCGCGCCCTGACGCCCGCCTTTACCGCGGTGCCGGGCGACCGGCTGGGGGCTGACAACCTCAACCTGGGCTACATTTTTGCCTTTCGCTCCCTGCCCCAGGTGGTGTTTTTTGCGGCAATTTTTTCGCTGCTGTACAACCTCGGGGTGGTGCAGCCGATTGTGCGGGTGTTTGCCAGGTTCTTTCGCTGGGCAATGAATATCAGCGGGGCCGAGGCCCTGGCCGGGGCGGCAAATATTTTTGTGGGCATTGAGTCGGCGATCGCCATCAAACCCTTTCTGGAGCGGATGACCCGCAGCGAGCTGTGCGCCATTTTGGCCTCCTGCTTTGGCTCCATTGCCTCGACGGTGCTGGGCCTCTACGCCGGGTATCTGCGGCCAATTTTTCCGTCGATTGCCGGGCACCTGATGTCGGCCTCGGTGCTGACGATTCCGGCCTGCTTTGTGCTGGCCAAAATTTTGGTGCCCGAGACCGAAACCCCCGAGACCCTGGGCAAGGTGCCCGCCATTGCCATGGTTGACGAGGAGCACCAGAGCCCTATGGACAGCCTGATTTTGGGTGCCCTCGACGGGGTCAAAATGGCGGTGGGCATCGTGGCGGCGCTGATCGCCATTCTGGGGCTGATTGCCCTGCTCGACCTGGCATTTGCCCAGCTGGCCAGCCTGGCCACCAGCGAGTTTGGCCTGTGGCGGGGCATTGGCCAGGTGTTTAGCGTGATTACGCTGCAAAACATCATGGGGGCGCTGTTTTTGCCCCTCACCTTTCTCACCGGGGTTTCCCTCGACTGGCCAGAGCTGTGGCTGTCGTCGCAGCTGATTGGGCGGCGGTTTTTAGAGACGGCAATTCCGCCCTACATTGGGCTGGCCAATGCCGCCGCCGAGGGCACCCTCAGCGACCGGGCCCTGGTGATTGTCAGCTATGCGCTGTGCGGCTTTGCCCACCTGCCCTCGGTGGGAATT
>DATIVG010000364.1:0-8099 GCA_035466075.1 Nodosilinea sp. | reverse complement strand
GACTACGTAGGGTGTTGTGGCATTGGCAGTCAGAATGCTGAGTTTATCGCGGAAGCTCGTGGTCAGCACCAGGTCGCCATCTTCCTGACCAAACACCGTCTCATGGGCCTCCTGCCAAGCCGCAAAGCTGACCAGGGGAATGGCCCAGAGATAGGTCTGCACCGCCCGCTGGAAATCGAGTTCGTCGTAGAGTTTGACGAGGCTCTCCTCCGTGGGATATCCGCCCTCAAACGCCAACAATCCAAGGCGGGAGGGGATGGTGCCAGTTGTGGGTAGCGTTTGCGCTTGAGTTGTATCGTCCGGCATGGAGTTTTCCTTCAAGAATCAAATCGTCTGCACTGTCATGAAATTCCAGACTGCAATCCCGACCTTTATGGAATCCGCTGCAACGGGGGTTGCTTCCAGGTGCCGTTGAGAACTTCGGGTTTGGGTAAGTAGATGCGGATAGCGGTATAAAAGGGGCCATCAGGTGCAGGTAGCCAATTGGGTTCTAGATCGGTTCCGGGTGAATCTTTCTGGACATAGAGGGTGAGGGAGCCATCCTCGCCAAACTTGAAGGTTTCCAGCATGGGGGAATTCAGCACATAGCGTTGGAGCGGATTGTGGACGAGTAGCTGGGTTTGACCGTCATACATGGTGATAGACCAGAACGCATGGGCGGGTGGCAGTTGATTTTTCTCAAACCGCACGGTGTAGCGATGCTGAGACGTATCCAGCTTGTTGTTGTCGGCATCGACAAAGTAAATCGGGTAGATCGCTTCTTCACGGGAATTGCCATAAATCCCCTGCTTGGCTGCCAGGAAGCGATACAGGTAGTTGTTCTGGAGAAACTCGCGGGTACCGAACACATCGGCACTAGTTAGCTCTCCCGCATTGATGCGCTGCATGATACCTGCGAAGTCTTGCTGCCAGAAGTCGCTGATACCGTCGGCGATCGCCTGCTGGATCTCTGGAGAAAATGCGCCCATATCAAAGGGCTTACCTGCACCAATGCCTAATTGAGCGAATCGAGCCATCAGTTCAATCTCAGACGGGTGCGTGGGGGCAAATTGCAGCAAGAAGTTCAAATAGCTGAAGAGAGCAGGTGTCTCCGTCATGCCATCGGTGAGTGGGGGCCAGGCGATCGCGGGTGCGGCGGGAGGGGTGGGTTGACCCACAAACTGCGACAGGGGTTGCGCCTTGATGCCAGCCTGAATGGTCTGCACCTTCTCTAGATCGGATGGATTAAAGAGCTGGGTGCGGAACAGGATGTAAAACAATTCAGTCTCGCACCGAATCACTGCCCGGATATTGTCCGGCGGTTCGCCTTCCCAACCAGGTCCCGCGACCAGGAAGTTGCCCCCATCGTTGCCGAAAACGCGAGTACCGAGATAGGCAAAGTTATGGGTATACAGATCGATCAACTGCCCGGTGTAGTAGCGGTTTGGCTCGATCGCAGGCATGGTGACGACGATCGGCTCGGCCCGCACATCTGCCCAGAGAAAGCTATAGGGCGTGTCGGTGTTGGGGGTGACAACGAACGTGTCATCGGGCGTGGCGACCCCTGTGGCACGCCCAAGCTGGTTGATGGGCGCTTTGAAATCTGGGTGGCTGGTGTCGATCGCCTGTTTGTATAGCGTTTTGTAGCTTTCCACCATGGGAAACCCGTAGGTATAGGCTTCACGGGCAATACTGCGGGCTGTTTCGGCAGTAATACGGGTTGATGATTCCATCGGTTCAGACCCCTTGAAACAGGTGTTGACTCAAAATTACTGAAAGGCAAAGACCCGTTGCCAGTCTTGCTGCATGTCCACCACAATCCACCCTTCCGGCTCGGCATCGATCAGGGCAACCTCCAGGCTGCCCATGGCCGACTTATCGTAGGCAAACTCGCGATCGCAGTCGGTATGGCGCACAATCAGCCCCAGGCTGGCCCCGGTTCCGGCACTCGTCCACTGCAACATCTGCAAGTCGCCATCGGAGTTGCCAAAGGCCGCGATCGGTCGGCGGCCAATGTAGTGCTGAATGGCCGCCGGTTTACCTTCCTTGTCGTCAAAGAACAGCAGCTCCGGCAGGCGCACAATCACCGGCTGACCGTCGCGCCACTCGAACCGGGTTTTGATGCTGCTGCCAATCACCTGCTCGGGGGGAATGCCGTAGACCTGCTCCGCCCAGGGGCGCATAAATTCCACCCCGCCGCCGGAGACAATGAAGGTTTTGAAGTCGTTGGCCCGCAAATAGTCCAGCAGCTCCAGCATCGGCTGATACACCATCTCGGTAAACAGCTTTTGCGTGGTGGGATGCTTCGCCGTCGCCAGCCAGTCGGTGACGATCGCAGTAAACTCGTCGGTAGTCATGCCCGCGTGGGTGGCCATTACCAGCTCCACTAGGGCGTGCTCACCCCCGGCGAGGGCCGCTTTCAGATCGCCCTTCAGCACCGAGGCAAAGGGGGCTTGGATTTGCCACTCGGGGTGCTGGGGGGCCAGGGTTTTGATGCGGTCAAAGACAAAGAACGCCTGCACGTACATCGGGTACTCGCACCAGAGGGTGCCGTCGTTGTCGAAAACGGCAATGCGATCGCTGATGAGTACAAAGTCAGGGCTGTTCTCAGCGGTGACTTGCGCCACAAAATCAAGAATCGCCTGCTTGGCGGCTCCGTCGTTCCAGGAGGGGAGGGGGTCGAGCATAGAAGACATCTGGGAATGGGATACTTGACTGACGCTGCACTAGTCTGGTTTTTTCAGTAGCTGCAAACCCAATAGGCCAAGGATGAGTTCCAAAACCAAATAAACCACCAGTAACCGGTTGGGCATTCCATCCACCACTAGGCTTAGTGTTCTTCCCGCAGCTAAACCCAGCATAAATACGACGAGGCTGTAGAGTGCAGCTTGCCTGACTGCAACTCTATAGGCACCCATGATCCAGAAAACAATCAATGCCAAATACAAACCCATAATGGCTCGAAAAATGTGGGTGCCATTGACATTTGAAACCGACACATCAAAAAGATAGTCAAGGCTTCTGTCGGGCACCAGTCCGTAGGTCAGGGCTACGGGTATGAGTCCTGCGGCAGTGGCTAGAAGAAAAATCTGGCGAATATTCATCGTTTGCGCTAGAGCCAACAGCGATGGGTTTTGTTGGGTTCTGCTAATGCGCCACCCAACCTACCAATGGGTTGATTTCCCTCATCCCCCAACCCCTTCTCCCCGAGCGGGAGAAGGGGAGTCAGATCAAGGTCCCTCTCCCCCTGGGAGAGGGATTTAGGGGGAGGGTCTCTTGCGCCTAGTGGTTGCGGCTGCTGCCCGCTTCCGCTAGATCTCGCATCACCGCATCCAGGTTGAAGGAGGCAGGCTTTTGGCGGGGCGGAAATTGCTTAAACGCCTCGATCTGCTGCGCCACCACCGCCTGCATGCCGTAAACCAAGTAGGCGTGGGAGATCACCCAATCCCAGTAGGTGTTGGAGTTCTCGTCGGCCCGCTCAAAGGGGTCGCGGCGCAGGTTAAACATCTTGGGCGCACGCAGCTTTACAAAGGGCTCAAACCAGCACTGCAAGGTCTTAGCCCGCTGCTCCATCAGCACCGTCTTCCAGTCGCCGACGCGAATGGCCAGAATGTCGCCATCGTCGCTGATGTAGAAGAAATATTTGCGAGGGCTTTCCTCCACTTCGCCCGTTAGGTAGGGCAGCATGTTGAAGCCGTCGAGGTGCACCTTGTAGGTCATGTCGCCAATGGTGTGGCCATTCAGCAGCTTTTCTTTGATTTCAGGTTCTCCTGCCGCCGCCAGCAGGGTCGGCAAAATGTCCTGGTGCGAAACAATGCCATTCACTACCGAGCCTGCCGGAATCTTACCCGGCCAGCGCAGAAACGCCGGCACCCGCCAGCCGCCTTCCCAGTTGGTGTTTTTCTCGCTGCGGAAGGGGGTGATGCCTGCATCGGGCCAGGTGTTGTAGTGAACCCCGTTGTCGGTGGAGTACATCACGATGGTGTCGTCGGCAATGCCCAGTTCATCTAGCTTGTCGAGCATTTCGCCGATGTGCTCGTCGTGGGCCACCATGGCATCGTTGTAGTCGCCCTGGCCGCTCTTGCCCCGGTTTTTGTCGGCCACGTGGGTGCGAAAGTGCATGGCCGTGGTGTTGTACCACATAAAGAAAGGCTTGCCGTCTTGGTGGGCCTTGTCAATGAAGCCCAGGGCGCGCTCTGTTACCTCATCATCGATGGTTTCCATCCGCTTTTTGGTCAGCGGGCCAGTGTCTTCAATGGTTTGGCCGCCCTTGCCATCGGCCAGGCAGTGCAGCACCCCGCGAGGGCCAAACCGCTTCTTAAACTCGGGGTCTTTGGGATAGTCGGGGTCTTCGGGCTCTTCCTCGGCGTTGAGGTGGTAGAGGTTACCAAAAAATTCGTCAAAGCCGTGCAGAGTGGGCAAAAACTCATCCTTATCGCCAAAGTGGTTTTTGCCAAACTGGCCCGTGGTGTAGCCCAAGGGCTTGAGCAGTTCGGCAATGGTGGGGTCTTCTTTTTGCAGACCCACATCGGCACCGGGCATGCCCACCTTGGTCAACCCGGTGCGAATGGGGTTTTGCCCGGTGATGAAGGCGGCGCGACCGGCGGTGCAGCTTTGCTGGCCGTAGTAGTCGGTGAAGGCGACCCCTTCGTTGGCGACGCGATCGATATTTGGGGTGCGGTAGCCCATCTGGCCCCGGCTGTTGTAGCTGATGTTCCACCAGCCGATATCGTCACCCCAGAGAATGAGAATGTTGGGTTTACCGTTGGGCATGGATTTGATCCTTTTAGTAAGTGTTTTAAGGACGGGGGCTACCCTCGATGAGGTCTGCCGTGACCGGGATAGCGGCGGTGTCAGATGCAGAATGGGGAGTGGAGATGCCGTGCATAGGCCACTATAGGAATCTTGCCTATTTGTGAATATCCGAAAATTCCAATCTGCCGTTCTTCACAAAGCGTAATCCTGGGCTACGGCTCAAAATCGAAACAGGACGCTCAGGTAAGGGGCGATGACTGGTGAGATCGATCGCCCTGGCCCTGCTATCTCCGGAGTACATCACGTAGTTGACCTGATAGCCCGCGTTGAGGGAGGTATTGCCCGAAAACAGCCACTCCGTCGATGGGGACATTGATGCGGTTGACTCGTAGGTTGCCCGTGGTGCTGACGGGTAAGGCAATAAATGGCTCGAAGCTACAGTGCCACGCCGGTTCTGAAGCGGCCGAGGTATCATCCGCCAAGGCCGGAGGGTCTTCCTCCTGGGCAAGCAGGGGCTGGGCAAGCAGGGGCATGACGGGTAGGGGCATGGCGGGTAGTAACGTGATCGCCATGGCAGCCCCCAGACCAACAAAATTGATCGTGTAGTTTATGACATTGCCTTCACGCTTAGGCTAGTTGGGGGGTGCTATATCAAGACCAAAGACGGTACTTTTTCATTGATAAAACTCTATTTCTAGACCTGGTCAAGATTTAATTTGGCCACTGTGTTAATCAAAATAAAAATTTCCAGATCTAGCGCTAAAAATAGAGATGTAGGGCAATATAATCACTTTCAGAACCTACGGCTATCCGAAAATTTCAACCTGGCAGATGGCAACAAATCGTAATCTCATGAAACGGCGACTATTGCTGAACTTAGGCATGAATTTGAGTAGAGACAAATAAACGTTTGCCCCGATCACGTGGAATATTGAAGGCTTAACTCATACTCCTACTCAGCAATTTCTGACAGAGAGGTGAGGGAGATTGGAGTGCCCCTGTTGATCGGTCTACTGGGTTATGAAAACACAGCTTTTGAGGCCCCAAGCCCAATATGTTGAACACCTTAGAGCGGCCTAGCCCTATCCTGTATCGTCGGTTTCAGGATGTTGATGCGTTTGGCCAAGCTTTTTACGCACAGGGGCTCTCCTTAACCCAGCTAGAATCTGGACGCTTTGACGGATCCGTCACTAAGATCCAACTGGAGGATGTGCAACTGACGCGCATGACCACCAGCTGTAGCCTCTATACCCAAGGCCCAAAGCCACCGAATAAAATCCCGTTTAGCATCAGTTTGACCCCGCCCCAAGGAACAATTATTACCCATAGACAGGCGCTACTGCCTCAGTCGCTGTTTGGTTTTGACCCTACCCGCGAGGTTAGTTTAATTACTCCAGAAAGCTTTCAAATGGCGATCGTTTTGATGCCTGTCGAGCGGTTGCAGCGGTATTTGCACGATGTAGAGCGCGACGATATAGACGCCAAATTCTTGCAGCAAAACGCGCTTCAAATTGAAGGCCAGCGGTTGGACAACCTGCGCGACTACCTCAATCAACTGTTTCACCTGGCGGTGACGAACCCTGACTTTTTGATGCGATCGCACCCCCTGATCGTAGGCGACCTGTTGCCCCTGTTGGTCAACTGCTTGAGCGCCGAAGCTTGCCCCCGACTCTGCACTCACCCCTTTCGCCGAGCCACCCTGGTGCAAGAGGCAGAGGCCTATATGTTGGCCCACCTCGACGAGCCCATTACCCTAGAGGCGATCTGCAAAGCCGTTAAAACCAGCAAAAGTGCTCTCTCCTATGGGTTTCAAGATATTTTTGGCCTCAGTCCCATGGCCTACCTCAAGACCGCGCGGCTCAACGGGGTACGTCGAGCCCTCAAGGCCAGCGACCCGACCCAGGCAACGGTGCTGGGTATTGCTAACCGCTACGGCTTTTGGCACATGGGCCACTTTTCCCGCGACTACCGGCAGATGTTTGGCGAGTCGCCCTCGGACACCTTAAAAGGGCCGCTGTAGGGACTGTTACGGCTCTTGTAGGCGTCGCACCCCTTCCTGGAAGCCTTCATCATAATCAGCGGTGGCTCGAAAGTTGTCGTAGGGTAGACCATTCAAGGCATCCTGAAGTCCGCGAAAGAACTCCTCTTCGGGGGAGACGGTTTGCTGGCGCTCAGCCTCGGTGGCTCGTTGCTCTGCTTCAATTGCTCTGCGATTGGAATTGATCACGGCACTTGTCCCTGCGGCGGCCCCAACCCCCAACATAAAGTTGCCAAAGCTAGCCTGAGCAACCTGGGCTGTCGGTGCTAGGGTTGCGATCGCAGCAAAGACAGATAACCCAATAGCTATTGATCGTTTCATCGTTTCGTCCTTAAAATTACACATTTCAAAGTTCAAATCACCGCAATGCTGGCGATTCTGCTGAGGTCTTAATTCTGGGCAGGACGTGCCGAAATCCAGCCATCAACCGTCGCAGATGTGACGAGTACTTGACCATCGACTCGGCCCAGGCGCAACACCGTCTGACTGGCCGCTATCCAGGCTTCCCCCGCTGCCGTTTCAAAGGTTTCCATCTGATAAATTTTTGCGAGGCCAAAATTATCGTCAATGATGTCGATAGTCACATAATTCTTCAGACTTTCCCGACTCTGAACCTGGCTAAATGATTGTTCTAGCATTTGTCGATGGGCATCCATCCCTTCCAGGTGGGTGGTAATCGTTGAGAGACCATTGCCAGACTCAACCGTCACAACCGTTACCGCAAAGGGTGCCATTAGCTCAAGAGTGCCCTCTACATCTCTGTTGTTCCGTGCAGCTTGTAGTAGATCGATGACAGCTTGAACATTTTCTTCTGTGAGCTGGGCCGTAGACTGCGCAACTTCTATTGAGGGGGCTACGGGTATCGCCTTTGCAGAAAGAGGAATTGCTGCTGTCGCCAGGCAAAAAACCAGAGCAGAACAGGCCAGAAGCGTCGACTTAATACTCATGGCTTCTATTAATGAAATAAATTTTACTAGGAAAACGATAGCATTTTTAGATCTACGGCAATAGTGTTAAGCTGTCGAATTCATACTTATTAACCATGTCTGCCATGCTTGGCTCATAACCTAAAAAAATAAGATTGCTGTATGAAGAAACAAAATTAATACAGGCTACGGCACTCACGGCTTGCCCTCATTCTAAACTTTGGATAAGGTTTGGGGTAAGATCTAGAGAGTTTTAGATCCAAGGTATTCAATAGTAAGTCAAGGCTCCAATCAGGCATCGTACTCTGAGGAATTTAACTAGAGGATTCTGCTATGTTTTTTACCCGCCACCTATCAAAGATGCTCTTCGTCATGGGATTGGCGACAGCGAGTGTATTTAT
>DATIVG010000363.1:0-2566 GCA_035466075.1 Nodosilinea sp. | reverse complement strand
AACGAGCCCGGCGTTGCCGCCGAGGTGGTGGAGGTGGTGGAGCCCACCGCCCTCACCCTGAGCCAGGCCCGCAACGGCGAGGACCCCTACGCGGGCGGGTTTGAGGTGGTGGCCCACCTGGCCCCGATGGTGCAGGCCATGCCGCCCAATACCATCGTGCCGGGGGTGGCGATCGAGGGGCGCATCACCCTGGCCCAAAAGCCGCCGATCGTGTTTGTGCTGCCGTTTTTAGATCGGGGTTAAAGGTTTGAACGTAGGCACGTTCAAACCTTTAACCCCAAGTCCCGCTGCCGAGTCGCCTTGATCATGGTCTTCCTGATTCCCCCCGCCACACCCCGGCCCAGACGGGTCAAAACCCCCACCGTGCTGCAAATGGAGGCGGTGGAATGCGGCGCGGCGGCCCTGGGCAAGGTGCTGGGCTACCACGGTAGGCTGGTGCCCCTGGCGGAACTGCGCCAGGTCTGCGGCGTGTCGCGCGACGGGGTGACCGCCGCCAGTCTGCTAAAGGCCGCCCGCAGCTACGGCCTGGAGGCCAAGGGGTTCAAAAAAAGCCTGGAGCGGGTGCTGGAGCTGGAAACGCCCTTCATTGTGTTCTGGCATTTCAACCACTTTTTGGTGGTGGAAGGACGCGATGCCCGCTGGATCTACCTCAACGACCCGGCCACTGGCCCCCGCCGGGTGACCGCCGCCGAGTTTGACGAGGGCTACACCGGCATTGCCCTCACCTTTGCCCCCGGCCCCGACTTTCAAAAAGGGGGAAAGCGGCCCAATCTGGCGCGATCGCTCTGGCAGCGGCTGCACCGCTCCTGGGGCATTTTGCTGCTGGCCCTGATCGCCGGGCTGTTTTTGGTGCTGCCCGCCCTGGTGCTGCCCGCCCTGAGCCGCATTTTTGTCGATGCGGTGCTGCTGGAGGGGCGGGGGGAGTGGCTGCCCTATCTATTAATTGGGCTGCTGCTGACGGCGGTGGTGCAGGGCTGGCTGACGGCGCTGCAGCTGCGGTACCTGCGATCGCTACAGATCAAGCTGGCGGTGGGCACCACCAGCCGCTTTGTGTGGCACGTGCTGCGGCTGCCGGTGGGCTTCTACGCCCAGCGGTTTGCGGGGGAAATCGCCAGCCGCATTCGCCTCAACGACGAGGTGGCCACCGTGCTCTCGGGCCGCCTGATCAGCACGCTGATCAGCCTGGTGCTGGTGCTGTTTTACGCCCTGGCCATGGCCCAGTACGACCTGCTGCTGACGGCGATCGCCGTGGGCTTTGCCGCCGTCAATGTCGCCACCCTGCAGTGGATCGCGCGAAAGCGAGTCGATGCCAACCTGCGGCTGTCCCAGGAGACGGGCAAGGCGGCGGGGGTTGCGATCGCGGGTTTACAAACCATGGAAACCCTCAAAGCCTCCGGCCTAGAGTCCGACTTCTTTGCCCGCTGGGCCGGGTACTACGCCAAATCGATCAACGCCCAGCAGGACCTCGGCCTCACCAACCAAATCCTCGGCGTGCTCCCCGGCCTGCTCTCCGCCCTGGGCAGCCTCGCCCTGCTGGTGGTCGGCGGCTGGCGCGTCATCCACGGCGACCTCACCATCGGCATGCTGGTCGCCTTCCAACTGCTGATGGTCAGCTTTCAGCGCCCGGTCAACAGCCTGGTTCGCTTTGCCAGCACCCTGCAAACCCTGCAAGGGAATTTGACGAGACTGGATGACGTGTTGGGGAATCCGGTGGATGGGCAGCTTTTGGGAGAGTGGGGGAGTGATGGAGTAGGGGAGTGGGGGAGTAGAACACCCCATCACCCCATCACCCCATCACCCCATCACCCCATCACTCCTCCACTCCCAACTCCCTACCGCCTCACCGGCACCATCACCCTCCACGACCTCGCCTTTGGCTATCACCCCCTGGAGCCGCCGCTGATTGAGGGCTTGAGCCTGTCGATTCAGCCCGGTCAGCGGGTGGCCCTGGTCGGCGGCAGCGGCTCGGGCAAGTCCACCGTGGCGAAGGTGATCGCCGGGCTGTACGAGCCGAGGGCCGGGGAGATTCTGCTGGATGGCCTGCCCCGGCGCGAGATTCCCCGGGCGGTGCTGACCAACTCCATCGCCGTCGTCGAGCAGGACATCCTCATCTTTGAGGGCACCATTCGCGACAACCTCACCCTGTGGGATACCACCATCCCCGAGGTGGATCTGCGCCGCGCCGCCCAGGATGCCGCCATTGAAGACGTCATTTTGGCCCTGCCCTACGGCTTCAGCGCCCCGCTGCTGGAAGGGGCCGCCAACCTCAGCGGCGGCCAGCGCCAGCGCCTGGAGATCGCCCGCGCCCTGGTGGGCAACCCCTCCATTCTCGTTCTCGATGAGGCCACCAGCGCCCTCGACACCGAAACCGAGCAAATCATCGACCAAAACCTGCGGCGGCGCGGCTGCACCTGCATCATCGTCGCCCACCGGCTCAGCACCATCCGCGACTGCGACGAAATTTTGGTGTTTGAGCGCGGCACCGTCGTCCAGCGCGGCACCCACGAGGCGCTGTGGGAAGAGGGGGGGCTGTATCGGAAGTTGATTCAGAGTGAGGGGGGATGAG
>DATIVG010000362.1:0-10919 GCA_035466075.1 Nodosilinea sp. | reverse complement strand
GTCCCACTCTGACCCATCCCGAACTCAGTCGTGAAACGCAGCTGCGGCGAAGATAGTGAGGGGGTTGCCCCTTGTCAAAATAGCTCGATGCCAGGTTCTTATTCAAAACGGCGCTACATCATTAGATGTAGCGCCGTCTTGCTTTAGCTCTTCCCCTCATGGTGGCCTGACGGCGTATCTGTTGACTCCACGCCATCGAACTGGATGGGATGGGGGAGAGCGAAGCCAGTGCAGTCTTTGGGATTAGTCGTAACACCATTGACTTGTGGTTAAAGCGTAAAGCCGCGACCGGCAGCGTGCCCCCAAGCCAACTCCAGTGGTCGCCGCCAGCTACGGATTACCGATTGTTAGGGGTTTCGCACCTTTGCCGAGCAGCATCGCGATAAAACCCAAACCGAGATGGCGGAGTGCTGGCCGGGTGCGATGAGTCAACGGACGATCTCACGCGCCTTAGGCGTCATCAACTGGATACGAAAAAAAGACCTATGGCTACTGTCAGCGCGATGAGCAAAAGCGACAGGCTTTCATAACTCAAGTATCTGACCCCCAAGCGCCTCATTGGGTCTATGTCGATGAGGCGGGGATAGATGAGCGTGATGCCTACGGATACGGCTATGCTCTGGCAGGTGAGCGGTGCTATGACCTTAAATTCGGGCGACGCGGTGGGCGAGTAAACCTGATCGCCAGGTATCGGGGGCATCAACTTATTACGCCGTTTACGGTTGAAGGAGCTTGTAACCGTACCGTCTTTGAAACCTGGTTGGAGACCTGTTTGATTACAGAGTTGTGCCCTGGCGACTGGGTCGTGCTCGACAATGCCACCTTTCACCATGGGGGACGCATTGCCGAATTGATTCAATCGGCAGGCTGTGAGGTCGTTTATCTCCCACCGTATTCCCCTGACCTAAATCGCATTGAAAAGTGCTGGGGGTGGTTGAAAAGCCGGATTCGAAGCCCTTCCCCATGAAGATGGCTTGCGCGCTGCCATTGAGGCCGTCCTCAATCAAGCGGCGTCCTAACCTAAGTGGCTGTAGCTATAGAAGCGGTCGTGGCTCAGTCAGCGGCGTCGAGTGTTGCTCAATTGAAATCGTTTATTCGAGCACTAATAAACTTTCACTCGTGGGTGGGTGATGTGAGCGAATAATGCCTTAATAAACAGATTTGATATGAGATCTTTAGTACCGGATACGGGGGTCGATGTAGGCATTCAGAATGTCAATGGCAATGCTGATGACGGCTACAATCATGCCAAAAAACACCATCAGCCCTTGTACCACTGGGTAGTCACGCTGGGAGATTGCTTCGTAGAGTCGGTTGGCTAGCCCCGGCCAAGAAAAGGTTACCTCGGTGAGCACTGCGCCCCCCAGCATGCTGGCAAAGGTCAGCCCTAAAATAGTGATGACTGGGATAAGTGCATTTTTGAGGGCATGCACCATTACAATCCGCCGCTCTGGAATACCCCGTGCCCTGGCTGCCTCTACATAGTCGGCGGCTAAGGTTTGCTTAAGATTGACCCGTACCATGCGCTCAAATACGCCGCTGATCAGTATCCCTAGAGTGAGGCTGGGCAGCGCCAGGTGGTAGAGCGTGGTGGCAAAGGCCCCAAGATCGAGGGCGAGTAGGCTGTCAATGAGGTATAGCCCGGTGGGCCCCGCCGGAGGTGTAGCGCGCAGTGGATAGCGGGTACCAATGGGGAACCAGCGCAACTGCACTGCAAAGATGAGCTGCAAAATCATTCCAAACCAATACATTGGAATGGCATAGGTGACGATACCAAACAGTCGGCCTCCGGCATCGATCGCTGAGTTCGGGCGCGAGGCTGCCAGTGAGCCCACTCCAATGCCGACCACCGTAGCAACGATCATGCCGCACACGGTTAGCTCTACTGTGGCTGGAAAGTGGGCTTGAATAATTTCCCACACGGTCTGCCCTTGGGTGGCCAGTGATGAGCCCAGGTCGAGCCGCAGCAGATTAGCTAAGTAAGTGAGGTACTGAATGGGTAGGGGCTGGTCGAGGCCGAGCTGCGATCGCAGCAGCACCTTGGCCGCCTCTGGGGCTCGCGGCCCCAACAGTGAATCCACCGGGTCGCCCGGAGTAGCCCGCAGCAGCAAGAACACCACCGTGGTGATGGTCAAAATCATCAGCGGCGCCAGCAGCAGCCGGGTAAAGATGTAGTAGCGCAGGGCAGCGGAGCGGGATGACATGAGTCGCTAGCTTCTCACAATTTTCCAGAGCAGAAACTGCTGGGTGGGCTCAATGCCAACGCCCTCAACCCCCTCCTGGGCAAACACGTAGTCCTTGTTTTGCCACAGGGGAATGTAGGGCACATCCTCCACCATCAGCTGCTGGATCTCGGCAATGACCTGCTGGCGAATGGCGGGGTCCTGCTCGGCCTGCTGCTTGGCCACCAGATCGTTGGCCTGGGGGCTGTAGTAAAACGAGCCATTGCCCTGGGAAGGTCCTTCCTCGCAGAGGTTATTGCTGCCCGTTTCGCAGCTCATAAAGGGCTGAATAAAGGTGTCGGGGTCGTAGTAGTCGGGGTACCAGTTGGCCAGCACAATGGGGTAAATGCCCTTGCCGACGTTTTCCCAGAGGGTGGCCCCTTCGGTGCTTTGCACGCTCACGGTAACCAGCCCTGGTAACCCGGCTTCGATCGACTCTTTCAGGGTGTTGGCCACAATGCTGCGGGTCGTGGAGGCTGAGGGATACCAAATTTCAATGGTTAGCGGGTTCGTCTCTGAAAAACCAGCCTCGGTAAGCAGGGTCTCGGCCTGGGCAAAATTGCCGTCGCCGTAGGCCTCCTGGAAGACCGGTTGAGCAATGTCAAAGCTGGCGGGAATCAGGCTGTAGAGGGGCTCAGCCTGGCCCTGAAACACTCGCTCGTTGAGCAGGGGACGGTCGATCATCGCGGCAATCGCCTGACGCACCCGGACATCGTTGAGGGGCTCAATTTTTTGGTTGAGCGCCATATAGTTGATCACGTTGGTGCCCGCCTCAATTACCTGCCAGCCGCCAGAACCTGCATCGCGCTCCAGGGCGGCAATTTGCTCAGGGTCGAGGGTTTGGTAGGCCACGTCGAGCCCGCCGGTTTGGAAGGTGTTGTAGAGGTTGGCAGGACTGGTAAAAATTTGAATGTCGATCCCCTGGTTGGCGGGAGCATCGCCCCAGTAGTCGGGGTTGACGTCGAGCTTAATCGAGTCGCTGGTGAAGGCGGCTAGCTTGTAGGGGCCGCTACCCACAAAACTGTCGGGCCTAAAGCTGCCTGCGCCAATCTCATAGCTCTCGGGGGAAATAGGGGTGACACCCGAAAAGCTGAGTAAAGCCGGGAATGCTGCAAAGGGCGCTTTGAGGGTCAGGGTGAGCTCGTAGTCGCCAGTGGCCTCGGCGGTGGCCACCTTATCTGACAGCAGATAGGCGGGGCGGCCGCCATTTTCCATAAATCGCTGTATCGAGAAGGCCATCACCTCGGCGGTGAAGGGGGTGCCGTCGTGGAGGGTGACATCGTCCCGCAGGGGAATGGTGTAGGTGAGGCCGTCGTCGCTGACGGTGGGTAGGTCGGTGGCCAGCTGGGGCACCAGGTCGGTGGTACCAGGGGTGTAGGTGTAGAGGCGATCGCCCAGGTTGTAGAGCAAAATGCCGGGGAAGGTCTCGTAGGCGTCGGCGGGGTCGAGGGTGCGGGCCGTCAGCGTGGTGCCAATGGTAATACGGCCATCGCCGGGATTGGCCGGGGCCTCGGCAGCGGGCTGATTGTTGGGAGTGCAGCCCAGTGCGATCGCACAACACAGCCCAAACAACCCCACAAACTGCACCACCCGCCGCCACTGGCGACGCGCCCAGGGGCTTCTCTGACTAGCAATCCACGACGCTGAAGAATTCATCACGCTCTGTATAACTGATAACGGGCCAACACTGGGATAGTTGTATCACCCTTTGGGGACGAGGGGGAGTGGGGAAGGGGGAGGGGATGGGGAAGGCGGGGAAGTTTTGAATGTTGAATTTTTAGTTGTGAATTTCGAACAGCGGCCTCCCTATCTCCCCAATCCTCCCTATCTCTTTCACCTCCCCTACAGGCTCTCCTCGACGATCTCCTCGGCCTGGGGGTGAAAGTACTCATAGATCTGCTGGGCTAGCTGGGGGCCAATGCCTGGCACGGTGGATAGCTGTGCGGTACTGGCCTCGCGGATGTAGTCGATAGACCGAAACGCCGCCAGCAGCTCCTTCTGCCGGTGCTGGCCGAGGCCAGGGATCTCAGAGAGGCGCGATCGCCGCATGCGGTCGGTGCGCTTTTTGCGGTGAAACCCGATCGCGAAGCGGTGGGCTTCGTCGCGCAGGCGGCGCAACAGCTGCACGCCGGGCTGCTCGGCCTCGGTCGGCAGCGGTATCGACTCACCGGGGAGAAAGATTTCTTCGCGCTTTTTGGCCAGGCTGACCACGTTGAGGTCTTGCAGCAGGTTGAGTTCCTTGAGCACGTCGACCACCGCCGAAAGCTGGCCCTTGCCGCCGTCGATCATCACCAGGTCGGGCCAGTCGGGGTTGCCCAGGCGGGGCTTGTCGGGATCGGTGGCATAGCGGCGAAAGCGACGGCGAATCACCTCGGCCATGCTGGCAAAGTCGTCGGAATGGCCGGGGCGCACCTCGGGGTTTTTGATTTTGTAGTGGCGGTAGTGCTGCTTGGCGGGCATGCCATCGACAAACACCACCTGGGAGGCGACGGCATCGGAGCCCTGAATGTGGGAAATGTCGTAGCCTTCGATGCGCTTGGGCAGGTCAGGCAGGTCGAGGGCCACGGCCAGATCTTGCAGCGCCTGAATGGTGCGGTCGGCGGCGGCCTGGGTGCGGGCCAGCTCGTACTGGGCGTTGCGCTCCACCATGTCGATCAGGTCGGCCTTGGTCTGGCGCTGGGGGACTTCTACCGAGACCTTGCGGCTGCGGCGCTGGGTCAGGTACTGGGCCAGCATGTCGGCCTCCGGCAGCTCGTGCTGGGCTAAGATCACCGCCGGAATTTCGACGGCTTCAACGGTTTGGTAGTGGTCTTCGAGCACCCGCTGCAGGATGGCCCCGGGGGTGCCTGACTCGGCGTCGGCCACAAACCCTAGCCGCCCCACCAGGCGGCCGGCCCGCACCTGAAAGATCTGCACGCAGGCGTGTTTGTCGTCGGCGGCCAGGGCGATCGCGTCTCTCGACACCGTGTCGTCGGGCAGGGCCACCTTTTGGTCGGCACACAGCCGCTCCAGGCCGCGAATCTGGTCGCGCAGTCGGGCCGCCAGCTCAAACTTCAGGTCGGCGGCGGCCTTTTCCATCTGCGCTGTCAAGATATCTACCAGCTCAGTAGTTCGCCCCTGAAACACCATCACCACCCGCTGGAGGGTCTTGTGGTACTCCTCCGGGGAGATCAGCTGCTGGCAGACGCCGGGACAGCGGCCAATGTCGTAGTTGAGGCAGGGGCGATCGCGGTGGACGGGCTGGGGTCGCTGGCGCAGCGGAAAAATGCGCTTCACCAGATTGAGGGTGCTGCGCAGCAGACCCACGTCAACGTAGGGGCCGTAGTAGCGGTCCTTGAGGCTCTTGCGCCGCTTGCGGGTGATGAAAATGCGGGGGTAGTCTTCGGACCAGGTGACACAGAGGTAGGGGTACTTCTTGTCATCCTTCAGCAGCACGTTGAAGTGGGGCTGATTCTGTTTAATTAAGTTGGCCTCTAGGGCCAGGGCCTCGGCCTCGGTGTCGGTAACGATGAACTCGATATCGACAATCTGCATCACCATGACGGCGATGCGGGGCATATGACCGTGGAAGTCTCGAAAGTAGGAGCGCACTCGCGCCCGCAGGCACTTTGACTTGCCGATGTAGAGGGTCTGGTCGCGACCGTCTTTCATGAAGTAGACCCCCGGCTCCTTGGGAATCTCTTTGAGCCGGGTCTCTAGTCGTTCGGGGTCGTTGACCAGGGTGATGGGCTGAACCGAAGAACTCACAGGCAGACGATGGGGGCTAAACCTTTGTACTAACCAGCATAGCGGCAAACCCGCTAGGCAGGAGGCTCACCCAGGGGCGAAAGGCGAGAAGATAGGGGAGCGAGGAGGGACTATGCCTGCCGCCTCAGTAGTTTCGCTGGGCGGATCAGGTGTTTAATACATATCTCACGGATCCGGAGTGTGGCCGTATTAACCGCCAAATCGCCGATCTGGCCCCGGGGTGAGGAATTGTGTCGGGGCGAGGTGTAGCCTAAGTCACGTCTACGCCTGATTGTCTATTCCTGAACGTCACTGCTATAAGGTTTTGCCCACATGGACACCAATGAATTTGAAGCCCGCTATCGAGAGCAAATTAGAGACATTTTGAACCAGCTGCAGTCGGCCATGGTGGTGTCGGCGCAGCTGGAGCTTACCATCGGCGAGGTGAGTGATACCGTACAGGCCCTGAATCGGGATGTGGAGCGGTTTATTGCGGCCCAGGGTGGGGAGGCGGAGGGGGATAGTGCCTCCTAGGTCTGTGGGGCTAGACTGCTGAGCTGGGTTACTGGAACTAAGTTGAGACCCTAGGGCTCGGTTTCTAAGGCCAGAAAATCGGCAATCTGGGCAATGGCTGCTTCCAGCACGGCGGGGGGATGGACCAGGGCGATGCGCACGTAGCCTTCGCCCCCTTTGCCAAAGCCCACGCCGGGGGCCAGGGCCACGCCGGTCTGCTGTACCAGGCGCAGACAAAAATCGGTGGAGCGCTGGCTCCAGGGCTCGGGCAGCGGAGCCCAGAGGTACATGGTGGCCTCGGGAACGGGCACCTGCCAGCCGATGCGGGCGAGGGCTGCCACTGCCGCATCGCGGCGGGCCTGGAAGGTGGCGATCATGTGGTGGACGGTGGCTTGGGGGCCGGTGAGGGCCGCGATCGCACCTCGCTGGATGCCGGGGTATTGGTTGAAGTCAACGCTGGCCTTGACCTGGCGCAGGGCGGTGATCAGCTCGGCGTTGCCGATGGCGTAGCCCACCCGAAAGCCCCCCATGTTGTAGGACTTCGACATGGTAAAAAATTCGATGGTGCAGGTTTTGTCGGGGTCGGCCTGGAGGGCGGAGACCGCCGGTTTGCCCGTAAAGGTGAGATCGGCGTAGGGAAAGTCGTGGGCCAGCACCAGATTGTGCCGCTGGCAAAAGGCGACGGCCTCTTGCCAAAAGGCCAGGGAGGCGGTGGCGGTGGTGGGGTTGTGGGGGTAGCTCAGCACCATTAGCCGCGACTGGTCGAGCACCGCCGCAGGAATATCGGCAAAGCGGGGCAAAAAGCCGTCTTCGGCGTGCAGGGCCATGGGGTAGATTTGCCCATTGGCCAGGTATACGCCCCCGGCGTGGGAGGGGTAGCCTGGGTCCATCAGCAGGGCAAAGTCGCCGGGGTTGAGCAGGGCCAGGGGCAGGTGGGCGGTGCCCTCCTGGGAGCCGATCAGCAGCAGCACCTCGGTGTCGGGGTCAACGGTGCCGCCAAACTTGTCGGTGTACCAGCGGGCGGCGGCGACGCGAAAATCTCGGGTGCCCGAAAACAGACAGTAGCCGTGGGTGGCAGGGTCGGGTAGGGCGGCGGCGATCGCCTCTAGCACGTGGGGCGGGGTGGGCAGATCAGACGACCCCAGCGACAGGTCGACAATGGCCTTGCCTGCGGCTCGGGCGGCGGCCTTGGCCCGGTCCATATCGGCAAATACGTTGGCCTGGAGGGGCTGCATCCGCTGGGCAATCTGCATGGCGCTGGGGGCTGTTGGTGGGGCAATCCGTCGGAGCTATCCACCCGAGGCAGAGCTAGTGGGAAGCCAAACTCATCGGGGCATAATCATTATAAAACCTTTGCTTTAATCAAATCCTTTATCCCGCTTCGCCCTGCTATGAACTCAGTTCAGCCCAAGTCCTTAGGGGATGCCTATCCAGCGCTGTGCAACTTTCTGCGGCTCACGTCGCTCACCCTGGCTGCCCCCCAGCTGGCGCTGACGGTGCAGGTGGGCGATGACTGGCGCCACGGCGGGGTGATGAACTACGGTCAAATTCCAGTGGCGATCCTGCGGGAGGTGCTGGCCAGCCAGCCGGTGGCGGGGGCGGTGTCCCACAGTACTCAGCTCACCCTGAGTACCTACCTGCGATCGCAGCCCAGCCCCCAGGCAGAGCCCAATCGGGTGTTGGCGGGGCACCTGAAGGGCACCGATGCCCGCTATCAGCTCACCTTTTATGTGCCGGGCCTGGCCCTCGATCAGCTTAGCGAGGTGCAGATCAAAACCCTGCAATACCTCAGCCAACAGCTGATGCTCTGCATCACCCTGGCTCAGCCGGTGCCCACCGCCCTGCGGCCCAGCTCAGCCCCACCGGCGGCTGCCCTGCCAGTGGCCGACCTGCCGGTGGCCGACCTGCCGGTGATTGCCCCCAGCCGGGTCGATTTTTTGTCGCGGGTGGTGTCGCTCAGCTCCCAGGGGGCCACGGGCGATCGGCTTCACCAGGGCCACCCGCGCCTGGCCGACCTGGTGGCGCAGCTCCAGTCCTGTCTTTCCTACAAGCAGCTGGGCCAGCTGTTGGCCACCTACCTGCCCTATTTTTTCCCCCACCAGTCGGGGCGGCTGGTGCTGTATACCGAGGCACCAGCCAGCTTTACGGTGCTCACCCAGTGGGGCGACCCAGGCCCCCTGACGGTGGTAGAACAGCAGTGCGGCTACGCCCAAAATCCGCTGCCAGAGCCGTTGTCAGAGCAGCGGCTGAGCTACCGACCGGGGGTGGGCCACGAGTGCCAGCATTGTGAGGTGGCCGAGTGCCCCGCCCAGGCTACCAAGTGCATTGTGCTGGGCATGGTCAACGACACCACCTGCATTGTGCAGCTGGCCCAGCTGGAGGCAGAGCCCTTTAGCTCGGTGCAGACAGCGCTGCTCAAAAAGCTGTCGGAGCAAATTTTGTACGTCATGCAGCGGCTGCTGCTGCTGGAAGATTTGCAAGATCAGGCCTTGAAGGATCCGCTGACCGGGCTGCTCAACCGCCGCCATGCGGAAACCGTCCTCAACAGCCTGTGCCACGCCGCCAACGGCCATCAAAATATCAGCATTATATTGATCGACATCGATCGGTTTAAAGCCATTAACGACACCTACGGCCACCTGGCGGGTGATGCCGTGCTGAAAAATATTGGCATGCTGCTGCGCGGCCACGTGCGGGCTCAGGATATCGTCTGCCGCTACGGCGGTGAAGAATTTTGTATGGTGCTGATCGACACCTCCCCTGAGGTTGCCCTCCGGCGGGCCGAAAAAATTCGGCGGGCGGTGAAGTACATTACCAATTCCTTCGAGGGCCAGGTGCTGCCGCCGCTGACGATTTCGCTGGGGGTGGCGAGCTTTCCCCACCACGGCGACACGCCCCATATCTTGGTCACTTTGGCCGACAAAGCCCTCTACTGGGCTAAGAACCATGGCCGCGATCGCACCGTCAGCGTCGATCACATGCTGGCTGGTTCCCAGCCCCAGCAGAGCTAAGCAGCGACCCAGGCTCAGCCTAGTCGAGCTGGTCGATCTGCGACCTGAGCTCCTCTAGCTCGGCATCGACCGCCGCCGTCTCCGTGGCGGGAATGGCGGTCTCGGCGGCGGGCAGCTGGCCCTGGTCTACGGTGCCACCGGAGAGCTGCGCCTTCATCGCCGCCAGCTCTAGATCCACATCGCCCCCGGCTTCGAGGGAGGCAAACTGGCTCTCCAGGTCGGCCCCGGCCAGCTCTGCGGCGGCCTGGGAGGTGGCCTCCATTTGCAGCACCTTTTCTTCCATGCGCTCAAAGGCGGCCATGGCGCTGCTGGTGTTGAGGCTGCTGGTGGTATTTTGCAGCTGCTCGTTGGCCTTGGCAGCACTGGCCCGGGCCTTGAGCATGTCTTTTTTGGTCTTGGCCTCCGACAGCTTGCTCTCCAGGCCAATCAGGTTGCGCTTGAGCTGCTCCACGGTAGTGCTCTGGGAGTCGAGCTGGTTTTTGAGGGCCACGGCGGTCTCAGCCTGGGTTTTCTTGCGCAGCAGGGCCTGTTTGGCCAGCTCTTCGTCGCCCTTTTGCAGGGCCAGCTGGGCCCGCTGCTGCCAGGTGTTGGCCTCGCTGGAGGCCCGCTCGTACTGCTGCTGCACCCGCTTTTGACTTGCGATCGCACCCGCCACCGCCTGGCGCATCTGCACCAGGTCTTCCTGCATATCGATAATGGCCTGATCCAAGATCTTCTCTGGATTTTCCGCCGAACTCACCGCCGCATTTAGGTTAGAGCGAACCACTCGGCTAACGCGATCAAATAACCCCATGACGTGCTGCTTCCTTAATCTATGGTGTTGCGATGGTCTTTCCTAGTTTACAGAAAGTCAGCGGGGATCGGCGGGTGAAGGGGGAGGTGAGGTGGGTGGGGAAGGTGAGATAGAGCGGGGGGAGAGTTCAAAGTTCAAAATTTTGAATTCTCAATTTTGAATTTTGCATTTCCTCAAATCAGCGCTTTCATCTCGCGGACGGCGCGTTCGAGGCCAACCAGTACGGCGCGGCTGACGATGCTGTGGCCAATGTTAAGCTCCTCCATGCCGGGGATGCGGGCGACGGGGGTGGTGTTCCAGTAGGTGAGGCCGTGGCCGGCGTTGACCCGCAGGCCGAGGGCGATCGCCTGGGCCGTTCCCTGGGTCAGAATATCGAGTTCGCGGTGGAGGTCGGCTTCGGCCTTGGCTTCGGCGTAGGGGCCGGTATGCAGCTCAATGAACTGGGCACTCACCTGGGCTGAGGCTTCGATTTGCTCGGTGGCGGCATCGATAAACAGGCTGACGGGAATGCCTGCCTCCTGAAGGGTGCTGACCACAGTTTTCATTCGATCGCGCTGGCCAGCCACATCTAACCCGCCTTCGGTGGTCACTTCTTCGCGCCGCTCGGGCACCAGGGTAACGTAGTCGGGTTTGACATCGAGGGCGATCGCCACC
>DATIVG010000361.1:0-15996 GCA_035466075.1 Nodosilinea sp. | reverse complement strand
GCCTCATAGCGCTCCACGTACAGCCGCAGGGTCGCGCCCGAAGTCCCCGTACCCGACAGGCGGTAGACAATCCGCGAGCCGTCGGTAAAGCCAATGCGCACCCCCTGCTTGGTGGCGACGCTGCCGTCTACCGGGTCGGTGTAGGCAAAGTCGTCGGCGTAGTCAACAGTGTAGGGGCCGAAGGTTTGGCCGGGCATGGTGCTCAGGGCTCCGCGCAGGTTGTCGATTAGCGTGTTGGCGCGATCGCTCTCCACGCCCTCGTAGTCGTGGCGCGAGTAGTAGTTGCGGCCGTAGGTGCGCCAGTGCTCACGCACAATTTCTTCGACCGACTGGCCCTTGACGGCGAGAATATTCAGCCAGAACAGCACCGCCCAGAGGCCATCTTTTTCGCGGATGTGGTTGGAGCCGGTGCCGAAGCTCTCTTCGCCGCAGAGGGTGGCCTTGCCCGCATCCAGCAGGTTGCCAAAGAACTTCCAGCCGGTGGGGGTTTCGTAGCAGTCGATGCCGAGCTTGGCGGCCACCCGGTCGGGGGCCTGGCTGGTGGGCATGGAGCGGGCAATGCCCGCCAGGCCGCTGCGGTAGCCGGGGACGAGGGTGGCGTTGGCGGCCAGCACCGCCAGGCTGTCGCTGGGGGTGACAAAGAAGTTGTTGCCCAGCACCATGTTGCGATCGCCGTCGCCGTCGGAGGCGGCCCCAAAGTCGGGGGCATTCTCCCCAAACATGACTTCCACCAGGTCGTGGGCGTAGACCAGGTTGGGGTCGGGGTGGCCGCCGCCAAAGTCTTCGAGGGGTTCGCCGTTGACCACGGTGCCCGCCGGGGCGTTGAGCCTGCGCTCAAACAGGGCCTTGGCGTAGGGGCCAGTGACGGCGTGCAGCGAATCCATACAGAAGCGGAATTTGCCGCCGGAGAGCAGCTGCTGGATCTGGCCGAAGTCAAACAGGGTTTCCATCAGCGCGCCGTAGTCGGTGACGGAGTCGATCACCTCGACGGTGGTGTGGCCGAGGCTGTGGGTGGCGACGCGGTCGAGGTCGAGGTCGGCGGCGTCGAGAATTTTGTACTCGGTGATGGTCTGGCTGCGGGCGTAGATGGCGTCGGTGACGCTCTCGGGGGCGGGGCCGCCGTTGCCGGTGTTGTACTTAATGCCAAAGTCTTCGTCGGGGCCGCCGGGGTTGTGGCTGGCGGAGAGAATGATGCCGCCAAAGGCCTGGGCTTTGCGAATGACGCAGGAGGCCGCCGGGGTGGAGAGAATGCCCCCCTGGCCCACCAGCACCCGGCCAAAGCCGTTGGCGGCGGCCATTTTGAGAATGATTTGAATGGCCTGGCGGTTGTAGTAGCGGCCGTCGCCGCCCACCACCAGGGTCTGGTTTTGGTAGCCTTCTAGGCTGTCAAAGATAGCCTGGACAAAGTTTTCTAAATAGTTGGGCTGCTGAAATACCTTTACTTTTTTTCGCAGGCCCGAGGTGCCGGGCTTTTGGTCGCTGTAGGGCTGGGTGGAAAGGGTCTGAATACTCATAGGGTCACATTTTGCTCCAAGGTCAACCAGGTGCAACCTCAGGATAAATCCCTGGCTAACCCCCGAGGATAAATCCCTCTCTAACTTAGGGGAGAAATCGTAAGCCTTCGTTAAGGGAAGTGGGCATCAGGAATTGACCTGCCCCTGGGTGTAGCTGTTCTAAAGCCCTCAAACGGTTTGCATCTATGCCCCACCAACTGCTGACTTCGACGCAGTCGCGCCCCAGCATCGGCCATGCCGATTTACCTGCGATCGCAGCCCTTTACGAAATCTGCGAGCAGGTTGACCAGCTCGACAACACCTCTACCCTGGCCGAGCTCCAGCGCCGCCTCGACCACCCGCCCCCCGGCGGCACCCACCAGCGCCAGCTGTGGGAAACCCCGACCGGCGAGCTGGTGGGGGTGGTGGCCCTGTGGCTCGATGACCCCGCCAATGTGCAAACCGCAGCGCAAACCGATGGGCCCACCGACTCACCCACCGACGCGCCCACCGACGCTCTAGAGGGCTGGGTGGGAATCTTTGTCCACCCCGACTGGCGCGGCCAGCATTTAGAAGCCGAGCTGTTGAGCTGGGCCGAGCAGCGGGTGCGGCAGCAGGCCAAAGCCGCCCAGCGCCCGGCCAAACTCTGCGCCGGGGCCAGGGCCAATGCGCCCTACCACCGGGCCCTCTACGAGACCCCGGGCTACGCCATAATTCGCCAGTTTCATACGATGGTGCGATCGCTGGTCGAGCCGATTCCCCAGCCCCAGTTTCCGCCGGGCTTTACCAGCCGCCCCACCCATGCCGAGGAGGCCGCCGCCTGGGTGGAGATGTTTAACGAGAGCTTTGTGGACCACTGGCACTTTACGCCGATGACCCTGGAGCGTCGCCAGTTTCGCCTCACCTACCCCACCTACCAGCCCGAGCTAGACTGGGTGGCCGTGGCCCCCGATGGCACCCTGGCGGGGTTCTGCGGGGTGGAAATTGACCTGGAAGAAAACGCCCTGAAAGACCGCAAAGAAGGCTGGATCGGTGTGCTGGGTACCCGGCGGGGCTATCGCCGCCAGGGGCTGGCGCGGGCGATGCTGCTCCAGGGATTGCACCAGCTCCGGGCGGCGGGGATGGATACGGCGCTGCTGGGGGTCGATAGCCAAAACCCCAACCAGGCCATGGGGCTGTACGAATCGGCGGGCTTCACCGTCAAAGAAACCCACCTGTCTTACCAGAAGCAGCTGGGATAAGAAACCGGGGGATAAGAAACCGGGTTTCTGCTCCAAACTCTGACTGTAGCCAGGGAAAAAACGAGAAACCCGGTTTCTACCCTATTTCTACCCCAGCGAATTCACCGCTTCGACACCGCCTTTGACCCAGTGACATACCAGCGCCAGGGCAGGTCGGCCCCCTGGGTGAGGCCGATGCGGGTGGTTTGGGTGATGGCGATTTTGCCTGCCGTGGCCCGCTGCTGCCAGTCGGGAGCGCGATGCTCTAGCCAGAGGCCACTGGCGGGGGTGAGGGGCCGGTCGGTGAGGGTGCGGTCGAGGTCGAGCAGCAGGCAGAGCTTGCCGGGGCCAGCTCCCCAGCGGGCGGGTTTTTCGGCGCGGTAGCCCGCCAGCCAGGGGGGAATGGTGTCGAGCTCGACGGCGCGAATGAGCACGGCGCTGGGGGTGCGATCGCAGTCGGTGACCACGTTAAAGCAGTGGTAGATGCCGTAGATCAGGTACACGTAGCTGTAGCCGGGGGGGCCAAACATCACCCGGTTGCGGGGGGTTTCGCGGCGGTAGGCGTGGCAGGCCGGGTCGCCCTCGGTGTAGGCCTCCGTTTCGACAATGGTGGCGCTGAGCTGGCGGCCATCGGCCCAGCGGCGCACCAGCCGACAGCCCAGCAGGTCGGGGGCCACCGCCAGCGACGAGCGCTCTAGCCAGGCCGGGTCTACAACCGGGGCCGCCGCTGAAGCCACAGCTGGAGCTGCCGCTTTGGCCGCAATTATTTCGGCCGAAATTGTGGATTGATCACAAAGGTTTACGGCGTCGTCCGGGGCGGGCTTGCTAAGATGACTCACAACTCAAGCTCCAATAGCATTCACCTTTTATCATCCCGATTGCCCCTATGGATATCAAACTTGTTTTGGCTGTACTCACCGGTCTGTTTGTGGTGGCCACCCTCTTCTTTGGCACCAAAAACGGCTTCTACGACACCGACGACTACCACGGCAACGGCTCGGCCCACTAGGGTTGAGCCCCGGTGCAGCCCGCCCCCGGCCAGTTGAGGGGGCGGCGGCCAGGGTGCGTGGTGCGCGGTGAGTATGCGCTGTGAGTAGTTTAGTTTGCCTACCGTTGGGTACGGGGCACGGCCAGGAGGGGCTGTGCCTAGAGCTGCGCATGGGCCCCCGGCGGATCATTCTCGACTGCGGCCTGCGCGATCTGGCGGTGCTGGAGGAGAGGTGCGATCGCATCGAAACCGCCGACCTGCTGTTTTGCAGCCACGCCCACAGCGACCACGCCCGCGGGGTGTGGGCCTTTAGCCAGCGGTTTCCCCAGGTGCCCATCTACGGCAGCGAGGTCACCGCCCGGCTGCTGCCCCTCAACTGGCCGGGGGCCACGGTGCCCCCCCACCTGTGCCAGGCCCTGCCCTGGCAGACCCCAATTCGCCTGGCCGACGACCTCACCGTGCAGATCTGGCCCGCGGGCCACCTGCCCGGCGCGGCGGGGGCCCTCTTTACCTACCAGTCGCCCGAGCGAGCCTACACGGTGTTTTTCACGGGCGACTTTTTTATGTCCAACTCGCGCCTGGTCGATGGCCTGCCCCTGGAGGCCCTGCGCAGCCTCAAGCCCGACCTGCTGATCATTGAAGGCAGCGCTGGCACCGCCCGCCACCCCCACCGCCGCCAGCAGGAAAACCTGCTGGCCAGCACCCTCCACCACCTGGTGCAGCAGGGCCGCTCGGTGCTGCTGCCCACCCCCACCCTGGGCATTGGCCAGGAGCTAGTGATGCTGTTGCGCAGCCACCACCAGTTCACCGGCCAGGACCTCACCGTGTGGGTCGATGAAACCGTGGCGGCGGGCTGCGACCTGTATCTGGAGCTGATGTCGGAGTTCCCCAGCAGCGTGCAAAACTTTGCCCGCCACCAGCCGCTGTTTTGGGATGAGCGCATTTTGCCCCGCGTGCGCCGCCTGGGGGTAGACGGCCACCCCGAGGGCGACCGCCCCTGCATTTTGATCGCCCACCGCGAGGCCGACCTCAGCGACCACTGCCGCCACTCCCCCCTGCCCTGGACGGTGCTGCTGCCCGACTCCTTTGCCACCGCCATTGCCGACACGGTGCTGGGCCCACCCCAGGCCGAGGCCAGCCCCACCCTGAGCTGGCTGCAAAGCCTGGGCCCCGAGCTGGAGGCCGAGCGGGTGCAGATCGACACCTACCAGCTCACCACCCACAGCGATCGGGTGGGCACCACCCAGCTAATCCACAATTTGCGGCCCCAGCACGTGGCCTTTGTGCACGGCAAGCCCAGCCACCTGGCCGACCTGGCCGGGCTCGAAGAGCTGCAAACCCGCTACCAGCTCCACCTGCCCTCGGTGGGCCAGGCGGTGGAGTTTCCGATTGGCGATCGCTTCATTCAGCCCGCCGCCCCCGAGCCGGTGTTTGAGGGCGAAATCACCCAGGTGGACGACAGCGTGCTGCTGCTGCTGCCCGAAGACCTCACCGCCGACCCGCGCTGGGCCGCCCTGGCCGACACCGGCCTGGTGCAGGCCCGCTGGCAGGGCAACGACCTGGTGATCAAGGGGCTCAACCAGCGCGATCTGCTGCGCAGCGTGGCCAGCAGCGAGCCCTGGCAGCTGCCCAGCTGCCAGACCTGCCGCTACCAGCGGGAGGGCCGCTGCCGCAGCGCGGCGTCGCCCCTCTACGGGTTGCAGGTCAGTCCCGAGGGGGTGTGCCCCGCCTTTGAGGCCCGCCCCCCCGAGAGGCGCGATCGCAACAATGAAGCCTCGGCCTAGCCCCACCCCCGCTCACCTCACGGTTCAGCTCGAGAACACTATCAAGCTTCCACAAAAAGTTGCCGAATATTGCAGCGAGTTAACTTTAGTAACTCCAGGCCACGGTTTGCCAAGGCTTTGGCAAGTTGCCGGGCCGGTCGGGGCGTAATATGAGGTTTACTAATTTTTTACTTACTAAAGCAGAGGGATGACTTCATGCTGACAGACGTTCAGGCACCCGCCCGATCCCAGGCTGCTGTTCAGCCAGAACCCTGCCAGCCCGAAGATCAAATCCCCTCCCTTTCAGAGCTTTGGGCCAAAAAATACGTCAGAGACCTGCACCACCAAGATCGGCATCTTGCCCAGCTAGATCAATCCCTCACCAGGGGCGATGTGGCGCAAAACCTGCTCACCAAGCTGCGCTCCGCCAGCGCCCAGGCCTGGCACCAAACCGAAACCCTGCTGGCCCAAGAGGTGCAGCGCCACCAGATCGACCCAGAGCTGATCGACCCGTGGACAATTTCTAAAGACGTGCACCAGGTCTACCAGAGCGCTCTGGAGGCCTACGCCCAAGGCATCACCCCGCAGCGATTTTCGCTCACCGCCTCCAAGCAGATTGGCCCGGTGCGCCAGGCCCATACCGCCGTAGACCCTAGGGTAATTGGCTTTGTCAGCATGCAGTTTCACTACTGCGGTCAGCTGCTCAGCCAGGTGGCCCCCAGCGTCGAGCGCCGCGCCCTGCAAAGCTATTTCAAAGTGGTAGACGACCTGCTGTACATGCCCCTACACCGGGCCTACAGCGCCGCCGCCCGCTACGACTACCACCATCCCCGGCTCGAAATGGTGCGGCTGGCCCTGCCCGCCACCCATCGCATTGCCAACCGCATTGTCGACCAAGTGGCTGGCTACTGTCCCGACTACATGGCCCACAGTGGCCCCTTAACCGACCCCACGGTGCGGGTCTCCAGCCTGCGCGATGTGGAGATGTTTCAAATTTACCTGTGGACCTGCGTGCTGGAGGGCAATGTCGGGGCAATTACCCAAGAGCTGTTTCCCCTCTGCGTCATGCTGTATCCCACCCTCAAGGTGCGCTGGGGCCTGGTGCGGCTGATGATTAACCTGCTCGATCAGGAGCTGGTCCAATGCGTGGGTTCAGCCTACGTCAAACAATACGAGCCCCATTACCACGCCCTGCTAGAGATGTTCTCGCCGCAGATTTTTCCCGATCCGCTCTAGGGCCTGTCATCCATTCTGGCTAAAATCCTGACCCCATCGCAGCGTCAAGCTAAATTTTTAGGGCCTCTCTGTGGTGTATTGCTCCATGAATGCACCACGAATGCACCACAGAGTGGGCCCAGATTGATCGGCCCCTGGACAGACCGCTGATTTACCGACCTAGGGCCCAGATGGGTGGGTCAACACCGTCTGAATGTCGTTGCCCGCGCTGAGCAGGCGATGCACCGGGCAGCGATCGCCAATCTCTCGCAGGCGTTCGCGCTGGGGGTCGGTGAGATCGCCGCCCAGGGTCAGGTAGACGGTGATCATCGCCTGGCCCTCCACCATTTTGAGATCCGCCGCCACGTAGACTTGCGTCACCGGCCAGCCCTTGCGCTCGGCATACATTTTGATGGTGATCGCCTTGCAGCTGCCCAATCCGGCCAGCAGCAGCTCCGTGGGGGTGGGCCCCCGGTCGTCGCCGCCGACGCTGAGGGGCTCGTCGGCCACCAGCTGAAACTGACGAATGGCAATATCCTGGCCAAACCGCGATGAATTTGACGAGACCTGTACCGATGTCATAGCGCCCTCACCTCTAAAGACCCGTCCCCAGGCGGCCGCCTGGCCGGTTTGCCCCCGGCGGCCGCCTGGTTCTTTTGACTCAAGCGAGCGCCGCCGCGCTGCCCTCTGGAGCCGCCACCCCGGTCACCACCCTGACCCCCTCCGGGTCGGCCCAGAGCACCAGCTTGGGGTCGTAGGGGCTGTTCAGGTACCGGTGGCGGGGCAAAATTCGCAGCGACAGGCCCTGCAAGCCGCTGGCGGTGTACTCCATTTCTAGGGCGTAGAAACAGCGGCCACTGTCGTCCTGGCCCTGGTAGGCCATGGGGGTGGCCACCCCGGCGTGAATCTCGCCATCGACGGCGACGGTGCCCTGGTACAGCTCCACCTGCACATCGTCGGGGGTGAGGGCGCCCAGCCGCAGGGCAGCGGTCACCTTAAAGGGCTGGTTGACCCGCAGGTTGGCGGCGTCGGAGATGGCGATTTCGTCAAAGCGAACGTCGTACCAGTGGTCGGTGAGGCGGGCCTGCCAGGTGGCCAGTTCTTTGCCGGGGCCGTAGCCCGCCGACACCAGGGTGTGGGCGCGATCGCTGGCGGCAAAGTAGCCCAGGTTGGCGTAGTCTTTGACCATGCGGGCGGTGTTGAACTGGGGCGTGTTGAGGTAGATGGCCTGCTTCATTTTGGCCACCCACCCGCGCGGAATTTCGTCCTGGTCGCGCTCGTAGAACAGGGGCACGACTTCTTTTTCAAGAATGTCGTAGAGGGCGTTGGCCTCCACATCGTCCTGGTAGTCGGGGTCGTCGTAGTCTTCGCCGTGGCCGATCGGCCAGCCGGTGCGAATGTAGTCGGCCTCATCCCACCAGCCGTCGAGCACGCTGAGGTTGGGCAGGCCGTTCATGGCCGCTTTCATGCCGCTGGTGCCGCTGGCCTCGCGGGGGCGGCGGGGGTTGTTGAGCCACACATCGCAGCCCGCCACCATGTCCCGCGACAGGTGAATGTCGTAGTTGGGCACAAACACGATCGACTTGCTCAGTCCGGCGTCGCGGGTGAAGTGGACGATGCTGCGGATCAGCTCTTTGCCCGGAATGTCCTTGGGGTGGGCCTTGCCCGCGATCACAAACTGCACCCGGCGCCCTGTGCCATTGACGCCGCCGCCGTTGATAATCTGGCGAATGCGGTCCAGATCGTGGAGAAACAGGGTGGCCCGCTTGTAGGTGGCAAAGCGGCGGGCAAAGCCAATGGTGAGCACAAAGGGGTCGAGGCACTCCTGGGCAGCGGTCAGCTCGCGGGCCGAGCCGCCCCGCTCGACCAGGTTTTTGACCATGCGATCGCGCACCTTGACCACCAGCTGGGAGCGGCACTGTTCATGGTTGCGCCACAGCTCATCGTCGGGGATGCTGTGCACCCGCTCCCACAGCGCCGCGCCGGGGCTGGCCTGGGCCCAGTTGGGCCCCAGGTAGCGGTCGTAGAGGGTCTGGGTGGAGCGGGCCACGCAGCTGCGGGCATGCACCCCGTTGGTAATGGCGTGGATGGGCACCTCCCCCAGGGGCAGATCCGCCCACAGCGCGCCAAACATGTCGCGGGACACCGCCGCGTGGAGCTGGCTGACGCCGTTGATAAAGGTCACCGTTTTGATCGCCAGCACCGCCATGCTAAACGGGGCCGAAAAATCGCCGGTGTCGGTGCGGCCCAGGGCCAAAAATTCGGCATCGCCGAGGCCAAACCGCTGGCGGTAGTGGCCCAGGTAGTGCAGCACCTTCTCGGGCGGAAACAGGTCAATGCCCGCGGGCACCGGCGTGTGGGTAGTAAACATCTGGCTGGCCTGGGCCACCTGCAGGGCCTCGGCAAAGCTGAGGCCGTCGTCTGCCATCAGCACCTGCATGCGCTCCAGGGCCATAAAGGCCGAGTGGCCCTCGTTCATGTGGTAAGCCGTGGGGGCCAGCCCCAGCGCCTTCAGCATGCGAATGCCGCCAATCCCCAGCATGATCTCCTGGTGAATGCGCATGTCGATGTCGCCGCCGTAGAGGCGATCGCAGATGTCCTGGTCGTACTGGTTGTTGGGCTCGATGTTGGTGTCGAGCAGGTAGAGGGGCACGGTGCCCACCTGCACCCGCCACACCCGCGCGTACACCACCCGACCGGGGTAGTCCACCGCAATGCGCAGCTCGTGGCCGTCGGCGTCGCGCTCCAGGTGCAGGGGCATGTTGTAAAAGTCGTTGATCGGGTAGCGCTCCTGCTGCCAACCGTCGGCGTTGAGGTATTGGGCAAAGTAGCCCTCCTGGTAGAGCAGCCCCACCGCCACCAGGGGCAGCCCCAGGTCGCTGGCCGACTTGAGATGGTCGCCCGCCAGCACGCCCAGGCCGCCCGAGTACACCGGCATGCAGGTGGTGAGGCCAAATTCCATGGAGAAGTAGGCGTAGCATTCGCCCGGTACCGGGGCCCGGCGATGCTTTTTGTACCAGGTGCGATCGCGCAAATAATCTTCCAGCCGCTGGGCCGCCCGATCCATCTGGGCCAAAAACCCTTCATCTTCCGCAATCTCGTTCAGCCGCGCCTGGCTAATCGTGCCCAGCATCAGCACCGGGTTGTAGCGGCTCGACTCCCACAGGTCACCGTCTAAGCGCCGAAACAGGTCTACCATCTCCACATCCCAGTCCCAGTGAAGGTTGTAGGCCAGGGTGCGCAGGGCCTCTAGCCGCTGGGGCAGCGCCGGAGTGACATTAAACGTGCGAATTGGGCGCATAGGGTAAAAACAACCATAACGTCGGCTTTGTATAGGCCCATTCTGCCGTCAATCGACCCAGGCCGACGGCGGCTTAACACTCTTTTTGGGCCAAGTCATCGGGCCGAGCCCCAGAGCCCGGCGGGCTTTCCCCGCCCCCAAGGTCAGGAGATCCCTACCTAAAGGCGTAGCCTGGGGTTAACCCCTTTGGGAATAATAAATAGGTAAGGAGATGCGCCAGACGCCGTAGAGGATATCCCCATGACCCAGACCCAAGACAGAAATTCCCAGACCTGGAGCGCCGCCCTGGGCCCCGACACCCAGCCCACCGCCGACTTCGACCAGTGGGCCAGCGCCGTGCGCCAGCAGATGGTGGCCGCCCTCAAGCGCCGCGGCAACAGCTAGGCCAAAAAGTATAGCCAAGGCCCCGGCCAACCGCTTGATACACTACAGGGGTATCGACGCAGCACCCCCGTACCTCTCACCGCCAGCCCGTGGCCACCAAAAAACCTGCCGGCAAAAGCGGCGGCAAACCCAGCGATAGCACACCCCCCGCCCCCGCCAGTTCTGGTCGGGGGTTTAAGGTGCAGGTTTTTTATCTGGCCGCCCGCAGCAACAGCCCCAACGCCCCTCTCAAAGACGCCCTGTGGTTTGCCACCTACCCGATTATTCCGCGCCTGGGCGACTGCGTATTTAGAGACGGAGTGTACTACCGGGTAGAGCGGGTTTTTTTGTACGAAAATTTAGCCGCCGGATGGTGCGCTGACATCGAGGTTTCCTTCTTTGGCCGGCGCTAGCTGGGGCCCGCAAACCGCCCCCAATCCGATGTTACAAAACTTATGAAACGCCCAAGGGGCGGGGGCTGTAAGCGGTACTGACGCTGTGTTACAGAACGATTAATCTTCAGAAACCTTATGTTAAAGTAGGCGGGTAACATGTTTGGCTTTCGGTAGGCTGGTTAATCACAGTCTGATCTCAGTTTTCGGGTAATCGGTGTGTACCACTCCGAATCGAACTTGTCTACATTACATGTCAATTTTGGAGTTGTGCCATGTCGATCTATGTAGGAAACCTCGCCTACAACGCCACGGAAGGAGACATCACCGAAGTCTTTTCCGAGTATGGCGCCGTTAGTCGCGTAACGGTACCCACCGATCGCGAAACCGGTCGTCCCCGCGGCTTTGCCTTCGTTGAGATGGAGAAAGAAGCCGATGAGGACGCCGCCATTGAGGCCCTAGACGGGGCTGAGTGGATGGGTCGTGAACTGCGGGTCAACAAGGCTCGTCCCAAAGAGAAGCGTGCCGGTGGCGGTGGCCCCCGGGGTAACTTCGGCGGCGGCGGCGGTGGTCGCGATGGTGGCAACCGCGAATTTTCTCGCTGGTAGAGCCCCAGCCCAAATACTACGTTGCGATGGCAGAGGATGCAGATCCTCTGCCATTTTTGATCGCGCCGTGATCCATCGCGCCATGATCCATCGCGCCCTGAACCGCGCCATCATCTATCACGCCCTGATCCGACTGCGGCCCCAATCGCTAAACCGGCGGCCACTCCAGCACCCACTGGCCCAAAAGCCCGGTGCGAAAGTCATTGAGAATGCGCTTGGCCGCGCGCTCGGCGTTGTCCTGAAACTTGGTGGCCGCCACCTGGGCGACAAAATCTTCTCCGGTGCAGTCGGTAAAGCCCAGGCCGTAGCGGGCCTGCACTATGGTTTGGTAATCCTCTGGGGCGTCGGCCTGCTCTAGCCCCTTGAGCAGATCCACAAAGGCCGCCGCCGTACGCTGGGTATCGTAGGAGGCCTCACCAATGTCGTCGCAGATCGCCAGCTTGAGGGCCGCCGCCTGGTCATTGAGCCGCGACGGAATCACCCCCGGCGCATCGAGCAGGTCGAGATCCCCCGACAGGCGAATCCACCGCAGCTGACGGGTAATGCCCGCCCGGCGGGCGCTGGCCACCACCTTGCGGTTGAGCAGTCGATTGATCAACGCCGACTTGCCCACGTTGGGAAAGCCAATCACCACGGCGCGAATGGGGCGCGGCTTCATGCCGCGGGCCTGGCGGCGCTGGTTGACGGCATCCCCCGCCCCCTGGGCTGCCTTGGCAATCGCCTTGACCCCGTCCCCCTGCTGGCCATTGGTGAAGTAGGGCACCTCGCCCTGCTGGCGAAACCACTCCTCCCAGGTGGTGCGGGCCGCGGTCGAAATCATATCCACCCGGTTGAGCACCAGCACCCGCGGCTTTTCGCCCACCCAGGTATCGACGCTGGGGTGGCGCGTGGCCAGGGGAATGCGGGCGTCGCGCACTTCGAGCACCACGTCTACCCGACTGAGCTGATCGACCAGGGCTTTTTCTGCCTTGGCGATATGGCCGGGATACCACTGAATTTCGGGGGTGGACATGGGGGGGTGATGGGGTGGGGGAGTGATGGGGAGTTTTGAATTGAAGGGGGAGGAGATGGGGTGGGGAGTTTTGAATTTTGAGTTGAACGGGGAGTGATGGGGTGTGGGCAGACCTGGTTGTTTGCCCAGCACCTCCCACCTGTCAATCCTAGGCCGCAACGCACCCAATCTCAGTGCATTACCCCTAAGTTGAGAATAAACCCATTCCCCGAGCAACCGACCACTCTAGCTTTTAGGGCCGCCGAGGTCGGTTTCTTCGCAGGGGCCGCCGAGGGGGGTCGCATCCTCGGCAGGGGGCTGACTGAGCAGGTCCAGGGTTTCGTCGCACCAGGCCAGCCAGCTGGTTTCGTAGTGGATGCCGTTGCGCAGGGTGATGTACTGAAACCGCGCCGCCGGGGACAGGGCCTCACAGCTCAGGAAGTATTGGCTCTCAATCTCTCGGTAGGCGGCCAGCGTGGCCTCGTGCTGGGCGCGCTCGTGGCGCAGGGTGGCCTGCACCGTGGCGGGCGGCACCAGGTGGCCCACAAACAGCTTCACCAGCAGATCGTCCTTGGTGGGGGTGCATTTGGTGGGCTGGGCAATCCAGTCTCGCAGGTGGGCTCGACCGGCCTCGGTGACGCGGTAGATCTTTTTGTCGGGCTTGCCCGCCTGGGCGACGGCGGCGGCGGTGACCAGCCCCTGGCCCTCTAGCTTGGTCAGCTCGCGGTAGATCTGCTGGTGGCTGGCGTGCCAGAAAAAGCCCACCGAGCCGTCAAACTGCTTGGCCAGGTCGTAGCCGCTGCACGGGCGATCGGTCAGGGCCGAAAGAAGGGCGTGGGATAGGGCCATGGGGTTGCGTCACCACATATTCACAAAATTGCACATGCAGCCCATTGACTATGCATTTAGGTGCATATAGGATGGAGCCATGGAAATGCAAAAAGTTGCATATTCGCTCAGTTGCATTTTCATTATGGCGGCCCAGGGCGCTGATAGAGCGTTTTTTTGGCCGCCCCCTTAGGCAAAGTCTGCCGAAACCTACCGTCCAATTGCCCGCTCAACCACTGGAGAACCCACCATGACGAGCCAACTTCAACCCCTGCCCCGGCGTCGCCGGGCCTTTGCGTTCCCCCTGGCGGGGCTCAACTGGGCGGAGCTGGGGGCCGCCTACCGCACGTTTTTGCATGACCCGGCGACCGGCATTCTGCACATCCTGGCCGCTGGTCGCCACAGCCAGTGGCAGCGCTGGGTAGAGCGCCGCCTGAAGCGCCAGGCCAGCCACCTGGCCTACCGCCCGATCTCCGTGGATCTCGATGCCCTGGTGCAGCTGCCGCCCGACACCCTGGGGGGGGCCTACGCCCGCCACATGCGCCACTACGGGTTTGACCCTGAGGTGTTTATGACTGAGGCGGCCAACAGCGAGTGGCTGCGCCAGCGCACCGCCATCAGCCACGATATCTACCACATCTACACGGGCTTCGATGCGTCGCCCAAGGGGGAGTTTGGGGTGGCGGCCTACACCCTGGTGCAGTACCGCGATCTGCTGAATGTGTTTGTGCTGTCGTTTGTGCCCCTGAGCCTGACCAACCCGCTGTGGACCGTGCCGCTGCTGCGGGCGCTGTGGCGCGGCTGGCGCATGGGGGTGCGGGGGAGAGCTGCGATCGCATATCCCCCCGAGCTCAACTGGGAGAAACCGCTGGCCATCGTTCGCCAAGAGCTGGGGCTGGGGGAGTTTTTCTGATTTCTATTGCTGAGCCTATTTCTGATCTCTGGGGCGATGGGGGCCAGGGTGACCGGAGTGAGGCTAGAGATTCTGGTGGGCATTGCCCACCCTACCCGCAACCCATCCACCTCTTCCCCTAGGGCACGATCAGCACCGGGCAGGGCGATAGGTTGATCACCCGAGTGGTGACGCTTTCGTCCTGCACCTCTTCAATCAGGCCCACGCCGCGGCAGCCCATCACGATCAAGTCGGCGTTGAGCTCGTCGGCCACATCACAGATCACAAAGGCGGGCTGTCCCTCTCGCTCTAGCGCGTCGGCGTCAATGTTCTGACTGGCAAACAAGTCCTTGGCTTTGCCCAACAGCTGCGCCACCGCCTCGGGGGATGACTGCCCCGCCGCCTGGGCCTCGGGGGTGGTCGGCTCGACCACAGACAGCAAAACCAGCCGACTCTGGTGAATTTTCACCAGTTCTGCCACCTTCGGAGCCGCCTGCTGCGCCTCAGAACTCATATCGATGGGAAATAAAACCGTCTTAAACATGGCGTATCGAAGGGATCTCACACTCCGGTAAAATGAGGACGGCAATAGGTAATTATTACGACTGACCCAAGGGCTGGGTGGGGCTAGAGCAAGTCCTCAAATCTACCTTAATCAAGGTTGAGGCCGTCGCTGCCCGCCCGCTGCATAACGTAATAAACAAATCTGTCTTAAACCGCTTTAGGAGGTATGTAACGTGGTCAAAAAATCGGTGGCGAGCCTGTCGGCAGCTGATCTTTCGGGCAAACGGGTGCTGGTGCGGGCCGACTTCAACGTGCCCCTCGACGACCAGGGCAACATTACCGACGACACCCGCATTCGGGCCGCCCTGCCCACCATCCAAGACCTCACCGGCAAGGGGGCCAAGGTGATTTTGACCAGCCACTTTGGCCGCCCCAAGGCCCAGGTAGTCGAGAGCATGCGCCTCACCCCGGTCGCCGTGCGCCTCGGTGAGCTGCTGGGCCAGGAGGTGATCAAGTGCGACGACTGCATCGGTGATGCGGTGGCCGCCGCCATCGGCGCGATGGCCAATGGCCAGGTGGCCCTGCTCGAAAACGTGCGCTTCTACGCTGGGGAAGAAGCCAACGACCCCGAGTTTGCCAAGGCCCTGGCCGCCAACGCCGACCTCTACGTCAACGACGCCTTTGGCACCGCCCACCGGGCCCACGCCTCCACCGAAGGGGTGACCAAGTACCTCAGCCCCTCCGTGGCGGGCTACCTGATCGAAAAAGAGCTTCAGTACCTGCAGGCGGCGATCGAAAATCCCCAGCGGCCCCTGGCGGCGATCATCGGCGGCTCTAAGGTCTCCAGCAAAATCGGCGTGATCGAGACCCTGCTCGACAAGGTGGACAAGCTGCTGATCGGCGGCGGCATGATCTTCACCTTCTACAAGGCCCGCGGCCTCAGCGTGGGCAAGTCGCTGGTCGAAGAAGACAAGCTGGAGCTGGCCAAGGCCCTGGAGATCAAGGCCAAGGAAAAGGGGGTTGACCTGCTGCTGCCCACCGATGTGGTGCTGGCCGACAACTTCGCCCCCGACGCCAACGCCCAAACCGTTAGCATCGACGCCATTCCCGACGGCTGGATGGGCCTCGACATCGGCCCCGACTCGGTGAAGGTGTTCCAGGAGGCCCTCAAGCAGTGCAAGTCGGTGATCTGGAACGGGCCGATGGGCGTGTTTGAGTTCGACAAGTTTGCGGCGGGCACCGATGCGATCGCACATACCCTGGCTGAGCTGACCGCTCAGGGCGTCACCACCATCATCGGCGGTGGCGACTCCGTGGCCGCCGTCGAAAAAGTCGGTGTCGCCGAAAAAATGAGCCACATCTCCACCGGCGGCGGCGCCAGCCTGGAGCTGCTCGAAGGCAAAGAGCTGCCGGGCATCGCCGCCCTAGACGACGCCTA
>DATIVG010000360.1:0-6036 GCA_035466075.1 Nodosilinea sp. | reverse complement strand
TGCCGAGCAAAGTCGTGGCGCAAATTTCGCAGTGCTACCATCAAAATCTCACTGTTAATTTTAACGCTGTCGCTATCGGGCTCAATTTCAAGCTGCACCATGCATTCCGTGCAGCATTCGCGAGCAATGCGCACCAGTTCTCGCATTACACCCCCGCTTTTAAGCACTATCTGTCGGGCCGTCTGCGGATCAACTAGCTCGCTGGGCAGCCGCTTAGCCAGCACCTGCAAAAAGACATCGAAGGTTTTGGCAACTGGCTCTGCGTCAGGTTTGTGGCAGTCTGCCTTGGCAAAAAACTTCGCCACCGGAAACAGGTGCGGTCGCACAATGCCTTCAGAATTGAGCGCTCCCATCACCTGCGGCTCTTGCACCGCCGAGACTGGAATGGTGAACACCACCCGAAACTGGGGCGAAAACAGCGATTTAATGTTATTGCGGTAGATGTCTTCAACCAGGGGCAGATCCAGCTTGTCGAGGTCGTCAATAATGACTAAAATCGGCTTTTTAGTGGCCGTTTGAATGGCTGCCGCCAGGCGATCGCACTTGCCCACCAGGTCCGAAATCCGCTTTTCAAACGTCTTCTCTAGCTCATCACGAAAGCTCTTTTCTTGCTGAAGTTTGGCCGTCACCACATTGATGTCTGCCCCCAGCGCCATTTCTCCTGAAATGGCCTTGCTTGAGGTTTGGGTACGCACCGTGGTATTCCAACCCAGCAGCGACTGTTTAATATCTTCTGCCACCGGAATGCTGCGTTTGGTGGCCTGGTTTAACAGCTTGAGCGCGATCGCATAGAGAATATTGACGTGGGTAATGCCGCTCATCTCAATCAAGTCTGCGATTGAGAAAAACACCACAGAATGGTTAGGCTGCATCTCAATCGCCAGGCGCTTCAGCAGCGTAGACTTGCCGCAGCCCCGGTGACCCGCAAAAATAAACTTGCCGTCTTTATCCGATGCTTCAACTTCGCGCTTCAGCCGCACCATCACCGGCAGACCGTAATCTACGCGAAACCGCTCAATATCCTCCGGCTCCACCAGGGGAAACAGGTCTAAATCTTTGTAGGCCTGCTGAAACCGCTCTAAAAGCGCCTGATCCATAGCACCGTCAACAATGAAGCCCTTCAATACTACCGTCTTAGACAAATTCCCGACCTGAAGCGCTAAGTGCCCTTAATCAAGAACCACAGCAACACAAATTACTGCCTTATCGTGAGACTACACAAGCTTATAGAAAGTCCAAGCAGGCGACCTATAAGTCTCTTTTCAATATTTACAGGCCTTGGGAAAGGAGTGGGCGGCAGTCAGGCCGCTACTCGGTAAACAGCTACTGATGCTCAGATTGCTTGACGTATTGCTCTACGCGGGGCCTGTACTGGTCAACTAACAAATATTCTTGTAGCGAAGAAAAAGTGCGATCGCAGCGGCTGGCGGCCTTGCCCTAGCGGGGAAACAACAGCTGCACCTGTGCCCGTAAGGAAAAATCGGCTCCGTTGGTGGGCCGCACGGCATTCCAGTAAAGCTGGAGCGAGGCGTTGAGGGGCTGACTGCCGACCCGAAACAGCTTGCCCACGCCGCCGCCGATGGGCACAGTCCACTGGTCGCCGCTGGCGGCATTCCAGTTGGCGGTAATCACCGGGGAGGAGGTGAGATACCAGCCGTTGGGCAGGTTGTAGTTGACGAAGGGTTGCAGCACAAACTGGCTGACAGCGGGACGGCTGTTATCCCCCGCAAACGACCAAATTTGGCTAGCTAGCCCGCCGTAGACCCACTGGCCCGAGCTTACTACCGCGACTCCGGCAGGGCCAGCGCTCCATTTGCCCGATCCGGTTTGGCGGTCGGTGGCGGTGGGCAGCACCAGGGTGGGGCCAACGCCCCAGGTCAGGTTGCTGGCGGTGACGGGCACAAAGAAAAAGGTGGGGTTGAGGTCGCCCAGGCCAAAAATGCTGCCCGTTCCACCGGCATCGGGCTGGAGGACGATGGGCAAGATGGTGCGGGTGACCAGCAGCAGGTCTTCACTGAGGGGCACGGGCACCACCGGCTGAATGTTGAGGATGTTTTGGGTGCGATTGTCGGGGCCAACGCCAAAGTTGGTGTTGTTTTGAAAGGGCACGCTGATCAGGTTGGCGATGGGGTTTTGGGCGGCCGCCGCCAGATTGCCAGGGGATTCTGCGCTGGGGGCAGCTTCTGCCGGTGGGGTTTGGGCCAGGGTGGGGGCGCTGGGCTCCGCTGGGTTCACCGCGAGGGGCATCAGGTCGCTAGCGGCGGTGCTGAGATCAGGGCAGGGCTGATCGAGGCAGAGGTCACCGACGTTCGCAACAAAACCAGCCTGGACGGCGGTCTCCGGCGCAGGTAGAGTCGCCTCCCCCACCTCCCCTACTAAGGCAGGATCCTCCATCAACATAACCTCCTCAACGGGGGCTGCTGGCGCGGCGGTGGGAGTTTCGCTGGCCCAGCTGCCCTCGACCAGGATTGAGCCTGCGATGAGGGCAGCCAGGGGCAAGGTGGTGGCGATCGCACCTAACGATCCAGCCTTATAGCTGTAGCCAGTCCGGTTAAGACACTTTCCCCAAGAACGTTTGAACGTTCGAACGTTTCTAAGGTTTCTCGATGTCCTAACCCAGGTGTCTACGGCTATAGTGGGCGCGTTCCATCCTTTCATAACGTTGGCATGTCCTGTAGTAAAGGGGAGAAATGGGCCTATCTAGACCGTCGAGTAGCTTTCCAGTGCTCGCCCAGCAGGTAGCCCAGCGCTCCCGGAATCGCCAGCAGCGTGATCAAAATCGTGGTCGATACACTCAGACGGCTCGACAGGGCGCGGGCTGGTTCTAGCCCTTCCCAAATGAAGCGTCCGGTGACGAGGAGCGCAAACAGCCCAACGGTGAGGGCACTGAGGCTAGAGATAAAGTCTTTGAGCGTGGGAAGGTGGGCCTGGGGGGTTTTGAGGCCTATAGTGGCTGCCGCCAGGGTCTTGGGTTGGTAGGTCATGGGAAATTTATCCTGTTTTTTGTTATCTGAAGCCTGTTATAGGGGTGCAGGGCATGTGCCTTTCCCAGGAATAGAAAACGGTAGTTGGATCTAACGGAGTGCAATCCAACAAACCCAGAGCGAAATAGGATGGAATGTCACTGAAAATTATGGCTGGTGGGCAGTGCCCACCCTACAGCAGCTGAGTCGTTCCCAAACCGTAGCGAAAGACTTGATAGGCGAGATCTACGGCGGCATAATCATCAATTTTTAAGTATTGACTAAGTCTTGGCATGGAAGTCAGATATGGTAGAGAAACCAGAGTTAACAGAGGTTTATCATGAGTCATTCAAATCCTTCTATGCAATCAAGTGAAGCCGAAATGGGGGCTATCGATGCCGATGTAGAAGCGGCAGTAGTGAGTTCAGTTGACCAATTACTGGAGCGTCTCAATAGCCTGGAAGCCAAGATCGACGAACTGCAAGGGCGTTTAAATCAAGACAGTTACAACAGGCCTATTATCGTTAACTTCGGATTCCTATTTACTTTTAGTGATCTATTCAATGTGGATATAAATGTTTCAGTGCCTCAGGCAGATGTCAAGTTGTTTTAGGCTTGGGGAAACGCTAGTTCCAGCGCAATCATGTTAATAAGTTCCAAGACCCTGAAAGACTGTTAACGGTTTAAATTCTTTACGCGAAAAGAGCTGCACCCAATGCCTAAAGGCGCTAGTCATTGACCCGATTGACGAAGGCTAGGCGGAGGTCGGTAATCGCCCGGGTGACATGGCCCTGGCCCGTGAGGTCGTTGGCGAACAGCACCTCGCCGGAGTGAAATCGTCGCGCTTCGTCGTCGCTGGTGGCGACTTCCCCCTCGCCCGATAGGACGATGACCACGTAGGGCTGGGGGGCATTGTGGGCGGGGGCTTCCGTGCCGGCAGGAAATGCGATCGCGCACATGGTGGTGACGGCCCCAAAGTCGCTCATCTGCCCTGGGGGGTTGGGCGGCGGCCCCATGGCTAATTCCTGTTCGGGTAGGTCGGAGAGGCCGAAGTGGGTCTCGCATTGGTCGTCGGCGTAGATCATGGGAAATTTCATGGTCAATATCCTCCTAATGTCTGGCGGACTGAGATGCTTGGCTGAGCTAGGGGGCGATTCTCGTTCCGAGAGGCTTCGCTAACGCCACGCCAGGGCAGTTTCCATCCAGAACATGCCGCTGGACGAGATCGCCCCCAGGCCACTCAACCGCCTCAGTTGAGGGGGATCAGCGCCTCCGCCCACCAGGCCGGGGGTGGTACTGGGGTGGGGGTGAAGCTAGACCGCTGTTCCCCGGCGATCGGCGGCAGCTGGGCTTCCACTTGGGCCTGCCGGGAGATCACGGCATCCTTCGTGATGTTGATGACGGTCAGATCCTGGGTTTGCAGCACTGGCCCCTGGTAGACCTCGCCCAGTTCGGCAAAGAGCATCGCCACCACCTCCGGCGACAGCAGCGTGTGCCAGAGACAGGCCAGACGCGGCTGCACCAGGCTGAACACCTTGCCCGCCGCCTTGGGTGAGGTGTGGGCGGCCTCCAGGGCAATGGTGGCCCGCTCGATGGAGAGGCCCGATGCCGCTGCCAACGCCGCCGCTGGGGGGAAGCATTCGTGGATCAGCACGTCTACACCCTTGCAGGCGTTGACCAGGGGCCAGCCGGGGAGGTTATCGCCGGAGAAGGCGAAGGACAGGCCCGCAAAATCGAGCCGATAGCCCACCGCCCCGCTGATGCAGTGGACGACGGGGAAGGAGATGACCGTCACGCCGTTTTTCTCGTAGACCACCTGGGTTTGGCTAAAGTCAAACTCGGTGCCCACGATCTTCATGCTTTCGGGGTTGATGGCTCCGTTTCCGGCCTCGGTATCCCAGGCCAGCGCCGACTCGATCGCTTCACAAAAATGCTTCGTGCCGAGATGGGGTGCTGTGCCGCTGGGTCCCCAGACGTAGATCGGCCCGTCGGCCCGCCCTACCTTTGAGAAGCTGCCGCTCAGCGTCAGGATGTCGCCCATGTGGTCGGCGTGTAGGTGGGTGATGAACAGCTTGTCGAGCAAGTTCACGGGTAGCTTGAGGCTGGCGTAGTTGATCAGGGCACCCGTTCCCAGGTCAAACAGCAGCAGGTCGCGTTCGGGGTTGCCGACTTCCACCAAAACGCTGGCCGAGGCCTGGGCGCGGGTCGGAAAGGGATTGCCGCTGCCCAGTACCGTCACGCGAAGTTCGCCATCTTCGAGTTCTTCTTCCCCCGGAATGAACACCTCGGCGTAGTCCCGCTTGGGGGTGCCGACGATGGGAGTGAGGGTCATGGCTTTGGTGCCGCCCAGATAAGACAGTTCTGGCAGGGTGTGGGCTTCGTCAGTGGTCTGGGTGGCGGTATTTGTTGTGTTAGTGGTTGTCATGGTAGTTCTCGTAGGTTGAGGGAGCGGAGCAATACCCAAGAGCGATTGCCCCAGGCAACTCCGCAGGGACTAGGCGGCAGGGGCCTGCTCGCTGAACACCGCCGCCGCTGTTTTGATCGCTTCCAACGCGGCGGGGAAGCCTGCATACACGGCCATTTGCAGAATGATTTCCAGGATTTCGTCTTGGGTGCAGCCCACGTTCAGGGCACCGCGAATGTGGTCTTTGAGTTCGGGCTGGGCATAGCCGAGCACGACGAGGGCGGTGACGGTGATCATTTCCCGTGTCTTGAGGTCGAGGGCGGGGCGGGGGTAGATGTCGGCAAAGGGGAACTCGGCCAGACAGCGGGCCAGGTCTGGGCTGGTGGCGGCCAGACTTTGTAAGGCGGCATCAATGCCGGGGCCAAATATCGTGCGCATGGTGGCCAAACCACGGTCATAGCGGGTGTCTTCGGGCGGCATAGGGGTTCTCCGGGGTGAGGATCTAGCGTTGGCAGCCATCAGTGGGGGGGCTGAACAAAGGTATGAATCAAAAAATCAGGGCCTCTCGTAGGGGCAAACGGCCGTTTGCCCCTACTCATGTTGCTTTATGGTGCCGACGTTGCAGGTGCCCGCCGGATTCTCACAAGGTCACAGATCGTGCACGGCAGG
>DATIVG010000359.1:0-15006 GCA_035466075.1 Nodosilinea sp. | reverse complement strand
TGCCGACCTGTACACCGGCGACCTCACCTACCAGGCCAACGGCGTCACCGGCGAGCTGAAGACCCCGATGGGCACGGTGCCCTTTAGCTCGCCGCTGGTGGGGCAGTTTAACCTGGAAAATTTGCTGGCGGCGGTGGGGGCGGCACTGCACCTGGGCGTTGCCCTGGAAACGATCGCCGCAGCGCTGCCGGGCTTTGGCGGCGTGCCGGGGCGCATGGAGCAGGTGAATATTTCGCCCACCCAGGACATCAGCGTGATTGTGGACTACGCCCACACGCCCGACAGCCTGAAAAATTCGCTGACGGCGGCGCGGCCCTTTGTGCCGGGGCGGCTGATCTGCGTGTTTGGCTGCGGGGGCGACCGCGATCGCACCAAGCGCCCCCAGATGGGCCGCATTGCCTACGAGCTAGCGGACGCCGTGGTGGTCACCTCTGATAACCCCCGCACCGAAGACCCCGAGCAGATCTTGCAGGATGTGGTGGCGGGGATTCCGGTGGCTCTGGAGGCGGGGCAGGTGGTGTGCGATCGCGCCACCGCCATTGAGGCCGCCATTGCCATGGCCCAGCCCGGCGACGGCATTTTGATTGCGGGCAAGGGCCACGAAGACTACCAGATTCTCGGCACCGAAAAAATCCACTTCGACGACCGTGAGCAGGCCCGCCACTTTCTCAGCCAGCGGTTCTCAGCCAACGGTTCCCAGTAGGCGGTTCCCAGTAGGCGGTTCTCAGTAAACGGTGGCTGGGGCAACGGTACTTGGGGCGGCCATCGTCCAGGCAATGGTATCTGAGATCACACTTTGCCCTCGCCCTGGCCGCTTTGGGGCGGTTTTATGTGAAAACACGCAACATTCTCGCCGCCATGGCGAGTGGTTAAAGATACCCTAAAAAGTATTCGTGCTGAATGCCCGGGCATTCGGCACGGCCCCGGCCCGTTGGAGCATTATGCAGTCTTACCAAGAGCAAGAGGTGTCGCTACACCGGCTGCTTCAGCTCAGTGCAGCCACCCCTGACTACGTACAGGTCAAACCCAAGGGGTTTAGGGCGATTTTGCAATCGACCGTAGAGTTTCTTGAGGCCTACGATATTCAGGCCCATCTGCTGGTGAAGCTGCCCACCGGCGACGCCTGGAATGACGATATTCTGCGCTACGCCCAGGGGCTGAGCTCCCCCTACCGGGTGTTTCGGTTTTTGCGCCCCGACGCCGCTGCCCCCGCCGCCCTCACCGACCCTAGCTCCACCGAGGTGGCCCTGCCCCTGCGCACCAGCCACACCTGGCGGGGCGACTACTTTGTGGTGGTGCAGTCGGAGTCATTTGCCGCCATGGTAGTTGCCCACCGCATGCAGCCGATCTCGGCCACCCCCAGCCCCGACAGCGATCGCACGGGCCCCGGTGGCCCCGACCCCGGCGACGACGACGATGTCGGCCCCCCAGCCGAAGACGCGGGCTCGTCGCGATCGTCCTATCTGTCGGTGTGCTGCTCCGTCAGCCCCGAGCTGGTGGCCACGGTGGTCAGGGCGATTGGTCACCAGATCGACCCCGGTTTGCTAGCGCCCCAGGACGGGGCCGCGGCGGGCGATGGCGGCCTGGCCCTGAGCCAGCTCGGCCCCCCGCTCACCCCTGGCCAGACCCCCAGCCCTGCTTACCTCACCCTGGTCGATCGCTGGCTCAACTGGCAGCTCAAACGCCAGGAGCACCTGCGTCAGTCGGCCTCCACCTACCGTCGTCAGGCCCTGGGCATATCTAGCCTATCGACGCAAAACGAGTTGCTGCTCAACACCCTGCGGCTGAAGGATGACTTTCTCAACACCGTGGGTCAGGAGCTGCGCACCCCTCTCACCACCATTAAAACCGCCCTCACCCTGCTCGACTCGCCCCACCTCAAGCCCCCCCAGCGGCAGCGGTACATGGAGATGATCAGCCACGAGTGCGACCGGCAAACCGCCCTGATCAGCGGGGTGCTCAACCTGCTGCAAATGGAAACCAGCGTGGGCACCACCCAGCTCGCCTCGCTGAATCTGGCCGAGGCGGTGCCGCCGGTGGTCAGCACCTACCAGCCCCTGGCCGCCGAAAAGGGCATCATGCTGGCCTACACCATTCCCAAACAGATGCCCACGGTGATCTGCCCCGACAGCTGGCTGCGGCAGATTATGATGCACCTGCTCAACAACTGCCTCAAATACACCCCCAGCGGGGGGCAGGTGTGGGTGACGGCCCGCCACGCTGGCGACTTCGTTGACATTGAAGTGCGCGATACGGGCACCGGCATCTCGGCTAGCGATCTGCCGCGCATTTTTGACCATTTCTACCGGGGCCGCAACCTGCCCGCCGAGGAGACCGAGGGGGCGGGGCTGGGGCTTTCCATTGTGCAGCAGCTGCTGACCTACTGCGGCGGCTCGATCGTTGCCCGCAGCCAGCTGGACGAAGGCACCACCATGGTGGTGCGGCTGCCTGTCAACCCCGCAGCAGGCCGCTAGAATGGTGAATTCTGCATTGCGGGTATTCCTTTGACCTTACCTAAATCCGCGGCCAGCGGGGGCATGGCAGAGGCCAATCTCGGCTCTATCTATGCCCTGCTGGCCTACAGCACCTGGGGTCTGCTGCCGATCTACTGGAAGCTGCTGGGCCAGCCCTCGGCGGTGGAGGTGCTCAGCCACCGCATGATCTGGTCGGCGGTGTTTTTGATGGGCATTTTGCTGGTGCAGCGGCGCTGGTCAGACCTGCGATCGCAACTTCGATCGCCCCGCCAGGTATTGGTGCTGCTGCTCACCGCCAGCCTGCTGAGCTTCAACTGGGGGCTGTACATCTACGGGGTGAACAGCGATCGCGTGGTCGAGGCCAGCCTGGGCTACTACATCAACCCCCTGGTCACCGTGCTGCTGGGCTTTGTCTTTCTCAAAGAACGCCTGCTCCGGGGGCAGCAGGTAGCGGTGGCCCTGGCCGTGGTCGGCGTGGGCTACTTCATTGTGCAGCTGGGCACCGTGCCGTGGATTGCCCTGGCCCTGGCGGTGTCCTTTGCGTTTTACGGGCTGTTGCGCAAGCTGGTCGGGGTCGCTCCCCTGGTGGGTCTGGCGGTCGAAACCCTGCTGATCACCCCCGTCACCCTGCTGTTTGTGAGCTGGCTGGCGGCCAGCGGCCAGGGCAGCTTTGGCCAAGACTGGCCCACCACCCTGCTGCTGATCGGGGCCGGGGTGGCCACCTCCATGCCGCTGCTGTGGTTTAACAACGCCGCCAAACGGCTGCCCCTCGCCACCCTGGGCTTTTTTCAATACCTGGCCCCCTCGCTGTCGCTGCTGCTGGGGGTGTTTGTCTACGGCGAACCGTTCACCGCCACCCATGGGGTCACCTTTAGCTGCATCTGGGCGGCACTGCTGCTGTACTCGGTCACGGCGCTGCGAGCCAAACACAGGGCGGGGAAGGGCTGACTACACCTAGCCACGATCCCGTTATCCAGCAACCTCTGAACCTGCCAACCTTTGAACCTTTAAACGTTGGCAGGTCGGAAAGTTAGCAGGTTGGCAGGTGGGCAGATTAGAAAGCTGGATCTAAAAATTCGGCCGCTGAGAGCCTCCCAAGGCATCGAGCGGGGCGAGGGGCAGGGCAGAGCCCTGGGGTGCCAAACGGCGGTCCCACCGATGCCAATTTTGGGGTACTCTCAACGACCGACAGGGTGGGGCGACTAGGAATGATTCAAACCCAGCCGCCCCAGGGTTTAGGCAGCGGCCTAGGCAGGGTAAACCTGGAGCAGCTGCTTGGCGATGTAGCCGTAGCCGAGAATGTGCTGGCTGCACTTGTTCTCAACCGGGCCAATGGAGGCCACAGCTGCGATCGCATATAGACCAGGCACCAGACCAGCGGCATCGGGGGTCGACTTGAAGGTCAAGGTGTAGTTGAAGTCATCCTTGACGGTGATGTCGGTAACCGCCCAATCGACTTCACCGGCCCGACCACCGACGCCTTCAAAGGCAAAGTCAACGGTCAGGCGGGTGCCCAGGCACATCAGCAAAGAGGTCAGAGGCGAATAGTTAAATTCGATGTCAACGCTGACACAGAACTCTTCGTTGGTGGCGATGATGTAGGGCGACTGGCTGGGAGCAACGGTTGTGTACTCGGGCTCACCGGCCTTGCCAAATACCCGCAGGTTAGACAGGGTGAAAGATACCGGGCCCAAAATATTCTTGGAATAGGTTTCGGTATCAGAAAGCTGTTTGGGAGACTGGGGGCCAGACACCTCAGCCTTGACAGCAGCTTCCATGTTTTCCACAATTCCTGTACGTTCCATGATCGTGAGTCTCCTAAAAGAGTAGGTTTTTTTAGAGCAGTTAACCAGTCAAAAACCCTAAATCGCAGAGCGCTTAATGGGTGCTTTCCTTGTCAACTGAATCCATCATGTCAGCGAGTCATCGGAGTTGCCATGACCCCCGCGGGTACTTTGCTGACAGCGGTTTTTCTAGCCAAAAAAGACTATTTATCGACATTTAAAATATCTCTAAATCCCTTTCAGACAGGGCCTCTAAGGGATCTGATCAAAAAATATCCAGTCCAGAGCACTGTATTTATGCTCAGTGCCGCCCCAGCTAAAAGCGGTCATTAATCACTGGGCAAAATCTAGCTCAATAAACTTTCTTCAGAAAATATTGCCAGCTGAGCTGATGGGGTTAAGCCAGCAGCCCAGGGCATCATCTGGTCGCTAGAATTGCCGCCCTGAAGCGCTACCAGGCTAGCAAGAGTCCTCACAAACTCGGCCCCTGCTATATCACCTAAGTCACCTGACTCCAGACATTCCAAACACCTGAGCAACCTCCGAATCTGCAAACCTGCAAACGTTTTAGAGGCCATGTCTGCGCCAGGCCGCCTACAGCCCTATATCCAAAGCCATAAATATGACTCGACCACCGATCCAGAGCACCCTATCTCTTAATATCGGTTTAATATTTCAGTGGTCTTGGCCCTAGCCATCGCTGGTTCCAGACCCATTCCTTATTCTGAGAATAGTCACCATGAGCAGCCCTGTATATCCCACCCGCGCCTTCATTCGCTTCACCGCCAAAAGCCAGCTCACCGCCGACCTGGCGGGCCATGCGGTGCCGGTCTACGTCGACCGGGGCAGCGGCAACGACGACGCTTCTGAGTTTCAGCCCGCCACCGACGGCGTGGGCGCCTACTGCGACGTGTTCCAGGCCACCGGCGATTGCCTCGATGAGGCCCTGTTCCAGCGCATCACCGCCGACCTGTTTGACCCCGACCAGCATCCTGAGCTGTACCGCCCCTGCACCAGCGCCACCGAAGCCGCCGCCGTCGAAACCCAGGTCGCCAACGCCATTGTCGCCGCCTACAAGCAGGCCAGCCTGGGGCAGCGCCAGGCCCTCGTCGAGCAGTTCAACGCCCTGCTGGAGCGCTAGCGCCAGTTTTCCCGGCGCAGCAGGGGGTTCATAAACTCATTTAGCCCTTCGCCCACCAGCGACAGCCCCGTCACCATCAGGGTGAGGGCCAGCCCCGGAAACAGCGCCGTCCACCAGATGCCCGTGGGCAGGGCGTCGAGGGCCTGGCGAATGTCGGCCCCCCACTCCGGCACCTGCTCGGGCAGACCCAGACCCAAAAAGCCCAGCCCCCCCAGCACCAAAATGGCGTCGGCAGCGTTGAGGGTAAACAGCACCGGCACACTCTGAATCACGTTGAGAAACAGGTAGCGGGTGAGCACCGTCCAGGGGGCAGCCCCCAGGGCCTGGGCCGCCTCGATAAACAGCTCGGTCTTGATGCTGACGGTGTGGTTGCGCACCACCCGGTAATACTGGGGAATGTAGGCAATGCTGAGGGCCAGGGCCGCATTGAGCACGCCGCGCCCCACCACAAATGCCAGCGTCACCGAGAGCAACAGCCCCGGCAGGGTGTAGATCGTATCCATAAAAAACAGCAGCGCCCGGTCGAGCCAGCCGCCCAGGTAGCCGCTCACCATGCCCAGGGGCACCCCAATGGCCACACTCAGCAGCGTGGCCAGCAGCACCACCTGCCAGGCGGCGCGGGTCCCAAACAGCGTTCGCGCCAGCACGTCGTAGCCCTGGCGGGTGGTGCCCAGCCAGTGGTCGCCACCGGGGGGCTGGTGAATGGGGTTTTGCAGCGCCGTGGTGGGGTCGGCCAGCCACCCCCACGACTGCATCAGCGGGGCCAGCAGGGCAATCAAAATAAACCCGAGGGTGATGGCAAGACCCACCCACATCAGCACCACGGAGACATTGGTGACCGACTTGGCCGGTTTGCGCAGCAGGGGCAAGCTCGAACGGGTGGCCATGGCGCCGCAGTAAAGAACAGGCCCCCATTATGCCAGAGCGGCGGGCCGGGCCCGTGGGGGAGCCTTGCCATAATAGAGTTTTGCCGTTTTTCCCTGGGAACATCGCCCACCATGCCTAGCATTGACCCGGAGACCGCCATGACCGCCACTGACAGCAGCCCCACCCCACCCGCCCTGCCGGTGCTAGAGGCCGCCGCTACCGCCACCGAGCGCCCGGAGGGCCAGGCCGTGGTCGCCGCCCTGCTCGCGGTCGAGCGCCAGGTCAAGCAGCAGCGGCAAACCATTGATGCCGAGGCGCTGGTGGGCACCTGGCGTCTGCGGTTTACCGCCCCCAACAAGCCCGCCTACAAAGCCGGGCAGCCCAGCGGCGGCGGTTTCTACATGCCGGGGCTGGCGGTGGCCAGTCTCAGCTTTAGCCGCGCTGACGACCAGCTCGCCATTCAAAACCAGCTGCGGGTGGGGCCCCTGGCCCTGCGGTTTACGGGGCCGGCCAAACTCCTGCCCAAAAAAAACCTGCTGGCCTTTGATTTTGTGCGCCTGACGCTGCTGGTCGGCGGTTTGAGCCTGCTCAGCCTGCCGCTGCCGGGCCGGTCGGCCAAGGCCAAGACGTTTGCCGACACCTCGGTGGGTAAGCTGCCGTTTTTTGCCTTCTTTGCCGCCCCTGGGCAATACATTGCCGCGCGGGGCCGGGGCGGCGGCCTAGCCCTGTGGGTCAAGGCTGACCAGGGCTAGGCCACCCATCAACGGGCCAGCATTAGCACCAGCGCAAAGGCCAGCATGCCCAGCACCCAATTGCCCAGCAGCCCGCTGGACTGGGGCGTTTGGGCCAGGTCGCGGCGAAAATCGCAGCTGAGGCAAACATATTCGCTGTCGCCGTGCTTGACGATGCTGTGGCGGCGGCACTGGGGACACTCCAGAGGAGGGTCGTGGGGAGGGGAAGAAACAAGCATGGGCATTCTCCAGTGGGATGTATTATGTATGGCACTCCTAGTTGACTCGCGGGGTAGAGCCGGGTGGGCCACAGGCTGCCGCACCGCTGCTCTCAATAGTTTGTGACAAAATAATTGACGGTGTGACAGGCTTGTTGGAGATTGAGGTCGTTTCTGATGCCGCCAATGCCGCCAAAGCTTTGCGATCGCTTTGTATTTCAAACAGATATCTTATGTATATTGGTCAAATGTATGGGGTGACGCCCCACCACTTGCAAGGAGAACCCATGTCTAGGAAGCTGGTCAGCTATCGGTTGGCGGAGGATCTGCAGCAGGCCCTCAAAACCAGGGCCGGTAGCGAGGGCATTTCGGCCACCGAGCTGGTTAACCGTCTGCTGCGCCAGGGGCTGGCGGCGGGCAGCGACGATCCGCTCCAGCGGCGGGTGTCACAGTTGGAGCAGGTTTTGCACCAGTTAGAAAGGCAGGTGATGGGTGGCCACGGTTTGCCCGAGGCGGTACCCGAGGCGGCATTAGCTGCTGCTGGATCCCCCGAGGCGCTGTCGGCCACAGCCTTGACGGCCCGTTTGCTGGCCCTGGAGCACAAGATCGATCGACTCAGTACCGGTATGGAGGAGGGCTGCCGCAGTCTCCAGCAGATCGATCGGCGGGTACAGGGGCTGGCGGCCCATGGCCGGGCGGCCGATGGTCTGACTGCCAGTGAACTGACAGAGGCGGCGACCTACCCAGGGCTTCAGGTGTCTACCCCCGCCCACCCCGGCGACCTGGCCCAAGATGTGGTGCAAATGCCCCTGGCGGCGCTGCGTAAGCTGCTGGGTGCAGGCTCCTCCGAATAGACCATTTGGCGGCCGGGGCGGTTTCCTTCGCAGGAGTTGACGATGGTGCGACGCATTCTCATCGATGAAGGGTTGCTGATCGAGCTGCTGTTTGGTCGCCTGTTGCCCATGGGCCAGGGCGACCGCCTGTGGAATTTGCTGTTGCAGGGCCAGCTGCGGGGGTATGTCACCGACATTGCCCTGGGGCAGGTGGGGCGCTACGCCCTGCGATTTCACGGCCCGGCGGTGGCTGAGACCACCCTGGAGCAGCTTGGCACCCTGCTGGGCTGCTGCCCCATCGATGCGACTACCCGGCATGTGGCCCAGCGGTCTCAGCTGGAGCTGCCCTTTGCCCTCCAGGCTGCGATCGCAGCTCAGCTGGGGCTAGACGGCATTGTCACCCACCGCCCGCTCGACTACGTGACCGGCAGCGGGGTAGACGAGGTGCTGGTGTACACCCCCGGTCATCTGCTGGCCGAGTGCGCCCCCGGCTACCTCGACGATCGGCGCAGCGGCCTGGAAACCCACTACCAAGACGAAGCCGCCCTCGACCAGCGCCACTGGCTGGGCCGCCTGGAGCATGTGCAGGTGAGCTGCGGCCAAGACCGCCCCACCGCCACCGTGCGCCTGCAAACCCCCCTGGGCTACACCTGCCAGGAGACCGCCTCGGGCGTGGGCCCGGTCGATGCGGCGCTGCGCGCCCTCAACCTGGCGGTGAATCACTATATCCCTGTGGCCGATGTGCAGATGGTGCACTACCGCTGCATGGCGACCACCGCCGATTCGCCGGTGTCGGCGGTGGTGCTGCTGGAGCGGCAGATGGCCTTGTTTCCGGGGCGGGGGTTTCACCCCGATGTGATCATGGCCTCCATTGAGGCCTATCTCGACGCCCTGGGATACCTGATTTTTTGCGATCGCCTGTAGCGCCAGCCCGAGCAGCGTGAGCCCCAGCAGCGCCCCACCAATTCTCGCCCACAAAAAAGAGGGCCGGTTGCCCCGCCCTCCCAGGAGATAGGTTAAAAACAGGTGTCGTCAAATCTGGCCAGCACAGCTCAGAACAGTACCGACCTAGGCCAGGGTTTCGGGGCAGTAGCCCAAACCCATGACAAACTGGCGGCGAAAGGCTTCGATCTCTTCGCGGTCGGGCTTGCCGTGGGAGACAATGGCCACCTGGTAGCGGCGCATGACATCGATGGGCGACTGCCCGGTTTCTAGACCCCACAGGGCCATGCGCACGCGAATACCGGGGTCGTAGGCAATGCCCAGCTCATTCATGTAGGCGCGAAAGTCTTCGGCATCGTCAACGCCGATGTTGTCATTCATTTTGACCCGAATGACCCATCCGTCGATCTGGTGAATCACCGTCATAAATTCTAGGGGCAACTTGGAGCACCCCAGCAGGTGTTCGACCACACGGAGGGTCAAACTGGCATTGGCGAGATAGTAGGTGTATTCCATCGTTGACCTTTAGACAGGTGCTACAGTTCTTATTGTCTCGGACTGGCCCTCCAACCGTTAGGGTTAAGTCCCCCCACCTGACCTGGGTGTATCCCCCCAACCTGGATAGGCCATGCGCGATCGTCAACCAATGGCCCCAGGGGAAACTCCGGCCCCAGCCGATGCGCGATCGGATGCGCCCCCCGAGGGCCCGCGCACCTCTGCGGAGTATTCCCTGGCGGCGTATCAATATTCTCTGCCCCCGGAAAAAATAGCCCAGACCCCGGTTACCCCGCGGGATGCCTCGCGGCTGCTGGTGGTCGATGGGCCAGCCACGCACCGTCACCATCGGTTTCGCGATCTGCCCACTCTGCTGCGCCCCGGCGATCTGCTGGTGCTCAACGACACGCGGGTGATTCCGGCCCGGCTGCGGGGGCACAAGCCCGGCGGCGGCCAGGTGGAGGTCTTTTTGCTGGAAGACCAGGGCGACTACCAGTGGCTGGCGCTGGTGCGCCCCGGTCGTCGGCTCAAGCCGGGGGCGACGGTGCTGTTTGGCCCCAACCTTGACCAGCCGGAGCTGGTGGCCCAGGTGCTGGCCACCGACCCCGATACCAACGGTCGCCTGCTTAAGTTTGAGCCCCAGACCGGGGAATCGCTGTTTGCCCTGTTTGAGCGGCTGGGGGAGGTGCCGCTGCCCCCCTACATTACCGATACGGCCGCCTCTGCCGACCAGTACCAGACGGTCTATGCCGAGACCCCGGGGGCGGTGGCGGCACCGACGGCGGGGCTGCACTTTACGCCGGAGTTGTTTGGGCGGCTGGAGCAGCAAGGGGTGGTGCGATCGCACATCACCCTCCATGTCGGCGTCGGCACCTTTCGCCCGGTCGAAGCCGACAACATTCTCGACCACAAAATGCACGGCGAATGGATCGATGTCTCCGCCGCCACAGTGGCCCAAATTAACGCCACCAAAGCCCGAGGCGGACGAGTGATCGCCGTCGGCACCACCGTCGTGCGCGCCCTCGAAGGGGCCGCCCAAACCGGCCAGCTACAGCCCTGGCAAGGCAAAACCAACCTGTTTATCTACCCCGGCTACCAGTACCAAGTCGTCGATGGGCTAATCACCAACTTTCACCTACCCGGCTCTAGCCTGCTGATGTTGGTCAGCGCCCTGATGGGCCGCGAGCGGCTGCTGGCTCTCTACGCAGAAGCCATTGAGCAAGACTATCGATTTTATTCGTTTGGCGATGCCATGCTAATTTTGCCCGAAGCCACCGGGCAAAATCAGCCGTAACCGCACTTGCCTGACTGATTTTGTCAGGTAGCCCTAGAAATGATCCAACGCAGACGAATTACCTACCCTACAATAACGGTAGGTGTTTGTTAGCAGCTGCATATCTACCGACCTACATGACTGGAGAATTACTGCAACCAGACGGAGACTACTCTAGGCAAGATTTTCGAGGCTGCGATCTCAGCAATCGCGATTTGAGCCGGGTGAATCTCAGCGGTGCCAACCTCGAAAATGCCAATCTCAGCCACGCCAATCTGCAGTACGCCAACCTCGGCCAAGCCAATCTCAAAGGTGCCGATCTAACCGCTGCCGATCTAAACAATTCCCGACTAAACGGCGCCAACCTTGAAAATGCCCATCTCCAAGGGGCAAAGCTGAGTCGATCGGAGCTTTTAAACACCGTATTTGATGGGGCAGATCTACAAAACGCCCAACTCAACGACTCTGACTTAGCCGGTGCCAAACTGGCCCGCTGCAACCTCAAGGGGGCCAATTTAAGGTATGCCCTGCTCTATGGTGCCTACCTCAAAGATACCTGCCTGGAGGGAGCCGATCTCGAGCGGGCCGAACTGCAAGGCGCATTTCTCAAAAACGCCAATTTGGTTCGCGCCAATCTAAATCGAGCTAAGCTGACCCGAGCCCGCTTTCGGGGCGCAGACTTTACAGCAGCTCAAATCAACCATGCCGATCTGCAAGGGGCCTACCTCAACCACGCCAAATTAGATGGAGCCGAGCTCAACAGTTCAAATATTCAGGGGGCCAGCCTCAAAGGCGCTAGCTTCAAACAAGCAAAACTCATTGGAGCCAGGCTGAGCAGATCGAACCTGATCTCAGTCAACTTAAACCATGCCGACCTCACTGAAGCCAAGCTCAACGGAGCCAACTTGAGCGACGCTAGCCTCCGCCACGCCAATTTGTCTAGGGTTGAATTGTCGGGTGCCATATTGACCTGTGCAGACCTCAGCCATGCTCAACTGCCCGGTGCATTTCTATATAGAGCCAATCTAAGTGATGCCAACCTCAGCAAGGCAAATTTAGAAAAAGCACAGCTCAATCGCACCTACCTGGGCGGCGCAAATCTGAGCGATGCCACAATTACCCACGCCAATTTTGGCGGTGCCAGCTTACTCCACGCCCACCTGGTTCGTACTAAATTGACCTCGACTGCGTTTAGGCGCACCTACCTGAGACATACAACCTTTAGAGGAGCAGTGATCGATCACGCTGACTTTACCTCAGCGGACTTAACCAACGCCAACTTAGAGGGATTGGGCAGTGCCGTTGATGCCGTTTTCAGCAATAACTTTGGTCTCAGCGAAGCCCAGCTGGAGATTCTAGGTATAACCAGGGCCATCGTCAGCAACGCGTGTTATCCCATCGTTTCTGAAAATACTACTCACCCCGTGGAGCTCGAAAGATTTGTTGAAGCCTCACACCTGGATGCTCAAGATCGCCTAATTGATTTTCAATATGCGATCTCCAGACTCATAGAAGTGATCAACTGGCTAGAAAGTTGCCACGACAAACTTGAGGAGCGAGTGGCTTGCGCAACAGCCCAGGCGCTCTACAAAACTATTTGCAATGCAAAGGCAAATTTACAAAGAGACTCCTGCAAACAACAGGAGTACGACGACTATTTAAGCGCTCTAGGCCAAAATGAAAATTTGGGAGAGACAATTCAATACTTTCTAAACTTTCTTGAGCAGATCCGCCAGGATATTCTTGCCCTCAGCAATCAATGCCAAAAGCTGGATGCCATCAGCTCTCGACTAACGGGCACAATCCAGGTAGCTCAATACCTGAATAATAAGGAGTACGACATCACAGAGCGTGAGCAAACTACAGTTGAGCCCGATGAAGACGTCGAAACTCTATACTTGGGAGACCTACCCGACATCAGCAGTATGCTGATTGACTTCAAGGCGCAGTCGAATGATGCACTGCCCCCCGCCGACGCCGAGGATGAAGAGGAATAGGGCTACAGTTCACTAGGCATGGGGAGTTGTCTGTCGGCATCAAACGCCCTGTCAGCCAAAATCTACGTTATTGCGTCAGGGTCTTCGCCGTCTTGCTCACGTTCTGGGCCGCCCTGGGGATACAGATCGCGGGTGACGACCCAGCAGAGGCCCAAAACATTGGAAGCGAGGGCAGCGAGAAATGCGCCCTGCATGCGTTCGCTGTAACTTTTGGAGTTGCTGGGTAGCAAGATCCACATCAGCCAGAAGGGAATGATCACCATGGGGGCCAGCAGGGCGTAGAGAACGATCATTCTGGCGGTGAGGCGATGCCTTAGTTCAGCCCCTTTGCGCCCTTCCACGGTTCTCAGGGTGTCTTCAGACAGGCGGTGGCGGTAGAAATAATCTTCGATCAGGTTGACGTTTTCAACGATCTTGATGTCGTCTGCGTCGAGCCCCAGATCTTTGAGGTAGTCGTCAACGGCTAACGCTTTGCGCTCGGTGGATTTCTCGGTATTGTCTGGCCAAAATCTCACCTTTGCCTCCAGCCTTGGGCACAGTTCTCACAACGACTGACTGATTTATCTTTCTGGTTCAGTGTCAGGACTTAAACCATGCTGAAGAATGGCTTTGGGTTAGACGAACACCCGTGACTAGACCTGAACGATGAGGCTTATGGATGGCCTAGCGGGGGCGATGGAGTTCTCAACTCCATCGCCCCCGCTAGGCCAATCTGGGCTCTAGGGCAACACAATTTCCTTGATCACTTTTTCGTCTTCTACGATGCCGAGGCGTCGCCCTTTTTTCATTTCTTCTTGGGCGATGCCGTAGAGGGCGAGGCCGGTGCGCAAAACGTCGGCCATGTTCTTGCCGGAGTCGGCGGCTAGCTGCTGGAGCAGTTCGTAGGCCGCTGGGGCAAGATCGAGGTTCAGCCGTTTACGTTTTTGTGAGGTTGCGGCTTCGGAGGTTTGGCTAGCGGCATTGGGCATGGTGAGCTCCTCGTGAGGGTGTGCAAGCTAAGAATAGAATGCTGACGGGATGGACCGAGTGGCCCAGGGCACAGTGACGAGACTGAAAGCATATGGACAGTAATATGGATTTTACCCATATCTGAACCTTACGCCTCTATCGCTTTATACATTACTGGACTGATGTATTCCTGATGTATGCCTGAAGAGACACACAAACTTTATGCTTGCTATGCGCATTCTAGACATATATACAGCTTATTTTGTGTGCGGCGATACAAGCAGAAAACCTGCCCAGGGCGCTGGGTATGCGGCCCTGGGCAGGTTGGGTCGAAGTTAGAGAGGGCCAGAGTGATCGCCCTCCTCGTCGTCGCTGTCGTCGGCCAGGGCCCCGTACCCCGGCAGCAGCAAGGTTTTGCTGAAGCGAAGCGGTGCTGGCCGGGTGGTGCGCAGGGAGCGGCGGGCTCCTGGCAGCTTTTTCAATCGGCGATAGCTGCTGCGGAGGGCAGGTGCTCTGCTCTGGCTGGGCCAGAGGGTGTAGATGGGGGGAATGCGGTGGCTGCGATCGCACCGCAACCCGTCGGCAATGGGACGTGACATAGGGATTCTCCTTGGCTTAAAAACGCTTAAAAACCTAGAACCACTGGGTCGGCATGGAGGGGTTGAGCCCTGACCAGCTGCATGGGCTCGACGATCAGGGTGGTGGCGTTGTAATGCTCTACGACGCACACCGGCATGCCGGGCAAAATGACCACCTGGTAGCGGCAAAAGGCAAACCATGTGGTGCCCTGAAAGGCGACTCGACCGCGCTCGCCGGGTTCGATGGTGTCGGTCACGACGGCGCGGTGGCGCAGGTGATCGTCGAGCAGGGGGGTGCCGCGCTTGGCGGGCCAGGGAAAGATTGACGCCTCAGACAAAATCTTGAACAACATAATGGCCATCTCCAGTGAAGGGATAAGGGAGGGGATAAGTAATGTGTGTCTATGCAGCCCTATTTGTGTCTTGAATACATATTACATACATATATTTTGTGTGTCAATCATTTGGTCGCCGCTGCGTGTGCTGGGCGGCGAGGGGCCTAAACGACAAAGCCGCGATCGCACCTGAAGTGCGATCGCGGCCTATATCCGTTCTGGTTGTCCTACCGCTGGCGGCGGGGCCTGGGGCTACCGCAGGCCAGTGTCATTCCCAGAAGCGCCGTGCTCCAGGCGATTCCAGGCATCTCGGCTGGCGTGCTTGGCCTTCTCCCAGCTCAGGCGGCTGGTGCCATAGTGCTGCTCATACCGCTCTCTGAGGTGGGGTTC
>DATIVG010000358.1:0-4531 GCA_035466075.1 Nodosilinea sp. | reverse complement strand
CAAAAAGCTGGTCAGGCTGGCAATCACAATCACCGGCACCATCGCCGTATCCGACAGCGTGCTGAGAATCACCGTGGTGCTGATCGGCGTCTTGGTAATCGCCACATTCACCGCCGCCATCATGCAGACCATGCCAATGGTGGGGTGCACCTGCGGAAAGCCCAGGGCAATGGCCAACCCAATCGCCGCCCCGATATAAAACAGCGGAAAAATAAACCCGCCGCGAAAGCCCGAATGCAGGGTGCAGCTAATCGCCAGCATTTTGGCCAGGCCAATCAGCAGCAGCGTGGTGATGCCAAAGGTAGCGCCGGTTTCAATGATGGTTTCGATTTCGCGCTCGCCAAAAAACAGCGTTTGGGGAAACACCAGGGCAATCAGCCCGATGGCGAGCCCCCCCAGGGTAGCCAGCAAAATGGTGCGGTGCTCCAGCGGTCGCGTCAGCCAGCCTACGGCGCGAAACACCAGCACAAAGAGCGCCGCCACCGCCGCCCCCAGCGCCCCCAGCACCGCCCCCTCCGCCAGGTTGATCAGCGTCAGCGGCGGTATGGAGGTGAAGTGATACATGCCGCCGATCGACAGGCCAGTGGTAAGGCGAAACACCACAAAGCTCAGAATCGCCGCCAGCGTAGCCGGAATCAGCGCCTCGTAATACTCCAGCCCCCGCCGGTGGGGAATCTCCAGGGCAAACAGCGCCCCGCCCAGGGGCGCGCCAAAGAAGGCCCCCAGCGCCGCCGCCATGCCGCAAAAGGTAAAGATCCGCGTAGTGCGCAGGGTGAGGCCCAGCTTTTGGGCCATCCAGCCGCCGACGCTGCCGTTGACCTGCACCAGGGGGGCCTCAGGCCCGGCGCTGCCCCCCGCCACAATGGAGAACAGCGACGCCACCACCATGGCCGGGCTCTGCTTAATGTCGATGCGGCCTGGATCATGTACCTTTTCAACTACAAAGGCAACTTCGCCGGGTAGCCCCATCAGGTACAGCGTCAGCCCCACCAGCAGGCCCCCCACACAGGCAGCCATCCACACGTAGTTGGTGGCAGGAAAGCTCTCGGTAAAAAACGGTGCCAGCGTCTCCGGCAAGGTGTGCCACACCAGGTGCATAAATTCCTCCAGCACCAGGTAGTAGGTGGTGGCGACAATGCCCCCCACAGTGCCAATGGCGGCGGCGGCCAGCATAGTCTGGGCGTAGTCAAGCTCGCGGGGGGCGGTCTCGACAGGGGAAGTCGCACTTTCAAAGTCTACAGATGCCGTCATGGCCTGCCCTCATAAATAGTTGATGGGGTGCAATCACACATTTGCCAGCGCAATCCCCTTTGAGGACGCTGCGCGATGCCTTTAAGACCTAGATGCGTAGGCTGGGTAGGGGCGTAGCATGCTACGCCCCTACGGGGTTCACGGTTTGCGTCAGCAGCGGTAGGGTGGGCATTGCCCACCAGCCCTCAAGCGGCCACAGTTCACCCGGAGGTCGCCAGGGCAAACCTACAGGCCATCACCCTGCTCCACGGGTACACCGGCGGGCACCGCTACCCCATGCTCCGCGTGAGACCCGATGACCTCCTTGAGGGTAAACGCATTCAAAAAGGCCACCATCAGCGCCACACAGCCCAGCATTTGAAAGAACAGCCGGTCGCCCGCCACACCCTGGGGCAACAGGCTGTACACCGTCAGGTAGACCACCGCCCCCACGTTGCCGTAGGCCCCCACATTGCCCGCAATCTGCCCGGTAATGCGGGGTTTAACCAGCGGCACAATGGCGTAGGTGGCCCCTTCGGCGGCCATTACAAAGAACGAGGCCACCATGGTCATCAGCACCACAAACAGAATCGGAATACCCTGGCCAAACATGCTAAACAGCAGGTAGGCCAGCCCCGTACCCGCGATGGTAAACACCAGGGTGAGCTTGCGGCTGCCCAGCTTGTCGGAGATCAGGCCGCCGCCCGGTCGGGCCACCAGGTTCATGAAGGCATACATACCGGCCACCGCCCCAGCGGCAGCGGCGGTGAGCCCAAAGCCGCGCTCAAAGTAGGTGGGCAGCATGGACACCACCGCCAGCTCCGAGCCAAAGCAGGCCACGTAGGCCATTTCCAGGTTAAACACCTGGGAAAATTTGTAGCGATCTTCCGGGGCATAGCGCTTGGCCCCCGTCATCAGCGGCTTGTTGGCCTGCCAAATGTTGTAGGCCTGAAACAGGTAGAGCCCCACCAGCAGCACCCCAATCACCGCCAGCGCCTGGCTGCCGATAAAGTCCACCTTGGTCAACCGCCAGGCAATCAGCCCCAGGGCACCCACCAGGGGAATGTTGGTGGCCAGCAAAAACCAAAAATCGCGCTGGCTGGTGACTTCCATACCGGCGCTGCTGGGGGGGCGCTGGTACACCCGGCCCGGCGGCGTATCCGACACGTTGAAATAGTAGATTACGCCGTAGCAGGCCGCGGCCAGGCCGGTGAGGGCAATCGCCAGCCGCCAGTTGACCTGGCCCACCGACAAAAAGCCCAGCGCCGCCGCAATCGAGGGCAGGGTAAAGGCCGCCCCCGCCGAGCCAAAGTTGCCCCAGCCGCCGTAGATGCCTTCGGCCAGGCCAATCTCGTTGTCGTCAAACCACTCGGCCACCATGCGAATGCCGATCACACAGCCGCAGCCGACAATGCTCAAGGCCAGGCGCGAGTAGACCATCTGCTCAAAGTTTTGGGCCAGGGCAAAGGCCAGGCAGGGAAACGCCGCGTAGATCAGCAGACAGGTGTAGGTAATGCGCGGCCCAAACCGGTCGAGCACCATGCCGACAATGATGCGGGCGGGCACCGTCAGCGCCACGTTGCAGATGGCGATGGTGCGCATCTGCGGGTCGCTCAGCCCCAGGTCGGCCTTGATCGCCGTAGACAGAGGAGCAAAGTTAAACCACACCACAAACGTTAAAAAGAACGCGAACCATGTCATGTGCAGGATTTTGTACCTGCCGCTAAATGACCAGATGCCAGCCATAGCCGATTAACTCCCAGCGGTAAATTTAGTCTCTAACCTGCGGCGCAGCGGCCGCAAAAAGCTGGCCAGCGACAGATGCACTCCGTCGCCAGACCCGCTGCTACAACACCTAACCTGTAGAAAACCTACTGACTATGCAGGCAAACCCCAGGCAACCTCCCCAGGCTGCAATAGCGATCTGGAGTAAAAACTAGATCCAGATCAGCTCTGAGCCCAACCGATTTGGCTGCTGTAAAAACAATGCTCTGCAAATAAACGTCATACCCAGCACAAGATTAAAGGCGACCCCACCAAGGCTTTGTGTAAGTGCTTACAAAAGCTTGATATCTATGGTTTTTATGCGTCAATGCAATGCACTTACTGCAAAACCATGGTTCAACGGCAGACCGAACGAGCGCAAATCAAGAAGGCAAAATATATTTCTGTATCTAAAGCTACTAAACGGGTAGAATGAAGGGAGATTATTCTGCTGTTGTGCCCGCTATGAAATTTCAAGATCCAGGTGTTGCGATCGCACTTCACCGCCTCGAAGTGCTCGCCACCGTCGCCGCCGTTGCCGCCGCCGCCACCTTTGTGGCCACCGCCACCACCCTGGTCGCCCTCGATCGGGCCGCCACCTCAGGCCAGGCCCCCGTCATCCCCAGCGAAGCCGTGCTGTGGCAGGGCCTCGGCCCCGCCGAGTAGCCTACCGGCAGCCATGCAAAAGCCCGGTCTGGTTGCCTAGGCAACCAGACCGGGCAGATAGTCCTAGGGGCAGCTCAAACGCCTGCCCCTAGCACCAATCTCAGCACCGTCCCTAGAACTCCACCGGGCTACCGGTAATGCTCTGGAACTTAAAAGTACCCACCGCCTCGCGGTAAGTGCGCCGGGTGTCGCGCAGCATGCTGATCGCCAGCCGCTCACCCAGCAGGTTGCCACCGGTTTCCAGGCCCGTACCGGCGCGATCGCAGCCCGCATTCGGCCCCGAGGTGGTGCCATCGGTGCGCCAGTGCATCCCCGCCCCATCGCGGAACAGCGTCACATTGGCAATCAGCTTGTTCAGCTCACCATGGATGGTGAGTTCCTCGCCCTTGCGATGGTAGTCCACCAGCTTAGAGCCACCATCCACCGGCACCTTGGGGTTGGGGAAGGGGCCATCGGCAAAGTAAGCCTTCGCCACCGTCGCCGCCGCCGCCACAAAGGCCGAGTGGCCACCGGGGTAGGCCGGGTGGGTGGGCGACCCTTCGGGGAAGCCCATGGGCAGCAGCCAGTTGCCCTCGCGGTCGCCCCGGCTCTGGGCGATATTTTGCTGGCGGTTGTGCTCATAGATGCGGTCTAGCACCTGGGTGCGCCGCCACACATCGGCCCCCTCACCAAACAAGTCGTTAAACTTCTCGTCGTGGCAGGGGTTCTCACCGTGGCTGCCCAAAATGCCCCGGCGGAAGAGTTCTAACCGCTGGGCATAGACCTCAGGCCGCAGGCGACGGTGCACACACCACTTCTGGAACCAGGCGTGCTTGAGGGCATAGACCCCCGCCAGCCCGGCCTGAATGCTGATGTCTGGCCCGCCCAGGCT
>DATIVG010000357.1:0-3543 GCA_035466075.1 Nodosilinea sp. | reverse complement strand
CTCCCCCACCCTTCCCCGACCCTCCCCTCCCACCTTCCCCACGCCAAAACCCCCATTGGGGCTAAGATCGATAGGCAACTTCCCCCCGCCCAGCATGACCGCCTACTCCACCGCTCCCTTCAGCCCCGCCGAAATCGCCTCCGAAGGCATCCAGCCCAAGGAATACGACGACATCGTGCAACGCCTGGGCCGCCACCCCAACCGCGCCGAGCTGGGCATGTTTGGGGTGATGTGGTCAGAGCACTGCTGCTACAAAAACTCACGCCCGCTGCTGAAGCAGTTCCCCACCGCAGGGCCCCGCGTGCTGGTCGGGCCTGGCGAAAACGCCGGCGTAATCGACGCCGGTGACGGCCTGCGGGTGGCCTTCAAAATCGAGTCCCACAACCACCCCTCAGCGGTAGAGCCCTTTCAGGGAGCCGCCACCGGGGTCGGCGGCATTCTGCGCGATATTTTCACCATGGGGGCGCGGCCCGTCGCCGTCCTCAACTCCCTGCGGTTTGGCGATCTGGCCGACAGCCGCACCCGCCGCCTCTGCCAGGGGGTGGTGTCCGGCATTGCCCACTACGGCAACTGCTTCGGGGTGCCCACCGTCGGCGGCGAGGTCTACTTCGACTCCGCCTACAACGGCAACCCGCTGGTCAACGCCATGGCCATCGGCATCATGGAAACCGACGACATCGTCAAATCGGGCGCGGCGGGCCTGGGCAACCCGGTGGTGTACGTGGGGTCAACCACCGGGCGCGACGGCATGGGCGGTGCCAGCTTTGCCAGCGCCGAACTCACCGACGAATCGGAAGCCAATCGCCCCGCTGTGCAGGTGGGCGATCCCTTCCTGGAAAAATCCCTGGTCGAAGCCTGTTTGGAAGCCTTTAAAACCGGTGCCATCGTGGCCGCCCAGGACATGGGGGCCGCTGGCCTCACCTGCTCCACCGCCGAGATGGCCGCCAAAGGTGGTGTCGGCATTGAGCTCGATCTAGACCTGATCCCGGTGCGCGAGACCGGCATGGTGCCCTACGAGTACCTGCTGTCAGAATCCCAGGAGCGCATGCTGTTTGTGGTGGCCAAGGGCCGCGAAGCCGAGGTGATCGAAATCTTCGAGCGCTGGGGCCTCCACGCCGTGGTTGCGGGCACCGTCATTGCCGACCCGATCGTGCGGATTCTGTTCCAGGGTGAGGTAGCCGCCGAAATTCCGGCCCTGGCCCTGTCAGACAACACCCCTATCTACCACCGGGAACTGCTCCCCGAACCACCCGCCTACGCCCAAACCGCCTGGGCCTGGAGCGAGGATAGCCTACCCCCGTGCTCCGCGGCGGGAATTGCGTTGCCTGGCGCCGGGGCAACCCCCTGGACTAGCATTCTTCATAGACTGCTGGGCCAGCCCACCATTGCCTCCAAGGCCTGGGTCTACCGCCAGTACGACCACCAGGTGCAAAACAACACCGTGCAGCCCCCCGGCCAGGGCGACGCCGCCGTCATTCGCCTGCGCCCCTTAGAAGCGGTGCCGGGCTACGAACCAGGCGCAATAACGCGGGGTCTGGCCGCCACCGTAGACTGCAACGCCCGCTACGTCTATCTCAACCCCTACGAAGGGGCTAAAGCCGCCGTAGCCGAGGCCGCCCGCAACCTCAGCTGCGTCGGGGCCCTGCCCCTGGCCGTCACCGACAACCTCAACTTCGGCAGCCCCGAAAAACCCATCGGCTACTGGCAGCTGGCCAACGCCTGCCGGGGCCTGGCCGACGCCTGCCGCGCCTTTGAGACCCCCGTAACCGGGGGCAATGTCTCCCTCTACAACGAAACCGTAGACAGCCAGGGCAACCCTCAGCCCATCTACCCCACCCCCGTCGTCGGCATGGTGGGGCTGATCGACGACCTCACCCACACCTGCGGCCAGGGCTGGCAGCGGGCGGGCGACCTGATCTACCTGCTGGGTGTGCCGGTGGAGCAGACCGCCACGGCCACCGTAGAGGGCAACCCCCTCGTTACCCTGGGCGGGTCAGAATATCTGGCCGCCCTCTACGGGCTGGCCACCGGGCAGCCCCCGGCCATCGACATGGCCCTCGAAAAGCGCGTGCAGGCCGCCTGCCGCCACGGCATCGCCCAGGGCTGGGTGCAGTCGGCCCACGACTGCGCCGAGGGCGGTTTGGCGGTCGCCCTGGCCGAGTCCTGCATCAGCGGGGCCTTGGGCGCCGTGATTCAGCTGCCCCTGGCGGCAGCGCAGGCTGACCTGCGCTGGGATCGGCTGCTGTTTGGCGAGGGCGGCGCCAGAATTGTGGTCTCCGTTGGCCCCGACCACCGGGCCGCATGGGAAGCCTACCTGAACCAACAGCTGGCGGGGGCCTGGCAGCCCCTCGGCACCGTGCAGGGCGACACTCTAACCTTGAGCCCAGACACCTTGAGCCCAGACACCTTGAACCCAGAGCCTGGGCAACCCCTGATTGAGGAGACCGTTGCCGCCCTGGCCCACACCTGGCGCACCGCCCTGGAACAGCGGCTGGCCGGAGAGCGCTAGAACCACCTCTAGACCACCATCCATATCCCTCCATTTGAGCCCTGGCCCGAAGCTCAGGGCAAGGGTGAGTATTGCCGCCCTAGGGTGCGATCGCAGCCCTGAGGAATCCCCGGCCCCGCTGGCAACAGGTGCTATGATCGGCCATATATTAAGGAACCATTAAATAAGCCAGGGAAGTTCGGTAGTTTCTAATACCGCTTTAAAAGCCCTCACCCTATGATGAAGCTGGGCTCGCATTGAAGGCAAAATGCGGCAGCCAAATGTGTTGAGAAGTCTTGCTCCTTTGCCGTTGCATTCCTAAAGCCACCCTGCACCCCAATGACGTTCCCTTCTGAATCTTTCCTAGACGAGTCCTGCGATTCCCCTGGGAATCCCCTGGCAGATACCCATGCCGAGTCGCAGCTCGAACGCCCCGACAAACCCGAAGAGGCCTGCGGCATTTTTGGCCTCTACGCCCCCGACGAAGAGGTGGCCCGGCTGGCCTACTTTGGCCTATTTGCCCTGCAACACCGGGGTCAGGAGTCGGCGGGCATTGCCACCTTTGATGCCTCGGGTAGCCACTGCTACAAGCACATGGGCCTGGTGTCCCAGGTGTTTGACGACCAAATTTTGCAGGATTTGTCGGGGCACATTGCCGTGGGCCACACCCGCTATTCGACCACCGGGTCGAGCCATGTGTGCAACGCCCAGCCAGCCATGGTGCCGACGCGCCTGGGCGACCTGGCCCTGGCCCACAACGGCAACCTGGTCAACGCTGCCGATCTGCGCGAAGAGCTGATCGAGCGCAACCACGACCTGGTGACCACCACCGACTCGGAGATGATTGCCTTTGCGCTGGCGGAGGCCGTCAACGACGGAGCCGACTGGGTAAATGCCGCAGAAACCGCCTTCAATCGCTGCCAGGGAGCCTTTAGCCTGGTGATTGGCACGCCCGACGGCATTTTGGGAGCTCGCGATCAGCAGGGCATTCGCCCCCTGGTGCTGGGGGTGCTGGGCCAAGACATTCCGGCAGTGGGGGCACCCGCCCACTACGT
>DATIVG010000356.1:0-8809 GCA_035466075.1 Nodosilinea sp. | reverse complement strand
CTGGTCGTGGCCGGGGCGATCTTTCACAAAGGTGATTAACGATGAGTGCTTGATGGCGGGCTTAGGCGCGAGCTCATCGAGCAGGGCACAAATCGTTTCAACCACAGAAAGATTGGTCTTTTCGTTCAGGCCGCCAACGTTGTAGGTTTCACCCACGTGGCCCCGGCAGAGCACCTGAAAAATAGCGTCGCAGTGGTCTTCAACGTACAGCCAGTCGCGGATGTTTTGGCCATTGCCATAGACGGGTAGGGGCTTGCCGTTGAGCGCGCTGAGAATAGTCAGCGGAATCAGTTTTTCAGGGAACTGGTAGGGACCATAGTTGTTAGAGCAATTGGTGGTGAGGGTAGGCAGACCGTAGGTGTGGTGGTAGGCCCTCACCAGGTGATCTGAGGCTGCTTTGCTCGCCGAGTAGGGGCTGTTGGGAGCGTAGGGAGTGGCTTCGCAAAAGGCCGGATCGGCTGGGCCCAACGAGCCGTACACTTCATCGGTGGAAACATGCAGAAACCGAAACTGATCGCGGCTGTCTAGGGGCAGAGAGCCCCAGTAGTGGCGAGCGGCTTCGAGCAGTCTAAAGGTGCCGACAATATTGGTCTGAATAAACGCTTCGGGGCCGACAATCGATCGATCGACGTGGCTTTCGGCCGCGAAGTTGAGCAGGGCGTCGGGGCGATACTTGACCAGCAGATCAGTGACTAGCGCTAGATCGCCGATGTCACCATGGACAAATTGATAACCCGGATCGTTTTGCAAGGGGGCCAGGCTATGGGGCGTACTGGCATAGGTGAGCTGATCGAGATTAATAATGTTGGCCCACTGCTCTCGGCGGGCTTTGAGCACAAAGTTGGCGCCAATAAAACCCGCCCCACCGGTCACTAATAATGTTTTCATAGATCAATTGGTAAAGAAGTTAAGCATCAAACACGGTGCCGTTTGAGGCCAGGCAGCTGGCTTCAGCGGATGATCGGCAGGCTTTATATTCATGCGTTGCTCATCCGCAGCGATAGCGGCACCGGCAGCAGCTGCTGGCCGCTATTTTTGAGACTTTGGGCTGCTAGCCACTGGCGGTCGGCGGCGGTCTGACTTGCCCAGCGATTGACTAGGTCGGCCCATTTGACCGGCAGCCCCAGCTGGTGCCAGGTGTGGTGAGAAACGGCTGAAATTTGTTGGTAGAGAGCGGCATCGGTTAAGACGGTTTCGATGCAGTCTGCCAGGGCGGCAACATTGCCCTCGGGGAAGATCATAGCGTTGGCCTGATGCTGGAGATAGCCCTGGAACATCGGGTGATTGGAGGCCACGATGGGCGTGCAGGCGCGTAGGGCGTGGTGAATGACGAGGGGAAAGCCTTCGGGATATTTGTGGCGGCTGGGCACAATCACCAGGTCGGCTCGGTGCATTAGGGGCTCAACCTCGTGGTTGGGCACGAAGCCGGGCAGATCTACAGCGTCCCCGAGGCCCAGCTTGGCGATCATAGGTTTGGCAAAGTTGGCGCTGTCAGAACCCACCAGGGTTAGTCGCACCGTGACCGATCTGGCCTTTAATCGCTGCACGGCTTTGAGCAGGTCGCCCACGCCTTTATCTTCACAAATGGTGCCGATAAAGCACAGATTCCAGGTTTGTTTTTGCAGGTCCAATGACTTGGGCGAGAAACTGCCGGGGTTGGCATCGATTAAAAAGTCCCAGGGGACAATTTTTTCTGCTTTTACGCCGAGCTGCTGGAGTCTGCGGGATGAGTTGATGCCGTAGCTGCCCACCCATTCGATGTTGGGCTGATTGAGCAGTTTGACAATTTTCTGGTTTTTCAAGCTGCGGACTAGTCGATGTAGCGGGCTAGCCGACTGGATGGGAATGGTATTGGCGAAGGTGGTGACGGTGGGAATCTTTTTCTCCACCGCCCAGCTCAACACATGTTTATCCATGACCAGCAGGACTAGGTGGGTTGGGTTGTAGGCTTCAATCGTTTGGATGATGGCGTTGGGATCGAGATCGTCAAACCCCTTGAAGCCACAGCCGATGGCGCGCACCCCGTTGGGCAGCAGCTCGTCGTAGGCGGTGGGGGTAAGGTAGACCAGGCTGGCCACTTCGTCGGCATACTGCCTGAGCCCGGCGTAGGCGGCGATGGAATATCGCTGGGCGTAGTAGGTTTCATTGCCCCCAGCGCTGAGGCGCTGGAGGTCTTCGCGCAGATCACCGGCAAAATTGACAATTAAAAGCCGCATTCGAACTCACTCCAGTCAAATGATTACAGGACTTGATTTGGCCCGGTGGGGGCAGTGGCGATCTAGGCCAGTGAGGCCTGGACGAGGGCAATGATGTAGTCGGCCTCTTCGGGGGTCATGGTGGCGAAGAGGGGGAGACGAACGATGCGATCGCAGATATCTTCGGTAACCACCAGGTCACCCGATTGGCGACCGTACTTGCGGCCAGCCGGGGCGCTGTGGAGCGGCACGTAGTGGAAGGTGGCTTGAACGCCCCCCCGCTTGAGGTTGGCCAGCACCCTTGTACGGGTATCGAGGCTATCGACCAGCAGATAGTAGATATGGGCGTTTTGCTGACATTGGGGGGGAATGCTGGGGCGCTGCACGGTTTGGGCATCGGCCAGGGCCGCAAAGGCCTGGTGGTATCGGTTCCAGATGGCTAGGCGGCGCTGGGTAATGTTGTCGGCCTGTTGCAGCTGCGACCACAGAAAGGCCGCTAAAATATCGCTCGGCAGATAGGATGAACCGATGTCAACCCAGGTATATTTATCGACGTCACCGCGGAAAAACTGGCTACGGTTTGTGCCTTTTTCCCAAATGATTTCTGCCCGCTCAACCAGGGTGGGGTCGTTGATAGCCAGCGCTCCGCCTTCCCCAGAAACGATGTTTTTGGTGCCATGGAAGCTAAAGGCCCCGAGGTTGCCAAAGCTGCCAATGGGCTGGCCGTTGTATTTAGAGCAAATGCCTTGGGCAGCATCTTCAACGACACGCAGCCCGTACTGCTCAGCGACCTCAAGAATGGCCGTCATCTCACAGCCCACTCCGGCGTAGTGAACCGGGGCAATGGCCTTGGTCTTTGCGGTAATAGCGGCCCTGAGCTGGGTCTCGTCTAGGTTTAAAGTGTCTGGTCGAATATCGACAAAAACCGGTACACCACCCCTGAGCACTACCGCATTTGCGGTGGAGACAAAGGTGTAGGAGGGCATGATGACTTCATCGCCGGGCTGAATATCGGCCAAAATAAACGCCATCTCCAGGGCGGCGGTGCAGGAGTGGGTGAGCAACACTTTTTCAGAGCCCAGGTGCTCTTTTAACCAGGATTGACATAGTTTTGTGTAGTTGCCATCGCCAATAATACAGCCGCTAGCAATGGCTTTTTCGATATAGAAAAACTCGTCTCCGCAGGTGCTCAGTTTGCTAAAGGGAATTGTCTTAACCGCTTGATCTTGAGGTGATGACAGGGTCGGATGGGATGATTTCACAGAAATGGCCTAAATACAAGTGACAACTTTCAGGAATTTAAACGCAGAACTAACCGCAGAGCCGTCAGTAATTTCCCATAGACACACCATTTTTTAGAAGAATTTCATAGAGCTTTAGGCAGATAAAAATAAGCAAATATTGAGGTTTTTCTCAGGTAAGAAGATAGCTCAAAAATGTTTCCTAGATTACAAGATGCCTAGCTGGGAGGCGAACTTAACTAACGGTTCCTGAAAATGGTAGATTTTTCACACTTTTGCTTGAGTGGATAAAAACTCTGTGAAGGCAATTTGTGCAGGCAGAGCTAGAGGCTATAGAAGCAGAGCGCAAATGGTGCAATATTTCCTTGCAGCATGAGGGGTGGCTCGGTGCTCAGAAAGTATAGATTTGATGGCGACCTGTGTACCTGCTGGCGGCAGGCCGCTATGGTTTGATTATTGCCTCGCTTAGGCAATATGGGTAGATCTACGATTGTGATTACGTTGAATTGCTGATCGTCAGCAATAATTAGGTTGGAAAGCCTGGCCTGACCGCTATCGACCTCAGAAATCTTCTGGTTTCAGCAGATTCAAGGCCTAGCTGATAGCCCCAGGCTGAGCGTTTAATTGTGTTTTAGGTGAGAAAATCGGGCTCTCCTGGGATGGCTATGCAGCGCAGGAGAAAATGCCGGCAGATGAGACAGCGGCGGTGAAATTGCTCAAAGTGGGTGAGCCTGTAACTTAGACGCCTAAGCAACTGTAGGTGAGTGTTGAGGCCTTCGGCGACAGCGCTGGTTGTACGGTGCTCAAAGTCCTGAAGAATTTCTCTAAAGCATTGCCTAATGGTCGCCACAGCCTCGGGGTAGAGAGCTTGTGCAGCTTTCACCCCGCCCAAAAAGCCTGGCCGGGCTTGAGCCCAAGACTTCCTATTGACTAGACCCATGCCATGGAACTGGTCAGCTACCACTTTGGCTTGAGGCATCAAGTGCCAGACTAGGCCCGGGTAATTGTCGGAGAAATCCAGGCTGACCTCTTTGAGGCTGGAGCGCACCTCGGCACACCGGGGTTCGCCCAGCTTCTATCGCTGCATGGAGCCGCGATGGTGTCGTTCCAACCAACCGGTGGGGATCAGGGCTACTCAAGACCGCGGTAAAGTCCTGGTCACCTTTGCGCAGCGAGATTTCGTTGATGCCCAAACGCTGCAATCCACCCTATTCTGCGCTGCTGCCACCTATCTCCCTGATGGCGGCCCCTTGACTTACCGTCTACTTACCGTCGCTGTCTTTGCCGCTGACAAAGCGGTGGGCGACGGTTTCGGGCTGAATGGCGGAGAGAATGGTGTGGCCTGAGTCGGTGATAATGACGGCGCGGGTGCGGCGACCGTAGGTGGCATCGACCAGTTGCCCTCGCTCGCGGGCATCGGTAATGATGCGCTTGATGGGGGCCGACTCGGGGCTGACAATGGCGATCACCCGGTTGGCCGATACGATGTTGCCAAAACCGATATTGATGAGCTTGATGTCCATAATAGGTAAAAGGGGGCGAGAACGGGAGACTTTGGGGGCGACCCCAGAGATGGCCTGGGGAACCGGAAAACTCAGGGCTTTTCTGGCACAATGCTCCGCATTTGAGCCCAGATCGGACGTATTGCCATACTAACGAATACAGCGGGGGCTGAGGGTTAATATCCGGCGAAAGTTCAAATTTCTGGCGTTTTCGTTCCCTGGGCTACATCTGGCGGCGTCAAGAAGCCCCAGGCGGTGGTTTTTGTGGGTTTACCCGCGTCAGTTGTCTCAGCGTTTGTTTTAGCTAAGGGGTTTTTGCCGTGCAGCCGGTTGACTTTACTACTTTGATGGCGATCTGCCACAGTCTTCAGGCCGACTGGGTGCCTTCCCGCTGCGAAACGGTGGTGCAGATCGACACTACGACGGTGGCCCTGGCCTTGCGCACCCTTGACCGGCGGGGCTGGCTGACGATTTCTTGGCATCCGCAGGGGGCGCGGCTGCACCTGGGAGATGCTCCGCCCAAGGGGCCAGATACGTTTACCTTTAGCCAGCAGCTCAAGCACCAGATCAATCAGCTGGCGCTGGTTGCGATCGCACCTCTCGCCCCCTGGGAGCGCGCCCTCGACCTTCAGTTTGGCCCCCGCCCCGGCGACCCGCCCCAGTGGCACCTCTACGTCGAAATCATGGGCAAGTACAGCAACGTGATCTTGGCCAATGCCCAAAACCAGATCGTCACCGCCGCCCACCAGGTCAGCGACCAGCAGTCGCGGGTGCGCCCGATTCAAACCGGCGACCCCTACGTGCTGCCCCCGGCCATGATGAATACGCTGCCCAGCCTGGCCGAAACCCAGGGTGACTGGCAGGAGCGAGTCACCCTGGTGCCCTCCACGCTAAAAAAGATGCTGATGCAGAGCTACGGTGGGCTGAGTTCGTCGCTGGTGCGATCGCTGCTGGCCGCCGCCCAGCTCTCCCCCGACCAGAGCGCCGACACCCTCACCCAGCCCGACTGGGATCGCCTGTTTAAGGCGTGGCAGCGCTGGCTTACCGCCCTGGCCCAGGGCGACTTTGCCCCCGGCTGGGTCGAGGGTGGCTATACCGTGCTCGATTGGCAGGGGCTAGCTCCCGCTCCCGATCTTCACACCCTGCTCAACGACTACTACCGCCGCGAGCTCAATCTGCAACAGTTTGACCGGCTGAGAAACCAGCTTCAGCAAAAGCTCAAGGGGCTGCTCGACAAGCTGCGGCAAAAGGCCAGCACCTTTGAGCAGCGCCTCGACCAGTCGGCCCAGGCCGACCAGTACCGCCAGCAGGCCGACCTGCTGATGGCCTACAGCTACCAGTGGCAGCCGGGGCTGACCCAGCTCACGGTGGATGACTTTGAGACCGGCGCGCCCGTCACCCTGGCCATCGACCCCGACAAAACCGCTATTCAGCAGGCCCAGCGCCTCTACAAGCAGCACCAAAAACTCCGGCGCGCCAAGGATGCCGTCACCCCCCTGCTGGCCGAGGTACAGGGTGAGTTGGCCTACCTGGAGCAGGTGGATGCCGCCCTCAGCCAGCTGCCCCACTATGGTGAAGTGGCAGATCTCGACGCGCTGATCGACATTCGCAACGAGCTGGTACAGCAGGGCTACCTGGCCTCCCCCGACTACCGCCCCACCGACCGCCAGCCGGTGGAGGGCTTTCGCCGCCTGCGCACCCCCGACCAGCTGCCGGTGCTGGTCGGGCGCAACAACCGCCAAAACGACCTGCTGATCTCCACCGTGGCCACCGACTACGACCTCTGGTTCCACACCCAGGAGATACCCGGTAGCCACGTGCTGCTGCGTCTAGAAGCGGGCCAGGCCCCCAGCGATCGCGATCTGCAATATGTCGCTGACCTGGCCGCCTACTTTAGCCGCGCCCGCCAGGCCGACCAGGTGCCGGTGGTGTATACCCAGCCCCGCCACGTCTACAAACCCAAGGGCGCCCGCCCCGGCATGGTGATCTACAAACATGAAACCGTAATCTGGGGCCAGCCCCGCCGCATTGAGCAGCAGGCCGAAGCGGCGCAGCCCTTGGTGCCTGCCCAAACCTAAATCAGCCGCCAAAGCCCGGTCTGCCCAGCACGGTTCACCCAGGCCTGCCTGAAATAACTCATCCGAAAACTGGCATCCGAGAAAATGCTGAGTACATTTGCTCATCAGCTTAGGTTATCGAATCAACACACAATCACTAGAGATTGTGTTAATGAAAATCTGTACTTGTTGTTACAATGAAAGACGGAGGAGATGAGAGCCCTCCACCGGAAAAATTATCAAAGCTTCTGCACTGCCTAAAGTGCGTCGCTTGTGGTGGTTTCTTCCAAATTGAGAGAACAACGTAGATATTTAGTATCACCTAATCGGCTTCCTCTGGGGGGCCGATTTTTTTGATTCTTTACGTTTGCGATCGCGCCCCCAGAGACTCCTCCAAAGCTTCCTCCACAACCGCCCCTAGAGACTCCACCACCGGCACCCGCAGGCAGGCGGGATAGCCCGCCCCGTGGCAAACCGCCAGGGTAATCACGCGATGGTCGATCTGGGCTGCCGCCCCCGGCCCGGCCCCGGTGCCGCTGTTGACCGCGTAGGCCGGAAAGCAGGCCGCCGCCGCACTCAGCCGCAGCTGGTCACCAGCGGCCACCGTAGCGGCCACCGCTTGTAGGGGCAGCGTGATCGCCTGGGGGCTGGGGTTTTGCGGGTCGTGGTGGTCGATGCGCCCCTGGCCCTGGCAGAGATTGATCACCCGGCCACTGGCCTGCACCACCGAGAGCACCAGGCTGAGGTCAAAGCTAGGGGCATCGGCCCGGCAGTAGAGGGTGACCGTGGGGGTGCCCACCAGCGCCAGCTCGGCGTCGCCGGGGGCAGTGGTGTAGGTCAGCACATCGGTGCGGCTGTCGATGGCCCCGCGGTCAAAGGGGCCGGGGGGCAGCCCGCTGTGGCCGCCCAGGGAAGGCACTGGCCGCCACGGGTCGTGGACGATCACGTCCTCGGTATAGGGCAAGCCTGCGTAGGGCAAATCTTCACCAGGTCTAGGATCTGGGCCTGGGGCCGGGCTGGGGCTGAGGTGGCCGTCGCCCTGGCGCAGGCCCGCTAGCCCGGTGCTGGCCAGGTAAAGGGGCTGCTCCGCCGCCCTGGGCCACTGGGGCCATCCCCGCCACTGGTTGAGCCCCATGACAAACAGCTGCACCGTCGGGTCGGCCCCGCCCTGGGCCCCTAGCTGGTCATGCTGTGACGGCTTGAGAAAGCGGTCAAACCAGCGAATGTGCAGGTGGTCGATGGGGCTGTCGGCCTGGGGACCAAAGTCTAGCGCTCCCACCCGTCGCCCCCAGGGCAGGTGCCCCCAGGGGCCAATCCACAGGGCCTGGGGGGCCTGTGCCTGGCCCACCATCTGCTGGTACAGGCGCAGGTCGCCCCGCAGGTAGGGGTCGTACCAGCCGCCAATGTGCAGCATGGGCAGGTCTACGCCCGTGAGGTCGGGCTGGAGCCCCTGCCAGTAGCCGTCGGGCTGGGGGTGGTCAAGCCACTGGTGAAAGAACGAGTCGCGGGCGTAGCGCTGGAACACCGCGGGCCGGGCGGCAACGGCTTCCCCCAGGGGCAGATCCTGGGCCGCCTGGCGCAGGGCCTGGTAGGCGGCGGCATCCTGCTGGCGGCGGGCGGTTTCGGCGGCGAGCTGGAGGGCCCAGCCGAGGCCAATTTGCAGGGGTAGGGCCCCGTTTTCGTAGGCCCAGTCGGCGTAGAGGTCGTAGCCCACCATGGCCGGGGCCAGGGCCTTGAGGGCTGGAGGCTGCTGGGCGGCGGCGTAGAGCTGGGTCATGCCCTGGTAGGAGAAGCCGTACATGCCCACCGCCCCG
>DATIVG010000355.1:0-3210 GCA_035466075.1 Nodosilinea sp. | reverse complement strand
ACAAAATCAGCGTAGAGAAATGTTCCATCGGCTTGTCCAGAGTGACGGTGGTGAAGGCCCACGCCGAGCATAGCCACCCCCACCGCAGGAAAAAGTCGGAGAAAGTCGGCCCCTGGGCGGCGCGCCGTCGGCCTTTACCCTTGCCTGCGGATGGCCGGGAGCGTTTGCCTGCCCTGTCAGTCAGTTAGGTCAGGCCGTTAAATCAGGCCGTTAAATCAGGCAGGTATGTCAGCCAGCTGGGCCAGGGCGCCCTCCCAGTTGTGCGGTGGGGGATGGAACCGTCCTCAGCCCACTGGCCAAAGCTATACCTAAGGCGTTGAGAGCCGACCGGCCTCCCCGGCGACAGCCTGGCCCAGGGCGACGTTCGCGCGCCCGCTTGAGTTCACCGCCGCCGCCTATTGCCTGTCAATCGTCACCAAATCGTCAATTTTTGGGTGGTTGTCAGGGTTGAGCTAAAACCGACGGGCCCGGTGCCGTAGATTTGGAGTAAGGGTCCTATGCAAACTAGCCATGCTGAATCTGTCTAAGAGTGTTCCAGCTCAATACTTATCCGGAGTTTTAGGGCAACCGACCCAACGGGCCGAGTTTGCCACCTCACAGGGGACGTTGATTTAGATGGAATACTCTAACGCTCACCGGGCACAACTGTGGGGTCGGGCCAACCGCCAATCGGGCTGGCGGCGGCTGGGGATGGCCGTTGTGACCGCGGTGCTGACCCTGGGGGTGGCGCTATCGGCCACCAGCTCGGCGGCTCCGGTCTCCGACTACGAGCTGGCCCAGGCGGCCCCCTTCAACCAGGTGGAGCGCTACCCCGTCGAGCCCCTGCCGTCGTCGCCCAGCTTTCGCCCCAACGGCGGCTGGATCGGGCGGCTGATTTTGCCCTCCGAATCAGAGTACGCCGACAGCCCCGGCGACTGGGTCTGGTTTGAGGTGTGGCACAGCCCCGACAACGAGCCCAACCTGTTGAGGCGCACCCTGAAGCTCACCTGGCAGCCCACCGAGGCAAACCAAACCTACGTAGACAGCGTTAGCCGCAACCTGGCCTTTAACCGCCGGGCGGAGCAAGCTCTGGAGCAGGGCACCATCGTTCCCGAGCGGCTGAACGGTCGCCAGCAGGTGGGGCCGCTGCAATCCCTGGCCGGGGCCCGCCCCAACGACGATGTCACCGTGCGGCTGTTTGACGACCACACGGAGCTGGGCAGAGAGCGGGGCGAGTATGTGCTGCGCACCGACCTGGAGCCCTTGCAGATCACCGGGCGCGAGTACGGCCTGGTGAAGCTGATCGAGCCCAATACCCGAGTTGAGGCCTCTTTTCCGCCCGCCTGCCCCGGCGTCAGACCCTGCCCCAAGGAGTACTTTTGGGCCCAGCACTTTAACCCTGACACCGGTGACTTTAGCGGCCCCATTGAGACCCTGCGGATTCCCCAGCAGCCGATTTTAAATGGCGAACGGTTTGTGTCTAATATTCGCCAGTTGACCACCTCCCCGGCGGGCCGCGCCGGGTGGTACGTCTACGGCAGCCGCGACGCCGAGGGCGTGTTTACGGTGCAGGCGCTCAAGCCCAGGGTGCTGGTGCAGCTAGATCCCGATGACCAGGTGGCGGGGCTAAAGCCGGGGCTCGACTACATTGACCAGCAGAACTGGGCCAATGTTGCCCGCCGCAAGGGCATGGTGCAAAAGGTGCTGGTCGGGGGCCGCAATGGTGGAGGCCGCAACGGTGGGGGCCGCAATGGGGAAGAGGGTGCGATCGCACCCTGGCGGCTCGGCGATCGGGCCCTGGTCATCCATCTCTTTGGCGGCATTGGCGGCGACAACCCCGAAGCCACCCCCGGCGGCACCGTCACCGGGCATTTTGCCTACGGGCTGGCCGAGGTGGTGCGCGAACCCATTGCCCAGGAGCTGCAGCTGCAACTCCTGTATCAGCAGCTCTACGCCCACAACCCCAGCGGCATAGTGGCAGGTGCCCACGACTGGACCGCCTACATGGGCGACATGCAGCGGGGCTGGCTGGGCCTGCGCCCGGTGTCCGATGTGGTGGTCAAGCTCGACGCGCTGACCACCCCGTTTGAGTTTGGCGACACCACCGTTTCCCTCTTTGACGCCCTGCTCACCCAGGCCCAGGGGCTGGCGGCCCGCTATCGCACCGGCGACGGCACGGGGCTGGCGGCGGCCACCCCGGCGGCGGCCAGCGTCCAGGATTCTAACCAGGCCCTGTATCTCGCCATCGAGGCGATGCAGCGGCAAATTCGCACCGACCCCGCCATTGCCGCCTGGCTTGAGGCCCACCCCGACAGCCCCGAGCTGGCCCGCCTGGGGCAGCTAGAGGCGGTGGGCAAAGCCCTCGAAACCATGCTCACCCCCTACGGCGTGGTGCGCCCCAACTGGAATAACGACGCCGACACCCTGGCGGGCATTGCCCCCACGGAGGGCTTCCAGCTGACCAGAGGGGTGGTCTCGGCCCTGCTCAGCTGGCGCACCATGATGCCGCGCTGGGGTCACGACGAAGTCGCCCGAGTCTTGTTAGAAAATGGCGCCCAGCTGTGGTTTTTGCGCACCAACCTGGTGGGCGGCGATGACCCACGGGTAGAGCCCATCCCGCCGACCAATCTGTTTGGGCTGATGCCGACGGTGGGGCGCAGCGTGCAGCGCCTGACCGATGCCGTGGTGACCCGGCCCAGCGGGGTCAGAGTGGGGCTGGCGGGGCTGGGGCTGGGGCTCTATGCGGCGGCGGCCCTGCGCCTGGGGCGACGCAACGGGTTTCTGCACCGGCAGATTGACCTGGCCAACTTTCCGGCGGTGGGGCTGCACAGTCTGCGTCTGTTTCTGGTGCCCGCCCTGGTCGAAGAAATCCTGTTTCGGGTGCTGCTGCTGCCCCACCCCCTGGAGGCGGTATCGGCCCCCCGCTGGCTGTTTTTAGCGGTGGTGAGCGGGGGGGCGTTTGGGCTGTGGCACTGGCTGCTGGGCAAAACCCTGCGGCGGTCGGCGCAGGCCACCTTTTGCGACCCCCGCTTTTTGCTGCTGGCGGGCGGGCTGGGCCTGCTGCTCACCCTGCTCTATGGCCTCACGGGGTCTCTGTGGCTGGTGGTGACTGTCCATTGGCTGGTGGCGGTGGTGTGGATCTACGGCCTGGGCGGTCGCCAGCGACTGCCGCACCTAGAGGCGGGTCAGCGGCCCGCCATTCACCTGCCGGGCTGGGGCAGCTAGGGGCGC
>DATIVG010000354.1:0-2969 GCA_035466075.1 Nodosilinea sp. | reverse complement strand
AGTAGAGGGGAGTGGGAGGGTGGGGGAGTTTTGAGTTTTGGGGTGGGGGAGGTGGGGAGGGTGGGGGAGTTTTGAGTGGGTGGGGAAGTTTGAGGTTTGAACTGGGGGTTTATTCGACTTTGAGGTCGCCGCTGGCGACTTTGTCGCTGACCAGCTGCCGCACCAGGGCGAGTTCTTCGAAGGTGACTTTGCCGTCGGCACGCATGGCGGCGGTGATGGCGTCGCGTTCGGTCTGGGTGAGCAGGCCGTCGGCGATGGCTTGTTCGATGGTTTGGCGCAGGCTGTCGAGCTCCTGCTGTTCTTCAGGGCTGAGGGGGTGGGCCATGGGGGCTCCTGGGTGGCGGTTTTACGCTACCAATCTTATCAGTGTGCCTGATTGTGGCAACTGATTGGGCAGCTGGTTGGAGCAACCGACTCAGGCGGCTGGGTGGGGCAAATGGGGCGGGGCGGGGCGCTGGGCCTATTTGCAGGTGGCGCTGCCGGTGATGCCGACGTAGTCGAGGGCGACTTCAGAGCCGCTGCGGGGGTTGCCGCCGGAGAGATCGGTGAGGGCGACGGGGTAGCTGCCGCCGGTGGGGGGGCTGGCGCTGCCCTGGTAGAGGGGCTGCCCCTGGGAGCTGCTGCCCTGGCGGCTGAGGGTGGCGTCGAAGGTGTTTTTGGTTTCGATGTTGACGAAGCGCACCAGGTGAAAGCCGTTGGCGTCGTAGAAGGCGGTGAAGGCCATGCTCTCCATTTGCCCGGCGCAGGTGCTGCTCTGGTCGGCCCGCGAGGAGAGGGGGGTGGCGCGCCCCTCGGTGTTGATGAAGTCGCCGCGAATCCAGCCCTCGGCCCCCGATTTCTCGAACTGGACGTAGTACCAGGTGCCGTCGCTGGCCTGGGTGGCGCGCAGCAGCTGCACCGGGTCGCCCACCAGGCCGTAGCCCTTGGCGGTGGAGGTGGTGGTGGGCTGCGATCGCAGGTTGATCTGCGACTCGGGCTGGGCGGCAATCAGCTGCGCCGCCTGGGGCGGGTTGAGGGCGGTGCCGGTGCCGCCCACCCCCGGCTCGGGCGGGTTGGGGCTGGGCGACGGCGCCGGGCTGGCCCCTGGGCCAGCGTCTGGGCCAGCATCTGGACCAGAGCCCGGATTGGCGGGGTCCACCACAGCGGTGTCTTCCTCCGTCGGGAGCGTCTCCACTTGATCATTGTTGCGGCCCCAGCAGCCCGCCGCCGTCAGACTCAGGGCCCCACAGAGACCCAGTGCCATCCACCGCTTGCCCCTTGCCATGGTCATCCCCCACAGAAAATCTAGAGATATAGCATAGCGCCTGGCCCCGAGGCGGTTAGGTTTTGGGTTTTAGAGTTTGAATTTCGCAACACCCCCCTCTCCCCCACCTCCCCCATCTCCCCCACCCCACCGGAAGCCGCTCCGCGCCTACACCCCATCACCCCTACCCTACGGGAAGTCGCTCCGCGCCTACACCCCATTACTCCCTCACCCTCTCACCCCTCAAACGCCACCACCGCCTCCTCCGCCACCACGTAGGCCACCTCCCCCGCCGCCAGGGCAATGTCGTAGCCGCCGGTAAATTCACCAAAGGAGGGCAGCGTCAGCCGCTGCGGCCGGGGCTGCCAGTGAAAGCAGGGCAACCGGATGCGATCGCACCCCCCCCGCAGCCGCAGACAGGGGTGAATGTGGCCGCAAACATTCAGCCGCTGGCCGCTCCCGGCGGGCCCGGAGCCCTCGGGCTCGTGGCTCAAGAGCACCCCCTCCACCGCCACCGCCTCCACCCAGCACTGCACCGACAGCTGGCTCAGCGTGTCCTGCAGCGGGCGATCGTGGTTGCCCAAAATCAGGTGGGCGCTCACCTGGGTACGCTCCAAAAACCGCAGCCAGCCGTCGATCACCTCGTCCACCATGGCCTCGCGCCCGTGGAACAGATCCCCCAAAATCCACAGCGAAGCCGGGTTGAGCTGGGCGCAGAGATCCGCCAGCCGCCCCAGCGTCGCCCCATTCACCTGGCTCGGCACCGGCAGCCCGTGGTGCTGAAAGGTCTCCGCCTTACCCAGGTGCACGTCCGACACCAGCAGCGCCCTCGCCGCCGTCACAAACGCCGCCCGCTGGGGCAGCAGCAACAGCTCCGTCGCACCGACGGTCAGGGTAGCAGCAGTGATTACCGGGGCCATGGGCAGCAGGGCGAAAAGAGCTAAACGATCTGTCTGCCACTGTAATACCAATCGTCAGATCCAACCGCCCCTGGGCCCGACCGCCCCAACCCAGCGGCCTAGGCCGGCTGACCCGACAGCAGCTGCATCACCTGGGCCACCATCGCCAGACTCTCTTCGTAAAGCACATCCTCGCCCCAGCGCTGGAGCTGCTGCCCCAGCATAAAATCGGCCCGCTGGTCCGACAGCGCCGTCACCTGCTCCACCTGGCAGGCCTGGGCACCGCCCCCCGCCTCCATGCGCATACAGCCCGTCGTCTCAGAGCACAAAATCGTGCAGCAGTTGGCGTGCCGGTCGGTGGAGGTCAGCCGTAGCCCGGTCAAATCGCCAATCACCTCCCCCGAGTCCGCCACCGGAATGCCCGCCAGCTCCGCCTCCACCGGCAGGTCGTTGGGCCCCTTGAAGTGAATTTTTTTAATGTTGTAAATGCCGCCTTCCTCCACATAGTCCACCGGCTGCCAGCCCAGGCGGCTGGCAAACCAGCCCAGGTACAGCAGCGCCTGGGCCGCATTGCCCTGCTCGTAGTCAATGCTAATCCGGTCCACATCCAGCAGCGACTCGCGCCGCTCCGGCGGGTCAAAGGCGGCCGCGGTCAACTCCTGCCACGGGGCCAGGCGGTGCCAGTTGAGGTCGGCAATGTAGGTGCCCGCCTCAATCAGCTCCTGCATCTTTTGCAGCTCGGCCTCCGCGTCGCTAAAGTAGCTCGAATCGACAATGATGCAGTTGCTCGACTTGGCCAGGTTTTGAAAGATCAGCTGCTCGGGGCT
>DATIVG010000353.1:0-8285 GCA_035466075.1 Nodosilinea sp. | reverse complement strand
TTCAATATTCCCACCTTCAATAAAGAGTACGAGAAATCGGTAGTTTCAAGATTTTTTCGTATCAGAAGTTTATTTTGCTTTCACAAGAACAAATAAATTCTGTAGCAAGAGACACTATTTTTGGAAATTTTTGAGACTATTATCGATTGGCTAAGTTCCCTGCGTAAAACTAAAAGCGTAATTGCAGCATTTCCCAATCTAATGAGCTTTATTCTCCCAACAAGAGTGGAGGAGGCTAGCCCCCTATACGAGTTCATGAGCTGAGGAAAGGTTATAAGGAGAGACCTTAGTTACAGTTTTCACAAAATTTAACGCAGCTTAAATTGGGTTTGATTGGCAGAGTTAGCGGTCAGGCAAGGTGCCTACTGTGAAGGTCCACTGCGCGAATTTTTGGTAATTCTTCTTTGGTCATGGTTTGAGATACGTTGTCGGGTGAAATGCCGGTTTCATTACTTTTCCCTTTTCCATGGAGCATCTCATGATTAGGAAATTGAGGTTAGGCACAAAGTTTACTTTGCTACTCACCCTGATATTTTTAGCAGGCATTGTAATTAGTGGTGTCACCCTATCTACAGCCATGCAGCGCAAGGCCGAAGGGGAAATTACGGCCCGAGCTGAGATGCTCACCCAAGCCATGAACTCGGTAAGAACTTATACCAGCGACAACATTCGCCCACTGTTGGCCGATCAATTAGCCACTAGCCCCGAATTTATCAGCGAAACAGTGCCCGCCTACGCTGCCACTGAGGTGTTTGAAGATTTTCGCAGCCAGCCTGAGTACGAGAGTTTTTTCTATAAAGAGGCCACCCTTAACCCAACCAACCCCCGTGACCAGGCCGACGCCTTTGAAACCAGCCTAGTCGAGCAGTTTCGTGCCAATGGCGATCTCACTAAGCTCTCGGGGTATCGCGCCCGCGATGGCGAAAACTTATTCTACATTTCTCGTCCTCTGGCCATTTCTAAAGCCAGCTGCTTAGAGTGCCACAGCACGCCCAGCGCCGCCCCCCGGAGCCAGCTAGTGAGCTTTGGCAGCCAGGGCGGGTTTGGCTGGCAGCTCAATGAAATTGTGGCGGCCCAGACCATTTATGTTCCGGCCGATGCGGTGTTGAACCAGGGTCGCCAGTACCTGTTTTTGGTAATGGGTATTTTCACCACGATATTTGCGGCTCTGGGTCTGCTGGTCAATGCTCTGCTCAAGCGCACGGTGATCCAGCCGATTAACCAACTGACAGCGATTGCTCGTCGAGTCAGCTCTGGAGCGATGACCGCTGAACAGGTCAGCGAGTTTGATGCCGCGCCCATGACCACCGTAGCCCGCCGCGCCGATGAGCCGGGGCAGCTGGCCCGAGCCTTTCAAGTGATGGCTCACGAGGTATCCACCCGCGAGCAAAACCTCAGCCGGGCCGTAGAGGAGCGCACTGCCCAACTGGCCGAAACTACCGAGGCCGCCCAGTTGGCTAGGGCTGAAGCTGAGGCCGCCAACCAAACCAAGAGCCAGTTTCTGGCCAATATGAGCCACGAGCTGCGTACCCCCCTTAACGCCATCATTGGCTACAGCGAAATGCTGAAGGAGGAGCTGACTGATTTGGGGGAAGCTGCTCTAATCTCCGATGTGCAGAAAATTCATGGGGCAGGTCGCCACTTACTGGGGTTGATCAACAACATTCTTGACCTCTCCAAGGTGGAGTCGGGCAAGATGGATCTGTTTTTGGAGACCTTTGAAGTTGCGCCCCTAGTGGCGGAGATCGCCGACACCATTCGCCCCCTAATCGACAAAAATCACAACACCCTGGTAGTGCATTGCGCCGATGAAATTGATACCCTGCATGCCGATATCACCAAGCTGCGCCAGTGCTTGTTTAACCTGCTCAGCAACGCCAGCAAGTTTACAGAAAACGGCACCATTAGCCTTACGGTAGAGCCGGTAGGCGAGGAGGCGATCGCCTTTCGCGTAGCCGACACTGGCATCGGCATGACCCCAGCACAGCAGGCCAAACTGTTTCAGTCATTCACCCAGGCCGACTCATCCACCACGCGCAAGTATGGCGGCACCGGTTTGGGTCTGGTGATTACTAAAAAATTCTGCGAGATGATGGGCGGCCACATCACCGTAGAAAGCGAGGCGGGGGCTGGTACCACCTTTAGCCTTCAGCTGCCCCGACAGGTACAAGATATCCGGCTAGACTCTGCCGAACTCATCAGCACCGAGACCAGTGCGATGCGCGCAGCGATCTCTGCGGGAACTGCCAATGGTCACGATTTGCAGTCTGCCGCCAGCACCATTTTGGTGATTGATGATGACCCTTCGGTGCAAGACCTGATGCAGCGATTCCTTAGCCGGGAGGGTTTTAACGTAGTGGGCGCAGGCAGCGGCCTCGAAGGGCTACAGCTAGCCCGTCAGCACCGCCCGGATGTAATTGTGCTCGATGTGATGATGCCCAGCGTCGATGGCTGGGCGGTGCTGACTGAACTAAAGGCCGACCCAGAACTGGCCGCTATTCCCGTGGTGATGGTAACGATGGTTGACGACAAGAACCTGGGCTATGCCCTGGGGGCCTCTGACTATCTGCTCAAACCTATCGACTATGATCGCCTGGCCGAGGTTTTAAAGAAATATGGAGGCGATGCTGCCACAACCTCGATCCTGGTGGTGGAAGACAACACCGAAAACCGCGAAATGATGCGCCGCCAGCTGACCAAGGCGGGCTGGCAGGTGATCGAGGCCCAAAACGGACGTGAGGCCCTCGATCAAATGCAAACCCAGGTACCGGGTATTATTCTCCTCGACCTGATGATGCCTGAGATGGATGGTTTTGAGTTTCTCGACGAGCTACGCCGTCAGCCCCAGTGGCGTAGTATTCCGGTGTTGGTACTCACTGCCAAAGACCTCACCGCTGACGATCGCCGTCGCCTTGACGGCCAGATCGAGCGTATCTACCAGAAGGGTTCCTTTGATCGCCAGACCCTGCTCAGCGAGATTAGCGACCTAGCAGCAGCGGCGGTTTCGCGTCGCCGCTAGAGGCTTTAAGGGCGATTGGCCGCCCGGCGTCTATTCACGTTCCTATGATTTTTGCCCCCATGCCTAAACTTCTTCTAGTCGAAGATAACGAGGTCAACCGCGATATGCTGTCGCGCCGCCTGCTACGTAAGGGCTACGAGGTTGCGATCGCAACCGACGGTGCCGATGGAGTCTCTAAGGCATTGTCAGAGCACCCCGACCTTGTGCTAATGGATATTGACCTGCCAGTCATCGATGGCCACGAAGCCACCCGACAGATTAAAGCCAACCCGCGCACCCAGCATATTCCCATCATTGCCCTCACCGCCCACGCTATGCAGAGCGATCGCGAACAGTCCCTAGAGGCGGGCTGTGACGAGTTTGAAACCAAGCCTGTTGACCTGCCCCAGCTGCTCGACAAAATTGAGCGCCTGCTGGCCAGTGCCCAGCCTCCCCAAACCGACCATACCAGCGACCCGCTTCAAGATAGTCGCATTCAGCGGGCGCTGCTGAGCCACCTGCGCCACGAACTGTGCACCCCCATGAACGCCATCATTGGCTACAGCGAAATGCTGCTTGACCAGCTCAGCGGCACAGCCAACGATGCGCTATTGGGCGATCTGCACAAAATTTACACCTGCGGCACGCAGCTGCTGTCGCTGACCAACGTCATTCTCGACCCTACTCAGATGGAAGTGGGGCAGGCCCCCCGAGACCTCAACGCCTTTGGAGCCACCATTCGCCTGGAGATGCTCACCCCCCTCAGCACGGTCATTGGCTACTGCGAAATGCTGCTTGAAGAGGCTCCCGCTGAGGTAATACCTGACCTCGATCGCATCTACAAAGCGGCCCAGCGCCTGCTCGGCATGGTTAACGACATCGTCAACCTATCGCGGCAGCAGCTGCAAACCATCGACGCTAAAAGCACCGATACCGTTGATTTATTATTCGACAGCGCTGCTGCTGCCAGCCTGGTCAAGCAGGCCGAGCACACCATTCGCGCCCTAGACCACAACCCCACGGGGGAAGCCAGTCTGCAAGGGAGCCACATTCTGATCATCGACGACAACGAAACCAACCGCGATCTGCTGTCGCGCCAGCTAGAGCACCAAGGCTATACGATGGCCGCTGCTGCCAGCGGTTCTGAGGGGTTGCACCTGCTGCACCACAAACCCTTTGACCTGATTTTGCTCGATCTAGTCATGCCTGAAATGAACGGCTTTGAGGTCCTGAGCCAGCTCAAACGCAGTCAGGCGTCATACGCTATTCCGGTGATCATGATCTCGTCCCTTGATGAGATCGATAGTGTGGTGCGCTGCATTGAAATGGGGGCCGAGGACTACCTCACTAAACCCTTCAAACCCGTACTGCTGCGGGCTAAAATCACCGCCTGCCTAGAGAAAAAGCGCCTGCGCGACCAGCAAGCTATGTACCGCGCCCAACAGCTAATTGCCGAGGCAACTCCAGTGCCAGTGCTGATTTGGCGATTATCAGACGGGGAAATTCTCTACGCCAATGGGGCGGCTAATGAGACCTTTGGCGGCGGTGGTCTGCTGCACCGATCCATTCAGGAGTTTTACTGCTGCGATACCGAACACCAGGCCCTGATCGAAACCCTGAGTCAAACCCAATCGGTTCATAACTACGAGCTCCAGGGCAAGCGGGATGATGGCACACCGTTTTGGGCGACGGCCTCGCTCCAGCCTCTCACCTTCAACGGCGAAGCAACTGTGCTCAGCGCCATGGCCGACATTACCGATCGCAAACAGGCCGAAGACGCCCTGCGCCTAGCCGAAGAAAAGTACCGCAGCATCTTTGAGAACGCCTTGGAAGGCATCTTTCAATCGACGCCTGACGGCCATTTTCTCAGCATTAACCCTGCGATGGCGCGCATCCACGGCTATGAGTCACCCGAAGCGATGATGGGCGCTGTCACCGAAATTGGCAGCCAAATTTATGTGGAATCTGACTGCCGCCAGCGCCTGATCCAACAGGCCAATGACCACAGCGAAGTCACTGGCTTTGAGTACCAGGCCTACCGCAAAGACGGCGACATCATGTGGCTCAGCGAAAGTGTGCGGGCCGTCCGTAACGCCAGCGGCGAGCTGCTCTACTACGAAGGCATTGTGGAGGATGTCACTGAGCGCAAGCTGGCTGAAGCTGCTCTCAAGCGACAGGTTGACGAGCTCAAAATCGAAATCGACCAGGTCAAGCGGGTGCAGGAGGTCACCGCCATTACCCAGAGCGATTATTTCCAACAAATTAAAGTCGAGGCCGAAAGCCTGCGTCTTGACAACGAGGCATTTACCGCAGACGCCGACTCGGCTAACCCCAACCCCCAAGAGCATGATCCCTCCGCCCCGGTCAAAGTGCTGCTAGTTGAAGACAACGAGATGAACCGCGACATGCTCTCCCGTCGCCTACGACGGCTCAACTACGACGTGCTGACGGCAGTTGACGGGCTAGAGGGAGTCTCTATGGCCACCGCCCACCGCCCCGACATTGTGCTCATGGATATGAGCCTGCCCGTGATGGATGGCTGGGAGGCCACCCAAAAAATTAAAGCCAGCGCTCACATCGCCCACATTCCTGTGATTGCGCTGACGGCCCACGCCATGGCGGGCGATCGCGAAAAAGCCTTGGCGATTGGCTGTGACGAGTACGATACCAAACCCATTGAGCTACCGCGATTGCTCAACAAAATGACGGCCCTCCTAGAAAAATTGCGATCGTAGTCTGAGGGCAGTGGAATATAGGTCTCATGGCATCTTGCTGGAATACATCCTGCGAGGGCATAGGGGCAAACCTTGGTCGGGCACCTTACCAATCGTCTAGGCCATCCCCGCCTTGAATCCAGGTGGATAGATCTTTCGATGGGGGGGCGACGTTAAATGGGTGCAGGCCAAATTCTTCAGATAGCTCCTGGCAAACCCGAATGCCGCGCACGCTATTGCCCTTGGGGTCGAGGGGTGGGGAAAAAGTGCCAATGCCAAGCTTGCCGGGAGACACAGCGGTTATGCCCCCCCCCACACCGCTCTTGGCGGGCATGCCTACCCGATAGGCCCAGTCCCCCGACGAGTCATACATGCCGCAGGTGAGCATGACGCTGACTACATCCTGGACATAGCGCTGGTCGAGGGCCCGCAGGCCTGTAACGGGGTTAACGCCGCCGTTGGCCAGGGTGGCGGCCATGAGGCTGAGATCGCGGGCGTTGACCAAAATCGAGCACTGCTGAAAGTATAGGTCGAGGGTTTCATCGATGTGATCGCTGACCATGCCAAAGTTCAACATTAGGTAGGCGATTGCCCGGTTGCGGTTGCCGGTCGACTTTTCAGAAAGAAACACCGGCACATGGATGTCGTGGCTGCGCCCGGTGTAGCGGCTAAACATGTCAAGCATGCGCTTGAGGCGTTCGGTGCCGTCTTTGCCTTTGATCAGGTCGGCGGTGGCAATTGCCCCGGCATTGACCATGGGGTTGTAGGGCCGATTGGTGGCCTCGTCTAGCACAATGGCATTAAACGCCTCTCCGGTGGGTTCGACTCCGACTTTGCTGTTGACATAGTCTCGCCCGTTGTCTTCTAGGGCCAGCCCGTAGACAAAGGCCTTAGAGATCGACTGAATCGTAAAGAGCTGAGCACAGTCGCCCACCTCAAACACCTGCCCCCCCACGGTGGCGACGGCAATGCCAAACCAGCTGGGGGAGGCCAAGGCTAACTCAGGAATATAGTCGGCTACGACACCGTCGGTGAGGGGCAAATATTTTTGATGTAGATCGCTGAGGTAATTGCGAAAGGGTGAGGTCGCCGCCGTAATTGAGTCGGTAAGCGCTTTTAAATCACCGGTATTGCTCATGGGGATTTACTCCATAATCTGGCGTGCCACCGCCTGAAATTCTTGGGTCACCGGATGCTCTGGATAGCGCATGCAAAACACCCCTTCGCTGGCTAGTTTGACAATATCTTCTGACAGGGGAAATAGACCCGCAACCGGCACGCCGTAGGTGTCTTCAACCTTTTGCCGCAGGGTGCTGGGTTCCATCGAGGAGAGCGCTTTGTTGATCACGATTTGCACTCGGCGTACATTTAGCTGTCGGGCCACATCTAGGGTGACAGCGGTGCCCTGGTAGTCTTGCTTGTCGGGCCGCACAATTAGCAGTAGACAGTGGGAAATCGCAATGGTTAAAAAGGTTTCCTTAGACAGTCCAGGGTGGGTGTCAATAAATAAATAATCTAGCTGTAGGGTTTTGACTAACTGCCGAAAGCCGTCATTGAGCAGCCGCACGTCATAGCCATCCTTTAAAATGCGGGCAATATCGTCGGCTTTGCAGCTCGAAGGCACCAAAAACAGCTGGCGATCGCCCACTAGTCCGAGGGTTTGGCCCACATCGTAGGCACCGTCGGCGATCGCAGTTTCGCCCCACAGGTAGCTGTTGAGGGTGTGGGTCATGGTATCTGGCTCAAGGCCAAAAATATTGTGAATCCCTGGTGAGGGCAGATCGGTGTCAACTACCCCAACCCGATACCCCTGACTAGCGACTGTGGTAGCAAGATTTGCCGTCAAATTAGACTTACCGGTGCCCCCTCGGTAAGAGTGAACTGAAATCACTTTTGGCATGGTCAACTATCCATAGATGTGGCTGACAGTGGTATTGCCAAGTTAGCGGTAGTTAGCTCTGGAAAAGCGTATCAGACTATACCTAAATAACCATATGTCGGCGATATATAAAGCTTTAAAGCATTGTTTGATTATTTTTTCAAAAAACCTGATTGGTTTTTTAATTAATAGTAAGAATTATTATGCCGAATTATTTCTCTTGCCCTGGGTACGACGGTATGACAAGCGTTTTATGCTTCAGAATTGTCTAGCCGTATGTTTAGCTGGCCGGTAGGCCAGTTAGGATGGGCCAGCTACGAACGGCGGTGGCGCAGGCGGCGGTCGAGCCAGACCAGCACCGCCAGGGCTGGGGCCACCGTGGCCATTAGCCCCAGCCAAAACCCGTGGGCAAAGGCATCGCCCTGGTCGAGGGCCCACCCCCCCAGCGGCGGGCCAATTAGGTAGCCCACCGCCCAGCACATGGAGTTGACCGATAGGTAGACCCCCCGCAGGGCCTCGGGGGCCAGGGCCGCCACCAGCGCCGAGCCAATTGGGGTGTAGGCCACCATGGCCAGGGCCATCACCCCCAGGGCCAGACTGCCCCAGACCACGGGCGCGGCCCCGGTGCCCGCCTGCCACACCAGGCCAAACCCCAGCCCCCACAGCAGGGCCGAGGCCATCAGCCCCTGGGCGG
>DATIVG010000352.1:0-6777 GCA_035466075.1 Nodosilinea sp. | reverse complement strand
CCTGCGGGTGCGCAAGGCCGACCTCGAAGACTGGGTGAACTACTACCTCTCCCTGGTCTGCCGTCGCCGCAGCATTGGCCGCCTAAGCGTCACCCCCGAGGCCATTCGCCGCCTGCAGTCCTACGACTTCCCCGACAATTTGCGCGAGCTAGAGAATCTAGTCGAGCGGGCAGCGGCTCAGCTCTCGGGCGGCGGCCTGATCACCGAGGAAATTATCTGGCCTGCCCAGAGCAAAAAGAAACAGCTGCGGCTCAACGTGCTCAACCGCTACCCCAACCTGCGGCGGTTTTTGCGCAGCCCCTGGTGGCCCGATCGCATCAACTACGGCATTACCCTGGGGCTGTTCGCCGTGGTGATTGCCGTGCTCTGGTTTGGCCCCCAGCAGCGCCATGAGAATGTGGCGCTCACCGTGTTTTGGGCCTGGTGGTGGCCCCTGGTGCTGCTGAGCTTCCCCTTTGTGGGGCGGCTGTGGTGCGCCGTGTGCCCCTTTATGATCTACGGCGAAGTCACTCAGTGGATCTCGCAAAAGCTCTTCCCCGGCAGGCTTAAACGCTGGCCCCGCGAGGCCGCCGATCGCTGGGGGGGCTGGTTTCTCTTTGGCCTGTTCACCCTGATTCTGGTCTGGGAAGAGGTATGGCACCTAGAGGATGCCGCCTACCTCTCCGCCTGCCTGCTGCTGCTGATTACCGCCGGGGCGATGATCTTTTCGGCCCTGTTTGAGCGGCGATTTTGGTGCCGCTACCTGTGCCCCATCGGCGGCATGAACGGCCTGTTTGCCAAGCTCTCGATCACCGAGCTGCGGGCCCAGCAGGGCACCTGCTCGGCGGAGTGCACCACCTACCAGTGCTACAAGGGCGGCCCCGCCAAGGGCGAAGGCCAGGACACCCTGGGCTGCCCCCTCTACTCGCACCCCGCCCAGCTCGAAGACAACCGCGACTGCGTGCTCTGCATGACCTGCCTCAAGGCCTGCCCCCACCGATCGGTGGAGCTAAATTTGCGCCCCCCCGGCATCGAGCTGTGGACCACCCACCAGCCCCGCGCCGCCGAGGTGGCCCTGATGGCCCTCCTGCTGGGGGCCGTGTACCTGCACCGCCTGCCCGAGCTCCAGGCCGTAACCGGGCTGTCGCTGCCCATCGGCACTCCGCTAGGCCACAGCCTGGTGGCCCTGGGAGTGCTGGCCCTGCCCGCCCTGCTGCCGCTGACGGTGGAAGGCGGCCAGGGGCTGTGGCGAAAACTTAACGGACTGCCCCGCCGCCCGGTGGTGCGGCTGGCCTACGGCTACCTGCCCCTGGTGTGGGCGGCCAATCTGGCCCATTATCTGCGCCTGGGTCTGGGGGAGGGGGGCCGCATTTTGCCGGTATCTTTAGCCACCTTTGGGGCCTCAGGGGCAAATCTGCCGGTTTGGGTTGCCCACCCGGCAGTGGTAGCCTTTCTACAGGGTGCAACGCTGCTGTTGGGCGTGGCGCTGTCGGTGTGGCTAACCGCCAAAATTTGCCGTCAGTCTGGCCTCCAGCGGTGGATTCAGCATGGCTGCACCGGCCTGCTGGGGCTGAGCCTGTGGTGGCTAGTGGTCGGCACCTAGGGGCGGGTCAACCCTCCAGCTGTTGGTTGATTGGCGCGTGAGCAAAACCCAACCGACGAGATTCTGGCGATTTAGGTTGACAATGCCCTGGCCGCTTAGAGCTGTGCAGCCAGGGGTGAGGCTCCCATCGCCCCCGACCTGGCCCTTCCGGTAAGGTTCTAAAGGTTCTACTGGTCAGGATCTACTGTGTAAAGTTTCCGTAGGGTCGCTGGCTCTGGTAACGCCCCCAACATCCCCCCAGCCCTCAGCCTGCTACGGTACAGGTCAGCCTCAGATCTCCCCCATCCCAGCTCCCGCTGGGGCCGCCCCCGCCCCTGCCCTGCCTCGATTTTGAGTTCCTCCTCACTGGTTGCGCCATGTTCCAGGAAAGTTCGCTGGACTTCAAGTTGGTTCAACGGGTCTGCCTCCTTCAGCAGGCCCTCGACCAGGCCAAAGCCTCCCTCGAAGAGATGCAGGAGCAGGTGGCCAACCACGACATGCTTCAGGCCCATCTGGTGCAAACCGAAGAGTATTCCAACGTTCAGCAAAAAATTATTGTCAACCTCAAGCAGCAGCTGGAGGCCAAAGACCAGTGGCAGCACCAGGTGCTCGACCAGCTGCTGGCCGGGGTCAAGGGGCTGGTGGGCGATCAGCAGCTGGAGCTGGAGCGCCTGCGGGTGCGCATTCACCAGGGCCAGGCCGAGGTGCAGGACTACCTGGTGCGGCTCAAAAACCACTACCAGAGCCTGGCCCTGGGCCGCACCCCCGCCCAGGAGCTGGATCTCAACTCGGAGGTGATGATTGCGCGATCGCTCACCGTGAGCCTGAGCAGCCAGCTCCAGGCGGCCCAGCAGCACATTCAATACCTCGACAACACCCTCACCCGCCACCAGGTCACCCTGGCCCGCATGCAGGCCTACATGAACGGCCCTGGCCAGGGCATGGGCGGCCCCGCCCCCGCGCCCCTGGCGCTGGCCCCCGCCCCTGAGCCCACCCCCCTGGAGGACGACCCGGTGGCCCTCAAGGCCGTGATCGAAGCCCAGCGCCAAAAAATTGCCGAGCTCAGCGCCGAGCTGGGCCACCAGTTTCACCAGCAGACCAACCTCAAATACCGCTGCCAGGAGATTGCCGCCGAGCGCGACGGCCTCAAGCAGCGGGCGGTGGCGCTCCACCTCGAAAACGAAGCCCTGCAAGAGCAGATCTGGATGCAGGGCGACGAGGGGCTGCCCGCCTATTAGCGGGCGCTCAGGGGCCGCTCAGGGGAGGCTCATTTCTAAAGTGTCTCTAAAGGATGCCTGCGATCGCAGCTCACCTCCCTACCATGGAGGCAACCGATGACTCGCTCCTGGGGATTGCCGCCCGACCGTCGCCGCACCCTGCCCCTACCAAGGAACCCCCAACCATGGCCGACTACCAGCCCTCCGCCAGCGCCTTCGCCCTCGACCGCGACTGCAAAACTCTGGCCCGCCACGTGCTCGAACAGCTGCACAGCTTTGGCCCCGAGGCCCAGGATCTCAGCGCCCTGATGGGCCGCATTGCCCTGGCGGGCAAGCTGATTGCCCGCCACCTCAGCCGCGCCGGGCTGATGGAGTCGGCCCTGGGCTTTACCGGCGACACCAACGTCCAGGGCGAAGCCGTCAAAAAAATGGACATCTACGCCAACGACGTGTTCATCTCGGTGTTTAAGCAGAGCGGCCTGGTCTGCCGCCTGGCCTCCGAGGAAATGGACAAGCCCTACTACATTCCCGAAAACTGCCCCATCGGCCGCTACACCCTGCTCTACGACCCCATCGATGGCTCCTCCAACGTCGATATCAACCTCAACGTCGGCTCCATCTTCTCCATCCGCCGCCAGCAGGGCGACGACCTCGACCACACCGGCACCGACCTGCTCCAGGACGGCCACCAGCAGCTGGCGGCGGGCTACATTCTCTACGGCCCCAGCACCATTTTGGTCTACTCCATCGGCAAGGGCGTCCACGCCTTTGTGCTCGACCCCAGCCTGGGCGAGTTTATTTTGGCCACCGAAAACATTCAGGTGCCCGCCCACGGCCCCACCTACAGCGTCAACGAAGGCAACTTCTGGCAGTGGGAAGACGCCATTCGCGACTTCACCCGCTACGTCCATCGCCACGACGGCTACTCAGCCCGCTACACCGGGGCGCTGGTGGCCGACTTCCACCGCATTCTCACCCAGGGGGGCGTCTTTCTCTACCCCGGCACCACCAAAAAGCCCGAGGGCAAGCTGCGGCTGCTCTACGAAACCGCACCCCTGGCCTTCTTGATCGAGCAGGCCGGGGGCCGCGCCAGCACCGGCACCGCCGATATCATGGGCGTAGTGCCCGGCGAAATTCACCAGCGCACGCCCTTTATCGTGGGCAGCACCGACGACGTCGCCCTGGTGGAATCGTTCATTCAAGACCACAGCCGCCGCCAGGGCACCCTGCTGACCAGCTAGGGGCCCAACCGGAGCTTAAACCCGGCTTAAGCTTTCTGGGTAACCCTGGGAATAGACCAGCCGCTGAGCCGATTTGGTTGCCCTGACTACGCTTTGGCCCGCAGTTGATTAAGACGGTCTATAGTCTCGCCAGATTTCTAAAATCTGCTGTCACTATGGAGTCGATTTCGGTTAGCTCCCCTCGGTTACCCCCCGGTTATTTACTCTTTGGCCCCGGCCCCTGACTACCGCCCCATTGCCCCCGATGGCTCCGGGTTTTGTTACTAGCGTTTATCTCGTAAACCTATGGTCTCCCTGCTCGACAACCCCCTGCGCGCTGGTCTTCAGCAAGACCGTATTCCCGAGCCCCAGATCCTGGTCATCTTTGGGGCCTCCGGCGACCTGACCCAGCGAAAAATCGTCCCCGCCATCTATCAGATGCGGCGGGAGCGGCGTCTGCCCCCCGAACTCACCATTGTGGGGGTGGCCCGCCGCGAGTGGAGCCACGACTTTTTCCGCGAGCACCTGCGTGAGGGGGTCGAGGAGTTTGGCAACGGCCTCGGCCATGAGGCGGTGTGGAACGACTTTGCCCGGGGGCTGTACTACTGCCCCGGCGACATCGACAGCCCCGCCTCCTACCAGGCGCTCAAAGCGCTGCTGGCGGAGCTAGATCAGCTGCGGGGCACCAAGGGCAACCGGGTGTTTTACCTCTCGGTGGCGCCGCGCTTCTTTGGCGAGGCCACCCAGCAGCTGGGGGCGGCGGGCATGCTCGACGACCCCGACAAGCAGCGGCTGATCATTGAAAAACCCTTCGGCAAAGACCTCTCCTCGGCGCGGGTGCTCAACCGGGTGGTGCAGGATGTCTGCAACGAGCGCCAGATCTACCGCATCGATCACTACCTGGGCAAAGAAACCGTCCAAAACCTGATGGTGTTTCGCTTTGCCAACGCCATTTTTGAGCCCCTGTGGAACCGGCAGTTTGTTGACCATGTGCAGATCACCGTGGCCGAAACCGTGGGCCTGGAGGGCCGGGCGGGCTACTACGAGACCGCCGGAGCCCTGCGGGACATGGTGCAAAACCACCTGATGCAGCTGTTTTGCCTCACCGCCATGGAGGCCCCCAACTCCCTCGATGCTGACGCCATTCGCAACGAGAAGACCAAGGTGCTCCAGGCCACCCGCCTGGCGGATATCGACGACATTGCCCAGGCGGCGGTGCGGGGTCAGTATTCGGCGGGGTGGATGAAGGGGCAGTCGGTGCCCGGCTACCGCGAAGAGGAGGGGGCCAACCCCGAATCTACCGTGCAGACCTTTAGCGCCATCAAGCTGGAGATCGACAACTGGCGCTGGAAGGGGGTGCCCTTTTACATGCGCACCGGCAAGCGCATGCCCAAGAAGGTCAGCGAGATCTCGATTCACTTCAAGGATGTGCCCCACCTGATGTTTCAGTCGGCGGCCCAGCAGATGAACCACAACGTGCTGGCCCTGCGCATTCAGCCTGACGAGGGCATCTCCATGCGCTTTGAGGTGAAGACGCCGGGCAACTCCCTGCGCACCCGCTCAGTGGATATGGACTTTCGCTACGACGCGGCCTTTGGCCAGGCCAACACCGACGCCTACGCCCGCCTGATCGTGGACTGCATGCTGGCCGACCAGACCCTGTTTACCCGGGGCGACGAGGTGGAGGCCTCCTGGCGCTTGCTCACCCCCCTGCTGGAAGCCTGGGATGCCCCGGCGGATCCGAAGGCGATTCCGATGTATGAGGCGGGCACCTGGGGGCCGGTGGAGGCGGAGTTTCTGTTGAACAAAGACGGTCGTCGCTGGCGACGCCTGTAGGAAAGGGCTGAGGCCGCCTTGGAAAGGTCGTGGAAAGGTCGTGAGTGACGGTGGGCATTGCCCACCCTACGGCTTAAAACTCAATCCCCAAACTCAAAACTCAAAATTTAGACTTCAAACCTCAAAACTCAAACCTCTCGAATTTTCCCTTTATCCCCACTGCCCTATGACCACTACTCCCGTTGTTGCGCTGCAAAAGCCCAAGGATATTTCCCTCGACGAGATCGAGTCAGAGCTGCAAAGTATCTGGCGCATGCAGGACTCGGGGGCGGCGGCGCCCATGGCCACCCGCGCCACCACCTTCACCATGGTGATCTACGAGCCCGAGGAGGTGCAGCAGGTGTTGGCGGCCCTGGGGCACTACGCTGGCTTCATCGACGGCAACCACGGCCCCCAGACGCGGGAGGCGCTGCGCCAGGCGCAGATTGCCTACGACCTGCGGGTGACGGGCCGGGTGGACCCGCCGACTTTGGCCCGGATTCGCCAGGAGTATGCCCAGCTGTCTGAAGCGCAGAAGCTGTACGCCAACCTGGACCAGCGGGGCTTTAGCCTCAGCGAGTCGATTGCCGCCCACAACCCCTGCCGCATCATTAGCCTGTGCCCTACCTTTGGTAAGGATACGGGGGTGACGGCCCAGGTGTCGGTGTACTGCCCGGTGCAGAAGAAGGGGTCGGGCAACCTGGTGTGCTGTGAGTACATCAACCTGCGGGGCACCAAGGCTGCCCTGGAGCGGGTGAGCGATCTGATTGCCTCGCTGACCATGCCGGAGCTGCCCAAGTTTGTCTGGTGGAAGGCGACGCCTAGCCCCGAGCAGCTGATCTTTCAAAACCTGGCCAAGTCGAGCAACTGCATCATTGTCGATTCGAGCTACTTTAGCGACGCGGAGGCCGAGCTGCAAAAGATGCAGGAGCTGATTGAGGCGGGCACCTACATTGCCGACCTC
>DATIVG010000351.1:0-2931 GCA_035466075.1 Nodosilinea sp. | reverse complement strand
AACGTCGAGACTCAACAGGGTCACCGCTAGCGAGATAGCGCGATTTAAGCTCGTCAGCTGAAAAATGAGGTTCGAGATGGAGGGGTCTAGCCATTCCTCAACCCTACCCTATTTCAGGGGTATACAAGTCGGATTTAGTATCAGACGCCCTCTTCAGCTGATGTAGACAGGTCATCAGGCGCACCGGTAGCGGTTCTAGCGCCGTGAGCCGGCTGGGGTGAGCTGCGGGGGGCTACTGGTCACCGTGGGCTCTCCCTCTAGCAGTAGGCTGCGAACCAGGCGGGCGAGACCGCGCTGGGCCAGGCCCGCTACCACCTGCTGGCCCATGGCCTGGGTCTCGGGCTTAAACAGCAGGGTGGGAATGCGGCTGGCCACCTGGGCGGCGTCAAAGCCGGGGGTGTCTTTCAAAATATCGACAATGCGTCGCAGGTTGTCGAGGTCGCTGGGGGCGGCCACGGCGGCGGGCGGCAGGTCTTTTTTGAGGCCCAGGCGGCGCTGCACGGCGGTGGTGAGGTTTTGCACGGTGCTCTGGCCAAAGTTGTCGAGGCCGTTGACCAGTTCGCTGACGATGCGATCGCGCAAAAACGAGCCCCGGTCTGAGAACAAAAACTCCAGGGTCTGGTCGATCAGCCGATCCATGTCGTAGTCGTCGCTGCTGCGGGCGTTGCGCAGGAGGTTTTCCAGGCGGTTCCAGCGAAAGCTGCCGTCTTTGAACAGCAGATCTTGCAGGGAGGCGCGCAGCTCCGGCGATTGATCCGTGAGCAGTCGCTTGGCCACGTAGGGGTAGGCTTTGCTGAGCACCTTAAACTCGGGGTCAACATTGATGGCGATGCCCTCCAGGGTGACCAGCGAGCGAATGATCAGCGCGTAGTAGGCGGGCACCCGAAAGGGGTACTCGTACATGAGGGCCGAAAATTCGTCGGTGATGCTCTTGAAGTTGAGCTCGGCTACGCTGGCCCCCAGGGCGTTGCTAAACACGTTGGACAGGGCTGGAATAATCGGCGTTAGGTCGGTGTCGGGGGTGAGAAACTCCAGCTTTACGTAGTCGTTGGCCAGCCCCTCGAAGTCGCGGTTGACCATGTGCACCACCGCCTCGATCAGGCCGTAGCGCTGGTAGGCTTTGACCTCGCTCATCATGCCAAAGTCGAGGTAGGCCAGCTTGCCGTCGGCCATGGCCAGCAGGTTGCCGGGGTGGGGGTCGGCGTGAAAGAAGCCGTGCTCTAGCAGCTGCCGCAGGGAGCACTGCACCCCCACATCGATCAGGTGAGTGGCGTCGATGCCGAGGCTGTTGAGCTTGTCGATGTTGGTGAGCTTGGTGCCCTCGATCCACTCCATGGTCAGCACCCGGCGGGCGGTGTACTGGGGGTAGATGTGGGGTACATAGATGTCGGCAATGTGGCCGTAGAGCTCGCCAAAGCGCTGGGCGTTTTGGCCTTCGTGGGTGTAGTCCATCTCCTCGAAGATGCGCTCGCCAAACTCATCCATGATGGCGACCAGGTCGCTGCGGATCTGCTTGATGCGGTTGGTGGCGAAGCGGGCCAGCCCCCGCAGGATGTGCAGGTCGAGGGCAATGCGCTGGGCCAGGCCGGGGCGCTGCACCTTGATGGCGACGGCTTCGCCGCTGTGCAGCCGCCCTTTGTACACCTGGCCCAGGGAGGCGGCGGCGATGGGGTTTTCAGAGATTTCGGCGTAGATCTGGCTGGGGGGTGCGCCCAGCTCCTCTTCGATGAAGCGGTAGGCGATGGCGTTGGGGAAGGGGGGAATCTGGTCTTGCAGCCGGGTCAGCTCTTCGAGAAACAGCGGCGGCACCAGGTCGGGGCGGGTGGAGAGGGCCTGGCCAATTTTGATGTAGGCGGGGCCTAGCTTGGTGAGCATCTCGCGCAGCTGGGTGGCCCGCAGCGCCTCGTTTTCGGCGGTGCGCCCGGAGCGGCGATCGAGCCAGGCCTGCACAAAGAAGCCGATCAGCGGCAGGAAGATGCCCACGAACCGAGCCCACACCTGAAACGGGCGGCGGCGATAGTGGGCTGCGATCGCAGCCGGGTCGTAGCCAAAGGCCTCAAACGGATCCTGACGCTTGGGGGCCACGGGGCGGGGCGCCACCGGCAATTCCCCAGGCTCACCCAGCACCTCTCCGGTCACGGTAATGGCCTCGGCATCGATAATATCGATGGAGCCACCAAAGGGCTGAGCTGAATCCTGGGCAGTGTCTAAGGCCATAGCACGCTCGGAGAAGGGGACGAAACACCTGAGAACAATTCAGGCCCGCGCCTAAACTATCCCCGTAAACTATTGTAACGGTTTGACTCTCGAATCCCAGGTGTTGACCTCCCCACTTGCCCCGATCGGCCTCTGTCGCCAGGGGAAGCTAATCGGGGCAGCCAATTGGGGGAGCCAATCGGGGCAGCCAACCCATTCCCATTCACCCCTGGCCCGCTCAGACAAGGGCATGCCCCCCAAACCCTAAACGATTTGAGGGGCATGCGGTTCAAGATCAGGAGTTACACCCAATCCGACGCCCAAAACCCCGGTTCAAAACCGATACCTCGTAGGGAGCATTGCACTGCAATGCCCCTACAAATCGGGGGTTATACAGGCAGGATTTGGTATTACGCCGCCGATCGCCGGGGGCGCTTGCGCTCCGACTTTTTCTTGTAGCCGATGGCCTGGGCCTCGTTGCTATCGGAGCCGTAGACCCCCCGCACCAGTTCTTTCATGGCCAGTAGACCACTGTAGGGTGGGCACCGCCCACCTTCTGCACCTGCGTTAGCGAAGCTATCCCAAGGAATCGCAGCCAACCCCATCGGTTGAGCCCCGCTTACCATCCGCCCCCTACCATCCCTGGATAGTTGAGAGGAGAGGTTGGTGGTGGGTGAATGGGTGGGGTGGTGGGCATTGCCCACCCTACTTTTGGATGCGATCGCACGGGGAGAT
>DATIVG010000350.1:0-5139 GCA_035466075.1 Nodosilinea sp. | reverse complement strand
TTGGCATGGGCATAAGCAAGGGCAATACGCGCTGGGTGGTGCACTACCAGGCCCCCTGCACCATCACCGAATACGTCCAGGAGGTCGGCCGAGCCGGGCGCGACGGCAAGCCCGCCCAGGCCCTCACCCTGGTCAGCGAGCCCACCGGCTGGCTAGAACCGGGCGATCGCCAGCGGGCCAAGTTCTTTGAGGCCCAGACCCAGGCCCTCCAGCAACAGGCCCAGCGCCTGGTCAACCAAATTCCGCCCCAGGGGGATGTGCGCGACATTGGCCAGCGGTTTGACCAGGGGGCCGTGGCGCTGTCGTGGCTGCACAGCGTGGGGCAGCTGGAGTGGGTGAGCCCCTTTGAGTACCGGCTCACGGCCAGGGCCCAGCATTCGCCCGGGTTGCAGGCGGCGGCCAGTCAGCAGATGCACCAGTTTTTGCACAGCCGCCAGTGCCGCTGGCAGGGGCTGCTGGTGGCCTTTGGCTTTCGCACCGAGGCCCAGCGGCTGGGGCGCTGTGGGCACTGTGACAACTGCGAAAGGCAACTCTCTTCCTAGCTTTTGCCTAGCTTTTGTTGCTCTGAGTATCAGATTCTCAAGTTTTGCGTTTGATTATTTCAGGTATCTCTCGTAGCATGGCGAAGATACCCATACGGTCTCTATGAATATTCTTCTGGTTTATCCACGCTTTCCAAAAAGTTTTTGGTCCTTCGATAAAACCCTGGAATTGGTTGGCCTCAAAGCGCAGCTTCCCCCCTTGGGGTTGGTCACCGTAGCCGCCATCTTGCCCCAAAGCTGGAACTACAAGCTGGTAGACCGGAACGTCCGCGAGGTGCGCGACGACGAGTGGCGCTGGGCCGATATCGTCATCATCTCAGCGATGATCGTGCATCGAGAAGACTTTTATGACGCGGTGCAAACCGCCAAGCGCTACGGCAAGCTGGTGGCGGTGGGTGGCCCCTACCCCACCTCCATGCCCCATGAATCTGAAGATGCCGGGGCTGACTTCTTGATTCTCGACGAAGGGGAGATCACCCTGCCCATGTTCGTGGAGGCGGTGGAACGGGGCGACCAGTCCGGCACCTTCCGCTCCGGCGGCGAAAAGCCCGCCGTCACCGATACCCCGGTGCCCCGCTACGACCTGCTGGAGATGGACGCCTACGCCGAGATGTCGGTGCAGTTTTCCCGCGGCTGCCCCTTCCAGTGCGAGTTTTGCGACATCATTGTGCTCTACGGCCGCAAGCCCCGCACCAAAGACCCCGAGCAGCTGCTGGCCGAGCTTCAGTGTCTCTACGACCTGGGCTGGCGGCGCAGCATTTTCATGGTCGACGACAACTTTATCGGCAACAAGCGCAACGTCAAACTCCTGCTCAAGGCCATGAAGCCCTGGATGGAGGAGCGTAACTATCCCTTCTCCTTTGCCACTGAGGCCTCGGTGGACCTGGCTCAAGACCCCGAGCTGATGCAGATGATGGTGGACTGCAACTTTGGCACCGTCTTTTTGGGCATTGAAACCCCAGACGACGACAGCCTCAACATGACCAAAAAGTTTCAGAACATGCGCGACCCCCTGTCGGAGTCGGTGATCTCCATCGCCCAGGCGGGGCTGCGGGTGATGGCGGGGCTGATCGTCGGCTTCGACGGCGAAAAGTCTGGAGCAGGCCAGCGCATTTATGAGTTTGCAGAACAGACCGCCATTCCGACCGCCCTGGTGAGTATGCTGCAAGCGCTGCCCGACACCGCCCTCTGGCACCGCTTAGAAAAAGAAGGTCGTCTGCTGGGCAAGAGCGCCGACATCAACCAGACTACCCTGATGAACTTTGTGCCCACTCGGCCCATTGAAGAGATCACCGAAGAATATATCCAGGTGTTCTGGGATCTCTACGACCCGCTGACGGTGCTCAACCGCACCTATCGCCACTTCTTGATGCTGGGCGAGGCCCAAAAGCGCAACTACAAAAACCGCACCACCTCTGCGGGGGCACCGGATATCAACTGGATCACCATTCGCGCCTTTTTCATCATCCTGTGGCGTCAGGGCGTGGTGCGCAAAACCCGGCTGCGGTTCTGGCTCAACCTGGCCTCCATTCTCTGGCGCTACCCGGCTGTGGCGGCCAACTACGTATCGGTATGCGCCCAGGCCGAGCACTTCATCGACTTCCGCCAGGTTGTGCGGCAAAACATTGAAGAGCAGCTGGCGGCCTATATTGAGGCCAAGCAGCAGACCGATCGGGCCAGTGCCGAGTCGGCCGAATCGGTGGCGGTACCCGTCAGCTAAATCGACTCAACCGGCCTCTACAGGCTGATTGAGTCACTGCTTAAAAGCCAATGTATTGGCCGGGGAGCCTTAGTCTCTCCGGCCTTTTTGTGTGGCCATTGCCAGCTTGGCCCTGCGCTATCTGGAGGCTGAGGACTTCTAGATGTAGCGCTAGATCTTTGGAAAAGCTGATTTTTAGACGCTACATCTGAGAATAATCCGCTATGATGATCGACCATTGGGGCGCTCAGCCAGGCTCAGATCAGAATTCGCCGATTCATGCTGGTTTCTACCTCTGGGTCTGGGCAAGCGCCGATCTACGTACTCTCTCGCTAGCAAAAGGCTGATCCCATGGTTCAAGAACTTCCCCGTACCCGGCAGCAGGGGCCATTCCCTGAGGCAGCTCCGGCGGCGTTTCCTGTGTTTTATCGCACCTACAGCCGCCGGGGTGAGGTGGTGGAGGGGCAGCGCGAAACCTGGGATCAGGTGTGCGATCGCACCCTAGCGGGCCTAGTCGAGCTGGGCCACCTCACCGCCGCCGAAACCGCCCTGCTCAACCGCATGCAGCGCCAGGTCAAAGCCCTACCCTCGGGCCGCTGGCTGTGGGTGGGCGGCACCGCCTGGAGCAAGCAGCCCGAAAACTTCTCGGGGGCCTACAACTGCACCAGCACCGACGTGGTGGACTGGCGCGCCTTCGGCCTGATGATGGATCTGGCCATGATGGGCTGCGGCACCGGAGCCATTCTCGAACCCAAGTACATCAACCAAATCCCCGCCATTCGCAACCGCCTCAGCGTCACCATGGCGGGCGGCATTGGCGAAACCCCGGTGGGTGAGCGGCGCGAGGTCACCGATGTCGCCATCGAGGGCAACCAGGTCACCATTCGCGTGGGCGACAGCCGCCAGGGCTGGGTCAAGTCCTACCAAACCCTGCTAGAGCTGGCCACCGACGAACAGTTCACCGGCGAGGTGCAGGTCACCATCGACCTGCGCGACGTGCGCCCGGCGGGCGAAAAGCTCAAGGGCTTTGGCGGCGTCGCCAACCCCGTGCGCCTGTCGCTGCTCTACGACCGCTGTGCCGCCATTCTCAACAAGGCCCTCGGTCGCCAGCTCAACTCCGTCGAGTGCTGCCTGCTGATCGACGAAGCCGCCGCCTGTGTGGTGGCGGGCAACATCCGCCGCAGCGCGGGCATGCGCCAGTTCGACAGCAATGACACCCTGGCCGCCAGCGCCAAAGACAACCTCTGGCAGCAGGATGGCGAGGGCAACTGGCGCATCGACCCCGAGCGCGACGTGCTGCGCATGGCCAACCACACCCGCGTCTTCCACACCAAGCCCAGCCTGCAAGACTGCGTGGACTCGGTGCGCAAGCAGTTTTACTCGGGCGAAGGGGCAATTCAGTGGGCCGGGGAGGCCAAGCGCCGGGCCGGAGCCGACGACCGCTACGGCCTCAACCCCTGCGGCGAAATCCTGGGGGCCAACTTCCACTGCAACCTGGCCGAGGTACACCTCAACCAGCTCGATCCCAAAAACCTCCAGGATCAAGAGGACGCCTTTACCGCCGCCGCCCTCTCCGTAGCCGTCCTGCTCAATCACCAGTTTCAGGAACCCCGTTACCAGAAGTCGCGCCTGGAAGACCCGATTGTGGGTGTGTCTTTCACCGGCCTGTTTGACTTCTTTGTGATCGCCTTTGGGGTTGAGTGGCTGCGCTGGTGGGAGGCGGGGCGCCCCGACACCATGCAGGGCCTCGATTTCAAAGCCCGCGAAGAAGAGTTTCTGACCCGGTGGAAAGCCATTGTGCACCGGGTGGTGGGCGAATACTGCGATCGCCACGGCCTGGTCACCCCCAACCGCTGCACCACGGTACAGCCCGCGGGCACCAAGTCGCTGCTCACCGGCGCTAGCCCCGGCTGGCACCCCCCCAAGGCCCAGCGCTTCATTCGCCGCATTACCTTCCGCAAAAACGACCCGGTGGCCATGGCCTGTATCGACTACGGCTACACCGTGGTGCCCTCCCAGTCCGACAAAGACGAGAACGGCGGGCTGCTCAACGACCCCTTTGATCCCCGCTGCACCGAATGGCTGGTGGAAATTCCGGTGGAGGTGCCCTGGGCGAACGTGCCTGGGGCCGACGAGATCGCCATTGAGAAATTCTCGGCGGCGGCTCAGTTTGACTTCTACATGCAGGTGCAGAAGCACTACACCACCCACAACACCTCGGCCACCATCGAGTTTCGCGAGCCCGAGCTGGAGTCGCTGGCCGAGCGCATCTACCAGGTCATCCAAAACGATGAGGGCTACATTTCCGCCGCCCTGCTGGCCCGGTTTGACGATCTGCAAACCTTCCCCCGGCTGCCCTTTGAACCCATCGACAAAGCCACCTACGAGGCCCTCAAGCAGCAGGTGGAGGCGCGGCGCGGCACCGATAACTTCCACGCCGCCCTGTCGCGCTACGACGCGGGCGAGGTGATTGAGGCGGGCCCGGCAGGCTGCGACTCCGACAAGTGCATGATGCCGGAGAAAAAGCCCGATTAGAGCCAAGACAACTGGGAGAGAGCAAAAAGGGGTGCCCGGATAATCTAGGCACCCCTTTTCATCGTATTGCGCAGCCTGGCTAGTAGATAGGCGGCCCCAGCCCCAGACGTTAGCGGGTTCTAGGAGGTTTGGATGTCCTCACCCGTGGGTAGGGCGATCAACCCGTCGGGGCCAGGGTTAGCTCAAATCGCTGATGTCGTCTAGGCTGTCGAGTAGGTCGTCGGATGCGGTTTCTGGGGCCGGGGCGTTGAGCAGCGCATCGAGGTCAAGCTCGGCTTCGGTGGTGAAGTCGGGGTCTGCCATAAAGGCGGCGTCCAGGGAGGAAAGGCCGTCGCCGGAGGGGGCTTCGGTAAAGTCAACCGC
>DATIVG010000349.1:0-12503 GCA_035466075.1 Nodosilinea sp. | reverse complement strand
CCTTCGACTATCCTCATCACGGCGATCCCATTGATACGATGTACAGACCTTCCCCAGAGGAGGTTGCAGAACTCTTCCCTGAGTTTGTGGTGCGGTCAGCTACCATCGTGACCGACGGCAGCTATGGTCAAGACTTGGGGGAAATGAGCTATGGTCAGATCGCGGCGAATATGGTGGGAGGGGCGCTAAAGTTAGCCAAGCTCATCGTTAAACGCAGGCTGAACGAGTTTTCAAGTCAGCGTTTCTTTTGGCTTTTTAAGCCCTACAAGGTGACGATCGTCGTCCTGCAAAAGCAAGCTGCACAGCAATTTTTCGATATCTGAATGACTTGTTTTCGGCATGTGGCATCGCGGCTGTTGGGGTGCCACATGCCCCAGAGCTTCAATGGTCGCTTTAGGGTGGGTAGACAATGCTTAGGGGTGGGCAAAATGGCATGTTTTACTTGCTGTCATTGCCTACATTAAACACAGCATTAAGAGGACGTTTGCAAAGTCCTATTGCTTGTAGCAGAAGTGGAGATCCCCCTAAATCCCCCTTAAAAAGGGGGACCTTTAACCCCCCTTTTTAAGGGGGGCGGGGGGGATCAGCAGGTGACTAAAGCTACAGCAAACTGCTTTTCAAACACGCTCTAAGCCTTTAAAGATTGCAGCTATTGGACTGATCAAGTCTGTATGGCCTTGTCCAACTACGCTTTTTAGTAATGAAGATCTTACATGTTTGTGCGGTGGGGGCGACCACGCTGAAACTGCTGCGTCCCCAGATCGACTACCTGCTCAGCTGTGGCCTGGAGGTTGAGGTGGCCTGCTCTCCCGATGCCGATGCGGCCACCTTTAGCAGGCTTGGCTATGGGGTGCACCGGGTGCAAATCGATCGTGAAATTTCGCCCACTAAGAATTTCAAAAGTTTAATTCGGCTGGTGCAGCTGATGCGTCAGCAGCAGTACGACCTGGTGCATGTGCACACCCCCATCGCTGCTGCTCTGGGCCGCGTGGCGGCCAAAATTGCCGGGGTTAAGCGCATTGTCTACACCGCCCACGGGTTTCCCTTTCACGATCTGCTGCCTCCCCGGCAATATGCTAGCTACTTTGCCATTGAGAAATTTTGTGCCCAGTTCACCGATTTGATTTTGACGCAAAGCTACGAAGATTTTGTCACCGCCCAACAGAAAAATCTCTGCCCAGCCCATAGAGTTCGCCACCTCAATAACGGGGTTGACAGCTACAAATTTTCTCAGCAGCGCCTTAGCTCAGGGGCTCAAGCCCGACTGCGCGAGCAGCTCGGCATCTCCCCCGACGCTTTAGTGGTTGGCACCATTGGGCGACTGACGCGGCAAAAGGGATTTGCCTACCTCGTGGAGGCGGTTGCTCAGCTGCGGCCCCGGTTTGCCAATCTGCATCTGCTGATTGTCGGCGGCGAGCTCGGCACCGACCCCGAGCCCTTTGAGGCCGAGCTGGTGGCCCAGGTGCAGAGCCTGGGGCTGCAAGACGGCGTTACGTTTACGGGTTTTCGCGACGACATTCCAGAGCTGCTGGGCCTGCTGGATGTGTTTGCCCTGCCCACCTATTTTGGCGAGGGGCTGCCCCGCTCCATTCTAGAAGCGATGGCCATGGGGTTGCCCGTGGTTGCCACCGATATTCGCGGCTGCCGCGAGGCGGTCATTCCCGACGAAAACGGGCTGATTGTGCCACCTCAGGATAGCGATGCTTTAGCTGAGGCGCTGGGGCAGCTGCTGGGCGATGGCGACCGGCGGCAGCGGTGGGGGGCGGCTAGCCGCCAGCGGGTGGAGGCCCTTTACGACGAGCGCTATGTGTTTGAACGCCTGGCGGCCTGGTACCAGGAGCTGGGCATTCAGATGGCGGCCCCCCAGGCCATCGCCCAGGCGGTGTCGGCCCCCCAGGCCCGGCGTTAGTTTCCGGCGGCTGCCCTGGGCAGTCGCGCGTTGCCCATTACCCACCAGAGGTGTTGCCCGTGCAAACTGATGCTAAAACCCGGTCTCTGACCGATTGGAAACGGCTGGAGCGAGATCATTTCCGCCCGCGCCAGGGAATTGAGTTTCAGCTGGCGGTGAAGCGGCTGATCGATGTGGTGCTGGCGGCGGTTGGGGTGGTGGTGATTGCACCGCTGCTGGCTGCGATCGCAGCTGCCGTCTACCTCAGCTCCCCCGGCCCGATTTTGTTTATTCAAGAGCGCATGGGCCGGTTTGGCCAGCCCTTTTATATCTACAAATTTCGCACCATGGTCGATGGGGCCATCCATATGGGGGCGGGCATTAACACCTTTGCAGGCGATCCTCGCATTACCGCCGTAGGCAAGATTTTGCGCGACTATCACCTGGATGAACTGCCCCAGCTCTTTAACGTGCTGCGCGGTGAAATGAGCCTGGTGGGGCCACGCCCTTTACTGATGTCGGCGCTCGAAACCTATACGCCTGATCAGCGAAAGCGCTTGCTCATGCCGCCGGGTATGACCGCCTGGGAAGCCGTCAAGGGGGGCCTAAATAACAGCCTGGACGATCGCCTCAACCTGGATACTTGGTATGTCGAAGAGTGGTCGCTGGGGCTAGATATTTGGATTCTATTGCTCACCATTCCAGTGGTATTGCGCAGAGAAGGCGTCTATGAGCGCCATGACGCAGAACTCTCCTGAATCCACCGTAGGTGGGCACTGCCCACCAAAAGATAGTTGGCTTCCAGACTTTCTTGGTCCGATCGCTCTAGTTATTTCACTCCTTACTCACCATGACTATTGCCGCCATTCACCAACCCCAGTACCTGCCCTACCTCGGGTTTTTTCACAAACTAGCCCAGGCCGATCTGTTCATCGTGATGGACAATGTTGAGTTTTTGCGGCGGGGTCTCCAGCACCGCAATAAGGTCAAAACCAGCCAGGGCGATCAGTGGCTGACGGTGCCGGTGTTACACCAGCAAAACCAGCGCATTCTCGATGTCAAAATCAACCCCGACACCGCCTGGAACCGCAAGCACTGGGGCACGCTGACCACCAACTATTCGCCGGCGCCCTACTTCGATCGCTACGCCACCGACTTGCAATACCTGTTGCAGCAGGATTGGCACAATCTCTGCGCTTTGAATATGACGCTGATTAAGTGGGTGATGCAGCAGCTCGAGATTCATACCCCCATCGTGCGGCTGTCAGAATTGCCGACCCAGGGGCACAAGAGCGAGCTGTTGATTTCGGCCTGCAAAGCGGTGGGGGCCGATACCTACCTCTCGGGGCCAGGGGGCCGCGACTATATGGATCTGGCGCTGTTTGAAGCGGCGGGGGTGAAGGTGCTCTGGCAGGAGTTTACGCCCCCCCGCTATGCCCAGCTCTTTCCCGAGGCGGGGTTTATTCCAAACCTGTCGATTTTGGATGTGCTGTTTTGCTGCGGCCCCGATACCCGGTGGTTGGTGGAGGCGCCGGGGGTGCGATCGCGCCCCCTGGCCCTGGGCGTAGCCTGACGTTCGCTGATGCCGATGCGCGTACCTTTCCCCCAAACCTTCTATGAGCCAGTCTGTTTTAGTAGTTGCCCCCCACCCCGACGATGAGGTCCTGGGCTGCGGCGGCACCATTGCCCGCCACGCCGACATGGGCGATGTGGTGCATGTGCTGATTATGACCAAGGGCGACCCCGACCTCTACCCCGACGATGACCAGGCTGCCCTAGAGCAGGATATCCGCGCCGCCCACCGCGCCCTGGGGGTAGCCAGCACCACCCATCTCGATTTCCCGGCCCCCCGGCTCGACAGCCTGCCGGGCTACCAGTTGGCCAATGCCGTTGGTGAAGCGATCGCGCGACTGCGGCCCACCATTCTCTACCTGCCGCACCGGGGCGACATTCACGCCGATCACCAGCGGGTGTACCTGGCGGGGCTGGTGGCGGCGCGGCCCATTAACCACTGCCCGGTGCGCCAGATACTCTGCTACGAAACCCTCTCAGAAACCGAGTGGGCCTCGCCGGAGGGCGACCAGGTGTTTCGGCCCACGGTGTTTGCCGATATCACCCCCTACCTGGCCACCAAGCTCAAGGCGATGGACTGCTACCGCGACGAGATCAAGCCGTTTCCGCACCCGCGATCGCTGCCAGCGCTGCAGGCCCTGGCCCAGCTGCGGGGGGCCACGGTGGGCGTCGCCGCCGCCGAGGCCTTTGCCCTGGTGCGACAGATTGCTTGAGGTTTGACCGTTTATGGCCCTGTGGGCATGTTTGCCTGATCTACTAAAGGATGGTTCTCGTTATGACTACTGCTCTGCCAACCACTTCATACAATTATCCCCTGGCTGAGCCAAAGGCCTATCCAGTGATTGGCCACGCTCTCGACTACCGGCTGAATCCACTCAGTTTCTATAGCCAGTGCGCCAAACAAGGTGACTTTGTCAAGCTGCGGTTTGGCCCCCACCCGGTGTACTTTCTCAACCACCCCGATCTGATCAAGGAGGTATTTGTCACCCAGGGCGCTAACTTCGTCGCTCGCCCCGAGGGGCGCGAGTCTCGTTTTTTTGACCCCCTATTTGGCCATGGCCTGCTGGCCGTCAATGAGAGCACCTTTTGGCGGCGGCAGCGACGGCTGATGGTGCCCCTGTTTCAACGCCATCATTTAGTGGGCTATGGCCAGAATGCCGTCACCCTGACCCAATCGCTGCTGCATACCTGGCACCACGGCGATCAGGTCGAGATACGAACGGCAATGCTCGCTCTGGGGCGTCAGATCATTGCTCAAATCGCTCTGGGCGAGGTCGGCCTGGCCCAGGTCGAGCTGATCGCCACCGCCTTTGATGCCTCGCTGCGCGAGTATGACCATCGCGATCGCAACTGGCTGCTGTATCTCATGCCAGAGCGATTGCCGACCCCCAGCAACCGGCGCTACCAGCAGGCCACCGCCCGTTTAGATCGCTGGCTTAACGACACGATTAAAGCAGGGCGTGCCCACCCCCCCGATGACGGCTCAATGCTGGCTCAGTTTCTGGCCGCCCGCGACGACACAGGGGCCACCATGACCGATCAAGAAATTCGAGATGAGCTGGTCACTGTGCTGATTGGCCATGACACTGTGGCCGATATTTTTTGCTGGGCCTGGTGGAAAATCGCTCAACACCCAGAGGTCGAGGCCAATCTGTTGGCCGAGTGGCAGCGGGTGCTGGGTGGGCGATCGCCCACCCTAGACGACATTCCTCACCTGCCCTACACCGAGGGAGTGGCAAAGGAAACCCTGCGGCTCTACCCCCTGGCCTGGGTCTCTGGGCGGGTGGCCAACGCCGACTGCGAAATTGCTGGGCACTCCATTAAAGCGGGTGAAAACGTGGTCATGTGCCAGTGGGTGACCCATCGCGATCGCCGCTTCTTTAGCGATCCCGAGGTCTTTGACCCGAGTCGCTGGTCTGCCGATCGGGCTAAGCAGATTTCGTCCCACGCCTACTTTCCCTTTGGGGGGGGAGCCCGCATTTGCATTGGCCAGGGCCTCACCATGATGGAGGTGGTGCTGCTGCTGGCCGAGATTGGACAGCGGTTTCAGCTGCGCCCCCTGCCCCAGCAGTCAGTGGTGCCCCATCCTGGCCCCTCATTTTCGCTGCGGCCTAAACACGGCCTCAGGGTAGAGATCTTGGCTCGGTAGGGGGCGCATTGCTCTCCTCTGCTCCTCTCCGGCTGCTCTCAGGCCTCCCCCGTCGGCGCCTATGCGCCGCTGGCCTCGCCTCGATGTCTTCTTGGCCTGGGTCGTCGCCCGTACACCCCTCTCAAGGAATGCCTGCCGATGCAGCTCGATGTTTTGACCCCCGACAGCTCGCGCTGGCGATCGCTGCTCGACCACACCCCCCACGATATCTACCAGCTGCCCGACTACCTGCTGGTAGAAGCCGCCCGCACCCACACCCTGCCCGAGGTCATGGTGGTAGAAGCCGAGGGTCGGGTGCTGCTGGCCCCCTACCTGCTGCGCCGCTGCGGCGATCTGGCCGCCGACGGGTGGGAGGCCGACCAGCTCGATGCGGTGTCGCCCTACGGCTATCCGGGGCTGCTGCTCAACGAGGCGGCGCGGGGGGACGGGGCTTTTCTCGACCGGGCGATCGTCCAGCTCTGCCAGGGGCTGAAGGAAAAGGGCGTCTGCTCGGCCTTCTTTCGGCTGCATCCCTGGTTGAATGCAGACTTTCGCACTGGCGTGCCCGGCTGCACGGTGGTGGATCACGGCGAAACCGTGGCCATCGACCTCACCCAGTCTGAGGAGCAGCTGTGGAACCAGACCAAGTCGGGCCACCGCAACAAAATCAACCGCTGCCGCCGCCAGGGCTGGGTGGCCAAGCTGGTGCCCTGCACCACCCACCTGCCGGTGTTTGTGGATATCTACACCGAAACCATGGCGCGGGTGGGGGCCACCGGCACCTACTTTGAGTTTGACCAGGGCTACTTTGAGGGGCTGCACCAGGCCCTGGGCGATCGCCTGCACCTGTGCGTGGTCGAAGCCGAGGGCGAAATTGCTTCAGCGGGGCTGTATTCCGAGGCTGGCGGCATGGTGCAGGCGCTGTTTGGCGGCACCCGCACGGCCTTTCTCAAGCAGTCGCCCACTACCCTGGAAACCGACTGCGTGCGCCAGTGGGCCAAGGAACGCGGCGATCGCGTTCTGCACCTGGGCGGCGGCGTGGGGGCCGCTAGAGACCCCTTGTTTGAGTTTAAGGCCGGGTTTTCGCCGGGGCGGTGGCGGTTTCAAAGTCTGCGGCTAGTGAGCGACCCCGCCCAGTACCAGGCCCTGGTCAACCGGCGGGCCAAGGCCCTGGGGGTCGCCCCCGACACCCTGAGCCAGGGCCGCTTTTTCCCCGCCTACCGCGCCACCGTTGAGCACTAAGGAGATTTTTAGGCAGGAATGTACCCGCTTCAATCCCGGCGACTGTAGCCGCCGTAGGGTGGGCAGTGCCCACCATTGGAAAACTATTTTCAGCAGTCGCCCCACGTCAAATCCCGCCTCAGCCCACCTCGGGGAGAGCGGGGCTGAGGACAATCACCCAGGAGTATGTATGTCGCCCAAGCCGATTTTGCTGTCGCCCCCCCACCTGGGCGAGGCCGAGCTGGACTACGTCAAAGCGGCCTTTGCCACCAACTGGATCGCCCCAGTTGGCCCCCATGTGGATGCCTTTGAGGCCGAATTTTGCCAGGCGGTGGGCTCGCCCCACGCCGTGGCGGTGAGCTCGGGCACCGCAGCGCTACACCTGGCCCTGCGGCTGCTGGGGGTGGGGCCGGGGGATGAGGTACTGTGCTCGACCCTGACCTTTGTGGCTACGGCCAACCCGATTGTCTACCAGGGGGCCACCCCGGTCTTCATCGACAGCGATCGCACCTCCTGGAATATGGACCCCAACCTGCTGGAAAGTGCTCTGGCCCAGCGAGCCCGGCGGGGCAAGCTGCCCAAGGCCGTGGTGCTGGTGCACCTCTACGGCCAGAGTGCCGACCTCGACGCCATCGGGCAGATCTGCGATCGCTACGGTGTGCCCCTGATCGAAGACGCCGCCGAGTCGCTGGGGGCCACCTACCGGGGGCGGCCCACCGGCACCGTGGGCCGCCTGGGCATTTTTTCGTTTAACGGCAACAAAATTATCACCACCTCCGGCGGCGGTATGCTGGTCACCGCCGACTCGGCCCTGGCCCGCCAGGCCAAGTTTTTGGCCACCCAGGCCCGCGACCCCGCCCCCCACTACCAGCACTCGCAGCTGGGCTACAACTACCGCCTCAGCAACGTGCTGGCGGGCATTGGCCGGGGGCAGCTGCAAGTGCTGGAGGAGCGGGTCGCCGCCCGCCGCCGCAACTTTGCCGCCTACCACCAGGCCCTGGGCTCTCTCCCAGGCATCACCTTTATGCCTGAAGCCGCCTACGGCAGGGCCACCCGCTGGCTCACCTGCCTGACGGTGGATGCGGCGGACTTTGGCTGCGATCGCAACTCCATTCGCCTCGCCCTAGAGGCCGCCCAGATTGAGTCGCGCCCGGTGTGGAAACCCCTGCACCTGCAACCCCTGTTTGCCGACTGCGAGGTGGTGGGCGGGGCCGTCGCCACCGATCTGTTTCAGCGGGGGCTGTGTTTGCCCTCGGGCTCTAGCCTGCAACCCGACGAGCTAGCCCGCGTGGCCCACTTAGTTGCCCACCAGCACCAGCTCACCCGCCCCCCGGCTGTTCTTTGCTGATTGGGCCCTGCCAATTGGGCTGCCCTGGTCGCCCCCGCTAAATCGCGTTGGCCTCTAGCCAGTCAAACATGGCGCTCACCTGGTCAAGGGTCGCCAGGCCGTACTGCCACAGCACGATAGGCAGCAGAGCCCGATCGCCCGGATGGTGCCGGAGGGCCATCGCCACCGAGGCCGTCGGCAGCTGCAAATCGGCCTCTAAAAAAAGTAGAAACTGCACATCAGCCATCGACCCCATCACCGACCTCCAGTCTGGGCTTGAGGTGATCGGCAGTGAAGTTATTCAGCGGCAGGTTTCTACTGCGAGCCAGCCTAAGGGCAAAGTTTAGGGCATTGGGGTATTTGGCCTGGCCACACACCAGATCGGCATAGCTGCCGTCAATATCATCAATCTTGCGCAGCTCCACCGCATGGGGAGAGAGATACACAGAATAAAGCTGAGCGGTTTGAGTCATGGTATTGCGGGGTAGTAAGGAGCAGGGTTGTGGCTGAAAAGGGCCAAGTTAGGGCTTTGGGTTGAGCGCGGCCATGGTGATGAGATTAGAACGGTGGCCAGACCCAAAGCGAGAGCAGATGCATGTCCTAGGCAGACTGCTGGAGATGGCGCGGGTATCGCCGCGCCTCGCTGGGGGCACAGACCAGACGATCGCAGGGAATCCTGTCCGACAAAATTGCCCCCGCAACTGCGCTCGTATGAATTTCTAGATTGTCTTGGGGAAAGGCCTCAAAGACAATTGACTCGTGGGGTAAAACCGTGCGTTCCAAGAACGAGTAGGGCAGATGAGACACCCGCACAATTTGAAATTGATCGGTCGGGTTGGTATAGCGACAGCGAATTTTATGGGCCGAGACTAGCGAAATCATGGTATTCTCCCCGATTGTTCAGATACAAGTTTCCAGCCCAGATTTTGGAGGCTCTCAGGCGAGGCAAAGAGCGTAATACCAGGGCCTAAAGCGACTCGAATATGCTTACCCCCGTAGGGCATAATGCGGCCTCTTTCCTGGGTGGCTTTGCACTCAATCCATGCGCCAGTCTGCCATTCCATGGGTTGAAAATGAGACGGCAAACGGCTGGATTGCAGCGGGTTTGAGGCTCGACTCCCCGGCTGCGATCGCATCCTCCTCGATCGCAGCCGGGCCGGGCAACAGCTGAACAATGCCGAGAATTTGCAGCGGAAACCCATCTCGGGCCGTAATCAGCGATGACTCATAGCTGCGTAACCAGCGCCAGGTGCCATCGGCATGGCGCATGCGGTACTCCAGGGTGATCATCTCACCGTGGCGCAGGGTGCTAAGGCTCTGAAAATGCTCCGCCACCCGGTCAAGATCGTCGGGGCAAATCAGGTGACCCAGGCTGAGATCCTCAGGTGCACCTGAAGCCTCGGCGGTATATCCCAATAGACTGGTGACCGGGTTACTTAAGCGCAAGGTTTTTTGATCGACTAGATCGTAAACATAGATGCTGCTATGGGTCGCAGAGGTCGCTAAGGGAAGTGAGCCAATAATATCCAGCACAGGATGGGCCAATTTTTCGGCAGCACTGTCCGAAGGAACATGGGTAGGAGCGTCATCAGATAGGATCATAGGGTAATCAAATTGGTAAAGAATGCCCTGGCGTTAAGGTTTAGCCCCAACGCTAGGGCAGTGGCGTCCAGAACTCTGTGCCCTAGGTTTAGCGATTTGTTGTGAGCTAGCTGTGAGGGTTGGAGCACCCCCCGTTTTCTTGTCACAAAGTCGCAAGATTGCTCAACATTTATTTGCAAAAAGATTGGGTTTTTGGCATCAATGATAGGTTTACTGAGAACCACGGTTGGGATGCCCTTCAACAATTGTGTTTGTGGCTCACGAGCCTCTGGTGGCCTAGGCGCTAAGCTGATGATGAATAGGGTTTAGCCATGCATGAAGCGCTAGATTTAAACCGGCAGATCCAGGCAGCTCAAGCGCGTTTGCAGCAGATTGAGCAACAGGCCGCCACCGCAGAGCCAGCGTCGTTGACCGTCATGGCTATGGCCGAGCTGGCCGCGGCCCTCGATGAACTCCAGGCGACTGCGACGGAGCTGCACCAGCAAAATAGAGCGCTCTTGACCAACCAGCAAGCTCTACTCACCGAGCGCCAGCGCTACCAAAATCTGTTTAACTTTGCCCCCGATGCCTACCTGATTACCGACGGGCAGGGCACCATTTGCGCGGTGAACAGCGCCGCCGAACGCCTGCTGAATCTGCACCCCAACTATGCGGTGGGTAAACCGTTGACGGTGTTTGTTGCCGAGGCCGATCACGCCTTTTTCTTTGCCCAGCTCGAGCAGATTAACGCTGCGCCGCCTCCCGCAGCCCAGGCATCTGAGCCTGCTGGCCTATTTACACTATTTTTGCAGGGGCGAGAAGTCTGGCTCACCCCTAGGCGGCAGCCAGATTTGCCGGTGTCTCTATCGGTGTCTGGAGAGTGGGATCAGCAGGGCAAAATTACGCAGCTTTACTGGATCTTTCATGACCTGAGAGCCCGAAAACAAGCCGAAGTAACCTTGAGGGAGTCGGAAGCCAAATATCGCTCGCTGTTTAATGAAATGACCGAAGCCTACAGCGTGGCTGAAATCATTGTCAATGACGACGGTGAGCCGGTTGACTATCGCATGCTCGAAGTGAATCCGCAGTTTGAACGGCTGACGGGCCTGTCTCGGGAGCTGGTTTTGGGCGGCACAAGCATGCACACTATCGCCCCTGACCTGGACGGAGAATGGCATCAGCTCTACGGACAGGTGGCCCTGACGGGAGAGCCGATTCGCTTTGAGCGACAGGTAAATCGGTGGGGTCGCTGGTTCGACGTCCATGCCTTTCGCATTGGCGACCCCAAAGACCACCACGTGGCAATTTTGTTTGAGGATGTGAGCGATCGCAAGCAGCTGGCGCTAGCGCTACAAACCTCTGAGGCCCAGCTCAGCCAAATTCTAGACAGTGCGATCGCAGTCATTATCAGCTTTCGAGTCTTTGAGAATGGCGACTGGGAGTACAACTACTTTTCCTCAGGCTGTGAGAGCATTTTAGGCTACTCACCCCAGGCCTTCCTGGCCGACAAACAGCTGTGGCGATCGCGCATGCACCCCGACGATCTGGCCACCCTAGATCAGCTATTTGCCGATCTGTTTGCCGAGCGCAGCGCCGTCTGGGAATATCGCTTTCGCCACCGCGACGGGTCGCTGCGCTGGCTGTCTAGCACCTACACCTCACAAAAAATGGCCGAGGGCTGCTGGCAAGTTACGGTGGTGGGGCACGACATCACCGAGCGCCAGCAGGCTGAAGCGTCCCTGCGCGAGTCAGAGGCCAAGTATCGCTCGCTGTTCGACGAAATAGATGAAGGCTACGGCATCGCTGAGATCATTGTGAACGAGCGGAACGAACCAGTGGACTACCGCATGGTCGAGGTGAATCCGCGCTTTGAGGAATTGACTGGTCTGCCCCGCGACTTGGTCCTCAGTGGCCGCACCGTTCGCGACATCGCCCCCGAGATCGAAGACTACTGGCACCAAATCTACGGCCAGGTGGCCATCACGGGCACCCCCACTCGCTTTGAGCAAAAGGTAGACGATTGGGGCCGCTGGTACGATGTCTATGCCTTTCCGGTGGGCGACCCGGCCCTGCGCCGGGTGGGCATTTTGTTTAACGACATCAGCGAGCGCAAGCGGGCCGAGGCCGACCTGCAAGCCAGCGAGCGCAAGCTGCGGGCCGCCTTTAACGGCACCTTTGCGTTTATGGGCCTGCTCACCCCCGAGGGCACCCTGATCGACGCCAACCGCACCGCCCTCGATGCGATCGCCGCTGACCTCGACGCTGTGGTCGGCCAGCCCTTTTGGCAAACCCCCTGGTGGGCGCACTTTCCCGAGCAGCAGCAGCAGCTGGCGGCCTTCACTCGCCGGGCCGCCAGCGGCGAAACCATTCGCGCCGAAACCCAGCATGTCTGGGCCGACGGCACCGCGGCCTGGCTCGACTTTTCGCTCAAGCCCATTGTCGATGCGGCGGGCCAGGTGGTGATGCTGATGCCCGAGGGCCGCGACATCACCGACCGCAAGCAGGCCGAACTCACCCTCCAGCAGCAAGTTAAGCAAGAATATTTGCTCAACAACATCACCGAGGATATTCGCCGCTCCCTCGATCTGGAGGCGGTGCTGGTGCGGGCGGTGGAGCGCAGCCGGGCGGTGCTAGACAGCGATCGAGTGATTGTGTTTCGGTTTGTGAGCGGCGGCGAGGGCCAGGTGATTGCCGAATCGGTGGGCAACGGGTTTAAGCCGATTCTCGGCAGCACCATTCACGACCCCTGCTTTAGCGATCGCTATGTGGAGGCTTACCGCCAGGGA
>DATIVG010000348.1:0-5595 GCA_035466075.1 Nodosilinea sp. | reverse complement strand
GCGGGCGGCTACCTGCTGGGGCGGTTTGTTGACCACCGGTGGCCGGGGTCATTGCCCTGGGCCTACGTATTGCTGCTGCTGGGGCTTACCATCGGCTGCATCAATCTGTGGGCCTGGCTCAAGACCGCTAGCCCCCCATCTAAAACCCCCAATCTAGAGTCGCCAAATCTAAAGCCCTAGCAGGCCCTCTGGAGAGCCTGCTAAGAGCCTTTTGGAAAGTTACACCCAGTCCGACGCCCAAAACCCCGATTTGAAACCGGTACCTCGTAGGGGCATTGCAGTGCAATGCCCCTACCAGTTGGAGGTATACAGACGGGATTCGGTATTACTTGCTGGCCAGACTGAGCGCTGGGGTTGCCACCGGCACCGGGGCCATGGGGTCGTAGCCCAGCTGCTGGCTGAGTCGCTGGCGCGCCAGGGCTCGGTATTCCCAAAAGTGCTCCCCGGCGGCGCAGAGCCCCAGGTACATATTCAACATCTGGGGTTTGCGTCTGGCAATGACCCACAGCTGCCGCCAAAACTGCCGACGAATCTCCGCCCGGCGAATGCCCTGGTACCAGACAATTTGGGCGAACAGCCGCAGCCCCTTGTTGAGGGGAAACTGCATGGTCTGCTGGCGACGCTGGGGCGAGCGAATGTTGAGACATTGCTGAAAACAGCGGTGCAGGTAGCGGCTGGGCTCGTAGAGCTGCCAAAACCCGGCCACATATTCGTGGGCCAGCTCCGCCACCGGCCGGGTGGGGATGAAGTTCATGAGGGTGTTTTGGTCGCCGGTGGTGTGCTGGTCGCTTTCCAGCAGACGCTCCTCGCGCTTGAGCCGCTCCCAAAGGGCGGTGTTGGGCAGGGCCTGCAACAGCCCAAGCATGGGCTGGGGAATGCTGGTCTGCTCCACAAAGGCCTGGATGCGGTCGCCCGCGCCGGTTTTTTCGCCGTCGAAGCCGAGAATGAAGCCAGCGTAGATCAGCAGGCCCGCGTCGTTGATTTTGCGGCAGGCCTCCACCAGGGGATGGCGGGTGTTTTGCACCTTGCGGGTGATCTGGAGGCTGTCCTGATCGGGGGTTTCGATGCCGAGAAAAACGGCGTAAAACCCGGCCTCGCCCATCAGCTGGAGCAGTTCGTCGTCTTCGGCCAGGTTGACGGAGGCTTCGGTGATGAAGGTGAAGGGAAACTGGTGGGCCTGCATCCAGGGGATCAGCGCCCGCAAGAAGCGCTTGACGTTGCGCTGGTTGCCAATGAAGTTGTCGTCAACCACAAACAGCGAGCCGCGCCAGCCCAGGTCGTAGAGGGTTTGCAGCTCGGCGAGGGCCTGCTCGGGCTCCTTGGTGCGGGGTTTGCGGCCGTAGAGCGAAATAATGTCGCAGAACTCGCAGTTAAAGGGGCAGCCCCGCGAAAACTGCATGGCCATCATCAGGTAGGCGTCGCGCTGGAGCAGGTCGAAACGGGGGATCGGGCTCTGGCTGACATCGGGCTTTTCGAGGGAGCGAAACACGCCGGAGGTCTCGCCGCGCTCAAGGGCGGCAAGGAACTGCGGCACGGTCATTTCGCCCTCGTCGAGCACCAGGAAGTTGGCGCCGACATCGAGGGCATCTTGGGGTACCGAGGTGGGGTAGGGGCCGCCCACGGCGACGGGTTTGCCCAGGGCCACCGCTTTTTGAATCAGGGCCTGAAAGTCGGGCTTTTGCACCAGCATGGCCGAGAGAATGACCAGATCACACCAGGCCCAGTCGGCCTCGGTCTCGGGGGTGAGGTTGCGATCGCAGAACCGAATCTCCCAGTCGCTGGGCAACAGCGCCGCCACGGTGATGATGCCCAGGGGAGGAATCGTGGCCTTCAGCCCGGCCAGTTCCATAAACCGATCGTAGGACCAAAAAGATTGGGGAAACAGCGGATAGAGTAAAAGAACTTTCATGGCAATATAACGCCCTCAGCTAAAAATCAATCGGTTTGCTTGAGGCATGAATTTTAAAAAAGAGTGAGCCAAATCAAAAGCTAGATCTAGGCAGAAACAGCTTCCGTATCAGCGGCTCAGTCAAAGTATTATGGAAGACATGCAAGCCTGAAAATGACGGTCTAAAATTTTGTCAAAGAAAAAATCAGAGAAAATTTTAGACCGTCGCAAAACTAGAAAATTTGACCCAAAACCTAGAAAAACTAGCCTAAACTTAGGCCGGTGAATCGTAACGCTTCGGATCTTTCTTCTGCTTCTTAGCGCCGTTAGACTCGGCCTTGGGTTTCTTCGCCTCTTTGTTGCCTTTTTTTTCTTTGCCCATGGTGTTTTACCGGTAGAGAACTCAATCAGGTGTCACTAAAACGAGCGGTGCCCTCAGACCTGAGGCACCGCTAGCGGATATGGTATGGCTCTAAATGCCCAGGCAGTTGGCAGGGTCTAGATTGTGGTTGCGAAGTGGGCCAGCGGGCAGGTTGGCCGCGTTCAAATTTACTCCAGCAAAATCAATATCGTGCAGGTCGGCTTTAGCAAAATTGAGCCCGCTTAGATCTAAGGATCTAAAGTCTCGTTGACCTTCAATATATTGCCTTAAAAATTTATTGGCATCCATAAAGGCTGCCTCGCAACGGGTAGCGTTGTCGCTGGTTATGGCCCTCATTCTACTGGGTATTGATGGGCTTTTACCGATTCTGGCGCAATCAACAGTATTTATTAAGGAATGCCCATCCATCAACACCAACCTGGTCTGGTCACTGAGCCAGATTCCCAGCCCAAAAACGGGGGCGTCGCTGTTTTCAAGTGTCCTGCCAAATGTCGTCTTCGCGACATGTCTTCGCAGCTTTTTTCGTAACCTATCTTTGCAACAGGTCTTGGCAATACTCTCCAGTCAGAAATCACAGAACGCCTACCGACGGCAAGCCCCCATCGATGGAGTTGACGCTACAAAATTACTGCGGGGCTGAGTTGACCCAGACCTGCATTTCGGTCAGCTCCAGGGGGCCAAACTGGGTGGCCAGGGCCACATCGGCGGCATCGCGTCCGTAGGCAATCACAATGCGGTTGCCGCGGGGGCTGGGCTGGGTGGGGTCAAAGCTGTACCAGCGACCGCCCACAAAGGCCTCAAACCAGGCGTGTAGATCCATGGGCTTGAGGTCATAGAGGTAGCCCACCACCATGCGGGCCGGAATGGTGAGGCTGCGGCACAGGGCAAGGGCCAAGTGCACAAAGTCGCGGCATACCCCCACCCGCGTTTGCTCGGTCTCCACCGCCGAGGTGGAGGCGTTGCTGGTGTCGTAGCGGTACTCAATGTGGGTGTGAATCCAGTGGCGAATGGCTTCGACCTGGTCGTAGGCGGGCTCGATGTTGCCCACAATGTCGTTGGCCAGGGGGGCCATCAGGTCGGCCTGGCAGTAGCGGCTGGGCAGAAGAAACTGAAGGGCATGGTCGGGCAGGTCTTGCACGGGCACAAACTCGGCCCCAAACTGCACGTCAATGGCGTCGGCAACCGCCGCAGTGACGCTGCTGCTCACCCGCAGCGACCCGGCGGGAGCCACCAGTCGCTGGCAGTAGTTGCCGTAGCTGTCGATGTAGTCGGTGACGGGCACCGGCGGATCGAGCTGGAGGCGATCGTGGATGATCTGCTGGGCGGCCCCGGGGCGCGATCGCAGCATCAAAATCAGCGGCGAGGGCTCTGTAGTCTCAAACAAAAGCTCGCACCCGGCATCTAATCGCATCGGCTCTCCTGATAGTCAGCTCAGCATAACCGCAGGGCGCAGGCCCAAAGGCATTGTCGGCTACCGGTCGGCTACCCGGCCACCACAAAGTTGACCAGCTTGCCCGGCACCACAATCACCTTTTTAATCTCCTTGCCCTCCAGGTAGCGCTGGGCCACCTCCGACTGGCGGGCATACTGCTCTAGCGCCGCCCGGTCAGAGTCGGCGGGCACCTCCAGGGTGCCGCGGGTCTTACCCATAATTTGAATCACCAGGGTGATCTCATCGGCCACCAGGGCGCTGGGGTCAAACACCGGCCACGGTGCCCGGTGAACCGAGCCGGTATGGCCCAGCTGGTGCCACAGCTCGTCGGCCAGGTGGGGAGCAAAGGGGGCCAGCAGCAGCACCAGGGCGCGAATGCCTTCGGCGTAGACGGCAGCATCTTTCGCGGCGCAGTCGGTCAGGGCGTTGCTGAGCTTCATCAGCTCCGACACGGCGGTGTTGAACTGGTAGTCGCCGTCGATGTCTTCGGTGATCGCCTGGATGGCGGTATGAACGGCGCGGCGCAGGGTTTTCTCTGGCTTGGAGAGGTCAGCAGCCCTATCCTCGGCGGGCGCATCACCGCTCGCCCCGGCAGTGGCGATGTATTCAGTCACCAGACGCCAGACGCGGTTGAGAAAGCGAAACTGGCCCTCCACATCGGCGTCATCCCACTCCAGATCTTTTTCCGGAGGCGCTTTAAAGAGAATGAACATGCGGGCGGTGTCGGCCCCATACTTGGCCAGCACCGCCTTGGGGTCAACGCCGTTGTACTTAGATTTCGACATTTTTTCGTAGAACACCTCCAGGGCGTCGCCCGTGTCGGGGTCCACCGGATGGTCGGGGTCTGCAACCTGCTCGGGGGCCACATACTTACCGGTCTTGGGGTTTTTGTAGGCGGTGTTTTGCACCATGCCCTGGGTCAGCAGCCGCTCAAAGGGCTCGTCGCAGGAGAGCAGGCCGCGATCGCGCAGCACCTTGGTCATAAACCGCGAGTACAGCAGGTGCAAAATCGCGTGCTCAATGCCGCCCACGTACTGATCCACCGGCATCCAGCCGTTGGCCTGGGCCTGGGCAAAGGCCTCAGCCGGGTTCTTCGCGTCGGTGTAGCGCAAAAAGTACCACGACGAGTCAATGAAGGTGTCCATGGTGTCGGTTTCGCGCCGGGCCGGGCGGTTGCAGGTGGGGCAGGGCACATTTACCCAGTCGCCCAGCTGGGCCAGGGGTGAGGCCCCGCGCCCCGAAAACTCCACGTCTTCGGGCAGGGTCACCGGCAGCTGCTCGTCGGGCACCGGCACAATACCGCACTCGGCGCAGTGCACCACCGGAATCGGCACCCCCCAGTAGCGCTGGCGCGAGATCAGCCAGTCGCGCAGGCGATAATTTGACTCGCCCTTGCCCTTTTGGTGGGTTTCAAGCCAGTGAATGGCGGCTGGCACACTCTCTGCCTCGCCCTTCCCGGCCGGAATGTCATTCAGCGGCCCCGAGTTCACCATGACACCTTCCCCGGCCCAGGCGGCGGTCATCATATCGCCGTCCAGGGTTTCCCCCACCGGCTGCACCACCACCACCACCGGCAGCGAAAACTTGCGGGCAAACTCAAAGTCGCGCTGGTCGTGGGCGGGCACCGCCATAATGGCCCCGGTGCCATAGCCCATCAGCACGTAGTCGGCAACCCAGATCGGTACCTTTGCCCCGTTGACGGGGTTAATGGCGTAGCTGCCCGTCCACACCCCGGTTTTTTCCCGGTCTTCGGCGGTGCGGTCGATCTCGCTCTTGGCGGCGGCGGCCTTGCGGTAGTCCTCCACCGCCGCCACCCGATCGGGCGCCGTCAGCTTTTCCACCAGCGGATGCTCCGGCGACAGCACCATAAACGTCGCCCCCCACAGGGTATCG
>DATIVG010000347.1:0-2795 GCA_035466075.1 Nodosilinea sp. | reverse complement strand
ACCTGGCCCGCCACGGCCGCGATGTGGTGCTGCTGGAGAGCGGCCGCGCCGGGTTTGACCCCGCCATTCAGGCGCTCAATGAGGTGGTGTTTTTGGGCAAGCGCCACCGCGAGCTCGACCCCGACTCCTACTACCACCGCTACCTGCCCCCGGAGCTGCGGGGGGTGAGCCGGGTGCGCCAGTTTGGCGGCACCAGCAATGTCTGGACCGGCAAGTGGAAGTACCTCCAGCCCTCCGACTTTGAGCCCCGCCCCTGGGTACCCAACAGCGGCTGGCCGATCGGCTTTGACGACCTGCTGGGCCACTACCGGGCCGCCGCCGCCGACTACGGCTTTGGCGATCTAGAGGCCGAGGCCCAGCGGGCCGAGATCGTGGCCCTGCGCTCGACCCTGGCAGCCCAGGGCCTGAAGATGAGCAGCTTTTACTGGGAGAAAAGCCCCACCCGCACCGCCCATCGCTTTGGCGACGAGATGCGCCGCTCTACCAACCTGCGGGTGATCTTGGGGGCGACGGTGACCGAGCTGCGGCTGGATGACAGCCTCCAGCGGGTCACCACCCTGCGCTGTCGATCGCTGGAGGGGCGCGAGCTCACCGTGGCGGCCGACGCCATGGTGCTGGCCACCGGGGCGCTGGAGACCGCCCGCCTGCTGCTGGCCAGCGACCGCCAGCGGCCGGGCGGCCTGGGCAACGAGCACGATCTGGTGGGGCGGTTTTACACCGACCACCCCAAGCACCACACCGGCACCCTGCGCCCCGGCCCCCTGGCCCGCCAGTACGCCCAGGAGTTGCAGTACGCTCCTAAACCTCGGTTTTGCATCTGCTTTGCCCTCGACGATGCCACCCAGCGGGCCCACCAGCTGCTGGAGCATGTGCTGTACCTCAAGCCGATCTACGAAACGCAGCTCAACCGCCTGGGCCGCTGGGTCAGGGGGCGGCCCGTCTGTCGCGATGGCCGGGGTGCGATCGCAGCCTACCGGGTCAAGTTTGTCGTCGAGCAGGTGCCCCACACCGGCAGCCGCATCACCCTCGGCCCCGACCTCGACCGCCTGGGCCAGCGCCAGACCACCCTCGACTGGCAATTCACCGAGCAAGACCATCGCTCGGTTGCCACCACCCTGGAGCTGCTCACCCAGCGGTTTGCCGAGGCGGGCCTGGGCCACTTTGACTTTGGCGACCAGCCCCCCACCCTCGACACCATGACCGACGCCGCCCACCAGATGGGCACCACCCGCATGGCCCACCACCCCAAAGACGGCGTGGTAGACACCGACTGCCGCGTCTTTGGCACCGCCAACCTCTACGTCGCCAGCTCGGCGGTGTTTCCCACCGGGCCCTCCTACTCGCCCACCTTTACCATTTTGGCGCTGGCCCGCCGCCTGGGGCAGCACCTGTTGCACATCACACCCCAGCGGACGGCACCCAACGGTACGGTGGTGAAAGACAATGCCGTACCCGACCCGGCGGCGGATACGGTAGCCTCAGCCACCAGGGGCGCGTAAACCCCACCGGCCCCACCGGCCCCCCTGGCTTGAGTTAGCTCCAGGATTTGGCGTCAGCACTGTTTTCGATTGAGAGGTTTTACCGTGGCTAGTTCTCCCGTTTTTTCCGTTGTCATTCCCACCTACAATCGGCCCCAGTACCTGGAGCGCTGTCTCACCGCCCTGGCCACCCTCGACTACCCCCGCGATCGCTTCGAGGTGATCGTGGTAGACGACGGCAGCAGCCCGCCCATTGCCCCCGCCGCCGAGCCCTTCCAGGCCCGCCTGGCCCTCACCCTCATCCGCCAGGACAACGGCGGCCCAGCCAAGGCCCGCAACACCGGGGCCGCCCATGCCAAGGGCCAATACCTGGTGTTTACCGACGACGACTGCCAGCCCCACGCCCCCTGGCTCAGGGCCCTGGAGGCCGAGCTACAAGCCCAGCCCAGCGCCCTGGTGGGCGGCTACACCGTCAACGCCCTGCCCGACAACCTGTTTTCCACCGCCAGCCAGGTGCTGATCGACTACCTCTACGACTACTACAACCAGCGCCACCAGCCCAGCTTCTTTGCCTCCAACAACTTTGCCATGGCCGCCGACCAGTTTCGCCGACTGGGCGGGTTCGACACCTCCTTTCCGCTGGCGGCGGGGGAAGACCGGGAGTTTTGCGATCGCTGGCTCCAGCACGGCCTGCCCCTGGCCTACGCCCCCGCCGCCCAGGTCAGCCACACCCACCACCTGTCGCTGCGGCGGTTTTGGCGGCAGCACTTCAACTACGGTCGGGGGGCCTACTGCTTTCACCAGGCCCGCGCCCGCCGCGCCAGCGGAGAGGTCAAGGTGGAGCCGCTGAGCTTTTACTGGCGGCTGCTCACCTACCCGCTGCGCCAGCCGCGCGGGGTGCTGCTCTCGGGGCTGATGCTGCTGTCGCAGGTGGCCAATGTGGCGGGCTTTTTCTGGGAGCGCAGCCAGTCTAAGGCAGCCCCCCCGTCGGCCCCGGTGACCTCCTGCTAGGCTACCCCCGGTGGCTATGCCCAAAGATTTCTCGCCGAAGCTTTTCGCAAAGAATTGGCCCGACCGTTGCCCAGCCGCTGTTTACCTCAGATTTGCCTCAGATGTAGCGCCATGAAACTCCAGTCGTTAAAACTCCAACCCTTTAGCCACACGCAGCAGAAGCTAATTTTTTGCTGCGGCATTACGCTGATCTACATTTTGGTGGTGGCCTGGCTCGATTTTTTGCGGGGGCCCAACTGGTGGGACGAAACCGACTTTTGGAAGTCGAGTCTGACCTTTAGCGACAGCCTGCTGCCCTCGCTGTCG
>DATIVG010000346.1:0-2207 GCA_035466075.1 Nodosilinea sp. | reverse complement strand
GGCAAAACAGGGCGTCTAGACTATCCATAGAGGGGCTTGCTGATACTTGGTTTTTCACCCTTCAGCTTACAAAGCCCCTCCTTTCCTTATCCCGAACTCAGGTTATCTACTGGTCGTATGAATTAGGCAGACATTCATCCGTTAGGCCCGCTGCTTCGACTGGTCTGCCGCCCTACTGACCCTGGAGGAGACTGTTGAGTTCCAGAGCGTTTGGCTGGCGGGGGGTGCCGGTCAAGCTGTTGCCGTCAGCAGCGGCTGGCGCAGCCGACACTTCATCAGCTCCTTTAAAAGAATGTTTGAAAGGTCCTATTTCTTGTGGCAGAAGTGGAGATCCCCCTTAAATCCTCCTACCCGGCGGGAAGCCGCAAGCGTCTATAAAAAGAGGGACTTTTACCCCCCTTTTTTAAGGGGGGCAGGGGGGATCAGGAGGTGACTAAAGCTACAGCGATTCACTTTTCAAACGCCCTCTAAAAGGGGTTGCCTTTCTCCTGGCGCTGCCGCTGGAGGGCTTCCTCGTACCATTCCAGTTCGTCTAAAAAGGAGCCCAGCTGTTTGATCAGCGACTCATCCTGGGGCTCCCCCTCAGCATTGAGGGCGGCGGTGATTTTTGAGATCGCAAACATCGAAGAAATGGTGGGCATGCCCATCTCGCCCAGCATCACCCGCAGGTGAACGGCGGCACGCACGCCCCCAAATCCGCCTACCGAGTACGACACAATCCCCGCCGGGCGAAAGTAATACTCTTCTAAAAAGTGATCCATCAGATTGCTCAGCCCCGGCTGAATCGAGTGGTTGTATTCGCCCGTAACCACTACAAACCCATCGGCGGTGCGAATGTGCTCGGCCAGTTCTTCCATTTTGGCCGGGGCCTGGCCGGGTGCAAACTCTTTGTACATGCGATCGAGCAGGCCAAAGTCGTACTCTAGGGCATCGGCAAAGACGGTGGTGTGCCCCCGCTGGGCCAACTGGTTGAGCAGAAATTTGGCCGCGCGGATGCCGTTGCGATCGCGCCTATACGAGCCGTAAAACACTACCGTCTTAAATGCCATAGGAAACCTCCATCAGGGGATGATCTGGGCCCACCCTATCGCACCAGTCGAGGATATAGCCTCCCGCAAAAGGCAATCAGCACCGCCGCCACCCCCACCAAAATCGAGAGGCTGAGCCCCAGGCTGTAGCTGCCCGCCGGTTCCACCAGCATCAGCTGGCGCAGGGCATCTACCATGTAGGTCAGCGGGTTGAGCCGCGACACCACCTGAAGCCAGGCGGGCATGATCTCAATGGGGTAGATGGCATTGCTGGCAAAAAACAGCGGCATCATCATCAGCTGGCCCACGCCCATCACCCGCTCGTGGGTCTGCGCCCAACAGGCCACAATCAGCGAAAAAGTCGAAAACAGGGCCGCTCCCAGCATCACCACTGCGGCCACGCCGAGCATCGCGGCGGGGTGCCAGTTGAGGCCCACCCCCATCAGGGCGGCCACCAGGTAGATAATCACCAGCTGCGACAGGCAGCGCACCCCGGCACCGATCGCTTTGCCCAGCACCAGGGCCGACTTGGGGGCGGGGCTGACCATCAGCTTGTGCAAAATGCCGAGGTCTTTTTCCCAGATCACCAGCAGCCCCGTGAAGATCGACATAAACAGCACGCTCTGGGCCAAAATGCCGGGGGTCATAAAGTCGATGTAGCTGAGCCCGCCAGTGGGAATACCGCGCACCTGGGTAAACACCTGGCCAAAAATGGTCAGCCACAGCACCGGCTGCACCGCGCGGGTAAACAGCTGAATCGGGTCGTGGCGCAGCTTGCGAATCTCTAGCTCGGCGGCCACCAGGGCCTTGGCCATGAATTCGGTAACCGGGGCGGCGATGTGTCGGGGGCTAGCCCAGCCGTTTAGCCGTACGTCGGGTGGTTGAAGTGTCACGGTAGCTTCCTTCGTTATCGGTGGTCAGAGCATTGCGGGTGTAGTGAATGAATACGTCATCCATCGTGGCGGCGGCGGCTTCGGGGTGGGGCACGGTGGCCTTGAGCGCCGCCGGAGTGCCGATCGCCACCTGCTGGCCCTGGTAGAGCATGGCGATGCGATCGCACAGTACATCGGCCTCCTCCATAAAGTGGGTGGTGAGAAACACCGTGGTCTGGTAGTCGCGCCGCAGCTGCAAAATCAGATCCCACATGGTTTTGCGGGCCACCGGGTCGAGCCCCACCGT
>DATIVG010000345.1:0-3541 GCA_035466075.1 Nodosilinea sp. | reverse complement strand
CGCTGCCGTAGCTGAGCTGGCGGGCCCGTCGCTGGTGGCCACCGCCACCGATGGCCCCCTCGCTGGCGGGCCCCAGGGCGACTTTCTCTACGGCACCGAGGCTGACGATACCCTCTCCGGCGAGGGGGGCAACGACTACCTCGACGGGGTGGCGGGCAACAACCAGCTGGTGGGCGGCTCCGGCGACGACCTGCTGGTGGCCCGCCCCGGTCGCCACCACTACGACGGCGGGCCCGACACCGACACCCTGCTGGTGGCCGCTGACACCGCCCTGGCCCTCAGCGATACCACCCTGGGCCCCGCCCCCGCCGGGCCAGCGCCCCGGCCCGAGCTGGCCGCCGAGCTGGAGATTGGCCCCAGCCAGATCGGCCCCAGCCAGTTTGCCCCCAGCACCCTCAACAACCTTGAGAAGGCCATTTTGGTGGGCGGCGACGGCGACAACTGGCTCGATGCCGGGGCCTTTGGCGGTGCGGTACAGGCCGACGGCGGTCCCGGCGACGACTGGCTGGTGGGCGGCGCGGGGCCCAACCGGTTGCGGGGCGGCCCCGGCAGCGACGGGTTGGTGGGCGGCGACAGTGACGATGTCTTGCAGGGCAGCAACGAGCTCCAGCGCCGGGGCATCGATGGGCTGTGGGGGGGCGGCGGGCGCGACCGGTTTGTTTTGGCCCAGGGGGGGGAGCACCACTATTTAGATAAAAGCTTAGACAATGGCGCTGGGCCCAGCGCCAATACCCAGGGGCAAGCCAACTACGCCATCATTGCCGACCTCGACCCGACCCAGGACAGCATTCAGCTGATCGATACCGCCGCCGCCTACCGCCTGGTGCCCGGCCAACCGCCGGAGCTGGCCCCCCAGCGGCTGGCCGGACGCACCGCGGTCAGCCTCTACTGGGTCGGTGAGACAGGGCAGGCCCCCGACCTGCTGGCGGTGCTGCTGGGCCCGCCCGACCTGCTGGAGCTCACCCTGCAAAGCCAGGTATTTGTCTATGACGCCAGCGGCTAGAAGGGCCCGTTGGGGAGATTGAGACCGCCAACCACCCGAGGTATCTATGGGACAACCACCTTTACTCTCCGTACTGCTGTCATCGCTGCAACGCCGCTGGCCCGTCGGCGCGGTCACCCTGGCTTCGACCCTGGGGGCGGCGCTGCTGTACCTGCTGCTGGTGCCGCCCAGGTACACCTCCAGCGTGCGGCTGATGGTAGATGAAAGAAACACCAGCATTTCCGCCCTGGGCCAGGCGCTGTCGGAGCTGAGCAGCAACACCCCGATCGGCGTTAACCCCCTGGCCACCCAGTCGGAGCTGATCACCTCCCAGGAGGTGCTGGGTGAGGCCCTAGAAACGGTGTCGTTCGCCCAGGATGGGGCGGGGCGCACCCTGCCCACCCTCAACGCCCTCAAACAAGATATTGAGGTCAAGATCTTACCGGCGACCAATATTTTAGAAATTACCTACGACCACACCGACGCGGCCTTTACGGTGCAGCTGCTGGAGGCCCTGGCCCAGAGCGTGGTGAAAGAAAATACCGCCTCTATTCGTCTGGAGGCCTCCTCGGTGCGGTACTTCCTGGAGACCAAGATTCCGCAGCAGGAGGTGCGTTTGGCCCAGGCGGAGGAGCTGGAGCGGCAGTTTCGGGAGGAAAACGGCATTGTCTCGATTGAGACCCAGACCCAGAGTCTGCTTGATGCCCTGGGCAACCTGCAAAACGAAGAGCTGAGCCTGCGGGTGGAGCTTCAGGATGTGCGGGAGAAACAGCGGCTGCTCACCGGGGTGACCGGGGCCGACAGCCTGGATCAGGCCTACATCACCCTCCAAATGGGCCAGAGCGCCACCCTGCAGGATCTCGACCAGCGGCTCAACGCCCTGGAGGCCGACATTGCCGAGGCGCGATCGCGCCTCGGCGACCAGCACCCCGATCTGCTGGCCCTCTACGATCAGCGCACCGAGTTGCAGGGGCGCTATACCGATAATTTAGAGCAGCTGGGCGGTGCCCCCGCGGGGGTGGCGCCGGCCCAGAGCGGGGTGGGCCAGGAGCTGCTCAACCAGTACATTTTGGGCCAGATTCAGCAGGCGGCTTTGGTGGAGCGGTTGGGGGTGGTGCAGCGGGAAAAAGATCGCTTTAGCCGGGTGGTGCTGGAGCTGCCGCAGAAGCAGCAGGCCCTGGCCGCCCTGGTGCGCCGCCGCACCGAGGCCGAAAGCACCCTGCAACTGCTCCAAGACAAGCTGGAGGAGGCGCGCATTGCCGAGGCCCAGCTGGTCAGCAACATTCGCACCCTGGGCGCGCCGGTGGTGCCGCAGGGGCCCTCTAGCCCCAACCCCAAGGTGACGCTGGTGCTGGGTATGGTGGTGGGGCTGCTGCTGGCGGGGGGTGCGATCGCAGCCCTCGAAATCCTCGACGACACCCTGCACAGTGCCGACAGCATTGCCGCCCTGCTCGATCTGCCGGTGCTGGGCGACCTGCCGCCGCTGCCGCCCCCGGTGCTGAGCGCCCGCCGCCTGCGAGACTTTTTAGACGACGACGCCCTGGTGGAGCCCTACCGCCGCCTGCTCAACAACCTGGGGCAATACTGCCGCCAGAGCCGCCTGGATGGGGCCCGCACCGGCCACGCCGTCGTCTTTAGCAGCGTGCAGGCGGGCGACGGCAAGTCGGCCACGGCCATTTACCTGGCGGCGGTGGCGGCCCTGCTGTCGCGGCAGGCGCTAATTTTAGACGCCGACCTGCGGCAGCCCTCGCCCACCCACTTCTTTGGGGCCGCCGAGGAGGCTGGCTTTGCCGATGTGATCGACCAGGCGGTGCCCGCCGCCGCCGTGGTCCAGCCCACGGGGCTAGAGTCGCTGTTTTTGCTGCCCTGCGGCCAGGCCAAGGACCGCCCCGCCACCATCGTCGAGTCGCCTGCAGTAGCCGAGCTGCTTGAATCCCTGCGGGACCGCTACGACTGGACCTTCATCGACACCCCGATTCTCGCCACCAGCGTCGATGCGGTGGCCCTCAGCCAGGCCGCCGAGGGCCTGGTGCTGGTGGTGCGTCCCGGCTACACCCGCCGCCGCGACCTGGTGCAGGCCGCCGCCGAGGTGCGCCGCAGCGGCGCAACCATTTTAGGGGTGGTGCTCAACCAGACCGCCCTCCAGGAAGAGCTATTTTTAGACTTTTTGCAGCAGACTCCCAACCTGGCCACGGGCTTTACGCTGCGCCCGCTGGGCCAGGCTGGCCAGCTGCGCTCCCTTCGCTAACTCCGGTGACTCCTATGCTTGAGCGTCTTCTCTCTACTCCCATTGGTCCCCGGCGGGGCTGGCTCTGCGGCGGTGTGGTCGCTGTGGCGGTGGCTGCGATCGCACCCCTACCCCCTGCCTCTGCCCAAACCCCGGCCCAAACCCCGGCCCAACCGTCAGCTCCGCTGGAGCGCCCCTACGGCGTACTCAAGGCGGGCGACCAGGTACAGATCACCGTAGTGGGCTTCCCAGAGCTCTCAGGCCAGCAGCCCCTCAGCGCCGACGGCACCCTGCAACTGCCCCTGGTCGGCAGCCTGGCCGTGGCCGGCCTC
>DATIVG010000344.1:0-4536 GCA_035466075.1 Nodosilinea sp. | reverse complement strand
GGTTGGCGCTATCTCCGGTGGGGGGCGCGGTGGGCGGGCGGGGGTTGGCGGTGCTGATTCCGCCTGACAATGGCCAGCCTGCTGACGCCATTGTGGTTTTGGGCCGGGGCCAGGAGTTTCGCTCTAGCCGGGCGCGGGTGGCGGCGGAGCTGTGGCAGCAGCGGCGGGCCCCGTTGGTATTTGTCAGCGGTCGCACCGACGCAGTTGAAATTGGTGAACTGGTGGCGGCGGCGGGGGTGCCCACCGCCGCCATTGACGGGGAGCCCTGCTCGTCAACCACCAATGAGAATGCGGAGTTTACGGCGGCACTGCTGCAACCCCGCGGCATTCGGCGGCTGATCTTGGTGACTGATGCGCCCCACATGGCGCGATCGCAGCTTACCTTTCGCAGTTTGGGCTTTGAGGTGACCCCCTACCCCAGCCCCGTGCCCAGCAGCCTCGACTTCAAGCGGCGGCAGTTTATGGTGCTGCGCGAGTGGGTGGGCCTGATTGGCTACGGGGTGATGGGGCGGTACTTTGCCCGCGAGACGGAGGTGCCGAGGTTTAGGGTGCAGGCAGATCATGGGGGTGTAGACGCGGAGCGGCTTCCCGCAGGGTTGGGGTAAGGGAGTGATGGGGTGATGGGGTGAGGGGGTGAGGGAGTGATGGGGGAGTTTTTAAGGATTGAGTTTTGAGTTTTGAGTTGGCTGGCTTAACTCGAAGCGAGCTATGGGGACGGGGCGGAACTGCCCTTGTCTTTGCCGACGCCCATCAGGTATAGCAGGGCCATGCGTACGGCGACGCCGCTGGTGACCTGCTGGCTAATCAGGCTGAGGGCGGGATCGTCCATGAGATCGGAGCTGATTTCGACGCCGCGGTTGACCGGGCCGGGGTGCAGCACTTTGACGGTGGGCTGGCAGATGGAGATGCGATCGCGGGTCACCCCGAAGGCCTGGTGGTATTCGCGCAGGCTGGGGAGCAGGTGCTGGGCCATGCGTTCCTTTTGCAGCCGCAGGGTCATGACAAAGTCGGCCCCTTCGAGGGCGGGGGCGAGGCTGCTGTGCTGGGTAATGGCGCGGGGTATATCCAGCGGCGACTGGGTTTTGAAGGCGTCGGCAAAGCCGGGGGGCAGCAGGGTGGGCGGGGCGGCCAGGTGCACCTCGGCCCCGCAGGCGGTCAGGCACCACAGGTTGGAGCGGGCCACCCGCGAGTGCAATATGTCGCCCACCAGGGCAATTTTTTTGCCTTTGAGCAGCGCCGCCGTCGGTTGATCCGGATCTAGGCTCAGCCCCAGCGTGAATAGATCGAGCAGGGCCTGGGAGGGGTGGGCGTGGAGGCCGTCGCCGCCGTTGAGCACCCCCACCCCGGTTTGCAGCCGATCGAGTTCGGCGGCAATGGCCCCCGGCACCCCGGCCTCCTGGTGGCGAATCACCATCAGGTTGGTGCCCATGGCTAGATAGGTCTTGGCGGTGTCTAAAATAGTCTCACCCTTGGTGAGCGATGAGGTGCCGGGGGCAAAGTTGAGCACATCGGCTGACAGCCGCTTGGCGGCAAGCTCAAAGCTGCTGCGGGTGCGGGTGGAGGGCTCAAAAAACATGTTGGTCACCACCAACCCCTGCAGGGCGGGTACCTTACGGGTGCGGCGCGACAACACCTGCCAGAAGCTCACCGCCGTTTCCATTACCGTTTCAAATTCTGCCGCCGTAAAATCGGCCAGCGACAGCACATGTCGTCGATTCCAGGGAGCGCTTGCCATGGCCCGTTGTCTCAACCCCGTTGAATGCCGTCACTACCATACCTGGCCCTGGGCCTTTGGCATACTCTCCGTGGCCATGCTGAGCCTGCTGGGCGGCTGCGGGCCAGAGCCGGAGGCCGTGGCTCAGCCCCTGGCCCCGGCCCCCAGCCCGGCGGTGGCGGTGGCTGAGGCCAATCGAGCCGTGCAGGCCAGGGCGCGGCGGCTGGTGGTGCCCGCCGACCCGGTAGCGGTGGACCTCTACACCCTCGATGCCACCTGCGAGGGCTACCAGAGCGAGCTGGTTCAGGTGCCCCGCCAGCAGAGCATGGAGACCACCGTGGCGCTGATTTTGGCGGAGCAGCAGGTGCCAGACCTGGCCCTGTCGGGCTACCGCACCAGCTTTGACCCCGACACCAAGACCGTCACCATTGACCTGCGGGTGGCCCGCGGCTCGCGCCGCCCCTTGCAGTCGCTGTCGGTGTGCGAGCAAAAGGCGCTGCTGGGGAGCCTGCGGGAAACGCTGCTCAACCAGCCCGACTGGAAAATCGAGGCGGTGACCTTTACCAATCGGGGCAATCCGCTGGTGTTGTAGGCTGGCCCTGGATTTGCGTTTAAGTTTTGCGCTCAGGTGTAGGAGGGTTCGAGGGCCTTGAGCTGGGTGATCAGGGCTGCGATCGCATCTGGGTTGGCCGCCTTGTAGGAGGTGCTCAGCACCTCGCGCCCCACCACGGTGCAGCCCAGGTGAGACAGCTGCTGCCGCATGGCCAGCGTAAACTTTTGGCCGCCGCCACCGCTGTGGGTGGCCAGCGCCACCGGGCGACCGTTGAACAGCATTCTAAAGTCGTCGGTGCCCACCGATAGCCAGGCAATGGCGTTGCTCACCACCGGCGGAATCGAGCCGTTGTACTCCGGCGCGCAGATCACCAGCGAGCGGTGCTGCTTGAGCGCCTGCTCCAGCTGCGATAGCCCAGGGCCAACGCTGTCTTTGCCCACCACCGCGTCGTACAGCGGCAGTTTCAGGTCGGGCAGGCTAATTACCTCGGCGGCCAGGCCCTGGTCGGCGGCGGCGGCGGCAAAGGCGCGGGAGAGGTCGAGGTTGTTGCCGTTGGTAGCAGAGAGAATCAGCATTGGGGGTCGAAAATTAACGTTAGTTTACATATCAGCCGTGCCTTCAATTTACCACCGATACTGCGGTGGTAGCGCCGGGTCGACTCTGCAAAAACCGGCCCCACGACCATCGGCTCCAGGGCTGGCCCCTAGCGGTTTTCGGCTTGCCAATGGCGCAGCTCTTCGGCAATAAAATACTCCACCAGATCTCGGTAGAGCCGTTCTATCACATCGGGGTCGAGGCCCAGCTCGGTGGCCCACAGGCGGCGCTGGTGCAGCATGGCCTGCAACCGCTCGGGCGCTTTCACCCCGGCGGCATCGGTTTTGAACGGGGCGGCGGCTTTGACATACTCAAACCGCTGGGCCAGCAGCACCATCACCTGGTGGTCGAGATCATCGATGGCGGCGCGAATGTCGGCCATCGATTCGCAGTCGGCAGGGCGTTTCATGGGGGCTTTTTCTCCTTGTCTCTCCGTGCTCTGGGGCGGTGCAGCGGGGGCCAGATCCGTTTGACTTAGTCTGACTCAGGGGAACGCTTTAATGATCGTAGGGGGCGTCATCGCCCGGCGTGACGCACCAGTCTAGGCCCGGCGGTGCATTGATCGATGAGCTCAACTCAGGCTACAGCATCGTTTAACTCGGACTACCCACCTATCAGTCTGATTATCTGAATCAATAATCGGAATGGATAGCCTGGTGGTAGGGCGCTGGGTTGGCGGCGGCGCTGAGGGCAGGGCGGCGGTGGGGCAGCAGCCGGTACACCGAGGGAATGTAGTAGAGCGCCAGCAGGGTAGCACCGCCCAGCCCCCCGGCGATCGCAATCGCCAGCGGCGGCCAAAACCCCGTGGGGTCGAGCAGCAGCGGCACAAACCCCACCATGGTGGTGACGGTGGTGGCAATCACGTGGCGGGTGGCGTTAAACACCACCGCTGCCACCGCCTGGGGCTGGCCCAGCCGCGCCTCGGGGTGTTCGCGCAGGGCGGCCAGCACCACAATGGAGTCGTTGATGGCCAGGCCAATCAGCCCCAGGGTACCGAGAATGGCGGTGAAGCCAAAGATCGAGCCAAACAGCTTCAGGGCCAGGGCCGCCAGCCCCACCGCCAGCACCGCCACCGACCCAATCAGCGCCGCCAGCCCAAAGGAGTTGAACGACAGCACCAGGGTGGCGGTCATCAAAATACCCAGCACGCCCACCGTGGAGAGCAGGTTGCCCACCGCAGTGCCGCGGGCGTCGGCCTCGCCGCCGTACTCGATGCGGTAGCCGGGGGGCAGCTCAAACCCCTGGGCCTCCAGCCGGGTCTGAAAGTCAGCCAGCACGGTGCTGGGCAGCGCCCCGGCGGTGATGAAGCCCTGCACGGTGTTGATGCGCTGGCCGTTGCGGCGGCTGATGGTGGCGGTGTCGGGCACGAGGGTGAGATCTGCGATCGCATCTAGGGGCAAATTGCCCTCGCTGGTCACCAGCTCCAGGGAGCCAATCGCCCCCAGATCGCCCTGCTGGGGCGACGGCACCCGCACCCGCACCGGTATGTCGCGGCTGCCATCGAGAATCGAGCCGCCCGTGCTGCCGTCCAGGGCGGCGGCCAGCTGGCCCGCAATCGCCTGGTTGTCGAGGCCCAGGCGGCGGGCCTGGGCTTCATCCACCGTCAGGGCCAGCTTGGGCAGGGCCTCGGTCAGGGTGGCGCGGGTGTGGATCACGTCGGGCACCTGGGCCAGCT
>DATIVG010000343.1:0-1514 GCA_035466075.1 Nodosilinea sp. | reverse complement strand
GTGGGGATGAAGATTTTGGTGCTCAATGCGGGGTCGAGTAGCCACAAGAGCTGTCTGTTTGACCTCAGCTCGGTGGAAGACTCTGTACCGCGGCCTCTGTGGCGGGGGGCGCTGGACTGGACTTGCCGGGAGGGCGGTGTGGAACTCACGGCCAAGGGTGCGGGCCAGTCTATTCAGCAGGTATGGTCGATTACCGACAGGGCTGAGGGGCTTGAGGCCATGGTGGAGACCCTGGTGCAGGGGCCAACCCAGGTGTTGGGCGAGCTGGGGGAGATTGCGGCGGTTGGCCACCGAGTGGTGCACGGTGGGTGCCACTACAGCCAGCCGGTGCTGGTGGATGACGCGGTGAAGGCTACGATTCAGAGCCTGGTGCCGCTGGCCCCGGCCCACAACCCGGCCAATTTGCAGGGCATTGAGGCGATGGCCCAGAGCCTGGGGGCCATTCCCCAGGTGGCGGTGTTTGATACGGCGTTTCATAGCACTATGCCCGAGGCGGCGGCAACCTACCCTGGCCCCTACGCCTGGGTGGAGCGGGGCATTCGGCGCTACGGGTTCCACGGCATTAGCCACCAGTATGTGGCCCAGCGGGCGGCGGAGATGATGGGCCGAGACCTGGCTGACCTGAGGCTGCTGACCTGCCACCTGGGCAACGGCTGCTCGCTGGCGGCGGTGAAAAACGGCGTCTGTGTGGATACGACGATGGGCTTTACGCCGCTGGATGGGCTGATGATGGGCAGCCGCTCGGGCAGCGTGGACCCGGGCATTTTGATTTACCTGATGCGGCAGGAGGGCTACGGGGCTGACCAGCTCGATGCGCTGCTAAACAAGGAATCGGGGCTGAAGGGGCTGTCGGGGCGCTCGAATGATATGCGGGCGGTGGTGGAGGCGATGGAGCAGGGGGATGCCCAGGCCAAGCTGGCCATTGAGGTGTTTATCCACCGGCTGCGGCGGGAGATGGGGGCGATGATCGCCAGCCTGGGGGGGCTGGATGGGGTGGTGTTTACCGCTGGGGTGGGCGAAAACAGCCCGCTGGTGTGGCAGCGGGCCTGCGCAGGGTTTGAGTTTTTGGGGCTGCGGCTGAGGGCGGAGCTGGGCCGGGATGAGGATGACCAGGATATTGCGGCGGCGGATGCGGCGGTGCGGGTGCTGGTGGTGCACACCCAGGAAGAAGCTGCGATCGCACGTGCCTGCCTCTCTCTGCTTTTTTAGCTGAGGGGGTGGTGCGATCGCGCTTTTGGCGCCTTGATTTGGAGATTGGGAAGGGTACTCGGCATATGGAGCAAACCACTCGACGTTCCGAGAAAATTGCTCGGCGTTTGGAGCAAACTGCTCGGAATCTCGCCTTCTGGAGCTGAAGGCAGAGGATAAGATGGTGACAACTGCCCCTTGCTAGCTGGTTCATGGCCTTGATAGACCGCGCCAAGCTGCTGCAAACTCTAATTGCCCTGCCGCCCCAGCAGTTTAGCCAGATTGAGTTTGCGCTAAAGCTGCCAGACGGCATTATGCCGGGGATA
>DATIVG010000342.1:0-33012 GCA_035466075.1 Nodosilinea sp. | reverse complement strand
CAGCAGCTGGGAGGTATGGGCCAAGCGCGAGGCCTACAACAGTCCCCTGGTGCGGCGTCTGCTGGTCAAAAATCTGCAAGACCAGGGCTTTACCGAGGTGTTTCTCGACAGCCAAGTGCTAGGGCAACAGCCCCAGGTCTACTTTGAAGCCAACGGCTATCGCTACCAGCGCGACAGCCTCGACATTCGCGCCAGCGGTGGTCGGGTGCGGGTCACCCAGCCCGGCGACCCTCCTGTCACCCGCGTCTACGGCGGCACCCTGCGGCTGCAGCCCAACACCTACGGCACCTACACCCTGGTCAATAGCGTGCCTATCGAAACCTACCTGCGCGGGGTGGTGCCCCACGAAATCGGCCCTAGCGCCCCGGTGCCCGCCATTCAGGCCCAGACAGTGCTGGCCCGCACCTATGCCCTGCGCAACCTCCGCCGCTTTGCCATCGACGACTACCAGCTTTGCGCCGACACCCAGTGCCAGGTGTACCGCGGCCTGACCGGCACCGCCCCGGCTGCCGACCAGGCAATTGTCGCCACCCAGGGTCAGGTGCTCACCTACCAAAACGAGCTAGTGGACGCGCTCTACTCCTCTACCACCGGGGGCGTCACCGCCGCCTTTAGCGATGTGTGGGAAGGCCCCGACCGGCCCTACCTGCGGCCGGTGGTCGATTCGGTCTACGGCCTGTGGGATATCGACCAGTATCCCCTCAGCTCCGAGGAGGCGGTGCGGCGATTCATCGCCCTCGATCAGGGTTTCAATGAAGACACCTGGCAGCTGTTTCGCTGGCGCAACGAGGGCACCCTGGCCGAAATCACCGCCGATCTAAAGGGCTATTTGGGCCGTCGCCAGCACCCGATGGCGGGGCTGCGGGAGGTGCGATCGCTAACCGTCTCCGAACGGGCCAACTCGGGCCGGGTGCAGACCATCGACATTGAAACCGACCTGGGCCTGGTGCAGCTCAAAAAAGATGAAATCGTGCGGGTGCTGCGTCCCCCCCGCAGCTTGCTGTTTTATCTAGAGCCCATGTATGCCGCCGGGGCCGCCGGAACCGTGACCCCAGAGTTAACCCCAGAGTTAACCGGCTACCGCTTTGTGGGCGGCGGCTGGGGCCACGGGGTCGGTCTCAGCCAAACCGGCTCCTACCGCCTGGGCAATCTGGGCTGGAGCTACCCGCGCATTCTTCAGTTTTATTACCCCGGCACCACCCTGCAACCGATCGGCGAAAACCTCACCTTCTGGCGCGACCCCAGCTAGGCCCTGCCCCAGCATCCTCACTCTGGAGCAGGGCTCAAATAGACCGGCAGCAGCGATAGATGGCCTGGGTAATCTGTTGCAGCTGCTCCGGCTCAACAATGTAGGGCGGCATGGTGTAAACCAGACGACCAAAGGGCCGCAGCCAAACCCCCTGGGCCACCAGCTGGGGCTGCACCACCGCCATATCCACCGGCTCGTGCAGCTCTACTACGCCAATGGCCCCCAGCACCCGCACATCCTTAACCGCTGGCAGGGTGCGGCAGGGGGCTAGCTCCCGCTTCAGCTGAGCTTCAATGGCGGTGATGCTCGCCGCCCAGTCGTAGCTCTCCAGCAGCGCCAAATTTTCTAGCGCCACCGCGCAGGCCAGCGGATTGCCCATAAACGTCGGCCCGTGCATAAACACCCCGGCCTCTCCCTGGGCAAAGGTCTCGCTGATGTGGGTGGTGGTCAGCGTGGCCGCCAGCGACATAAAGCCGCCGCTCAGCGCCTTACCCACACAGAGAATATCCGGGCAAACGCCCGCATAGTCGCAGGCAAAGAGCTGGCCGGTGCGGCCAAAGCCCGTGGCAATCTCATCGAGAATCAGCAGCACGCCGTACTGGTCGCACAGTTCCCTGGCCCGGCGCACATACTGCGGGCTGTACAACCGCATGCCCCCGGCCCCCTGCACCACCGGCTCAAAAATAGCGGCGGCAATCTCTCCGTGGTGGCGCTCTAAAATCGCCGCAAAGCTGGCAATATCTTCCTCCTCCCACAATCCCTCAAAGGGAATCTGGGGGGCGTCGGCAAAGTACTGCTCCACCAGGCTGTGGCGAAACAGGTGGTGCATGCCGTTGACCGGGTCGCACACCGCCATGGCCGCAAAGGTGTCGCCGTGGTAGCCGTGGCGCAGGGTGAGAAAGTGCTGTTTCTGCGGTTTGCCCCGGTTGTGCCAGTACTGGATCGCCAGCTTCATGGCCACTTCTACCGACACCGAGCCCGAGTCGCAAAAAAAGACGTTCTGCAGGGGCTCCGGCGTCAGCTGCACCAGCTTTTGGGCCAGCTGCACCGCGGGCTGGTGGGTTAGCCCGCCAAACATGACGTGGCTCATGCGCCCCATCTGCTCCTGGGCGGCCCGATTTAGCCGGGGATGGTTGTAGCCATGAATGCAGGTCCACCACGACGACATGCCGTCGACTAGGCGTTCCCCTGTTTCCAGCTCTAGATAAACTCCCTGGGCCGACTGCACTGGAAAGACTGGCCCTGTATTGGGCATCGCCGCGTAGGGGTGCCATACATGGCGACGATCAAGCGCCAGCAGTTGGTCTGTGGGGAGCATTTTCATAGGACTCAAGGGCTAATTGGCAGATCAAGACCCATGAATCATGAGCTTTCCTGATCTAACAGCGGTTCTAGCATGGCAATTAGCTCCGGAATATCCATGCGGGCAGCGTCCCAAATAATATCTGTATCAACCTGATCGTAGTGATGGGCAAGAATGTTTCGCATTCCTACAATACTTTGCCAGGGAATATGGGCATAGTGAGCCTTGAATTCACTGGAGAGTCGATTAGCTGCTTCACCAATGACAATGATCTCGTACAGAATGGCGGAGCAGGTACGGCGGTCGCCCTCTAGGCCAACCCGATCAAAACCCTCGGCAAAGCTCAGGATTTCTCTGGCTGCTTGCAGCATATCGACAATTCATTGCTAATCATGCACCATAGATAACCTGTGCGGATGTCAAGATTACTTGACGCCGGATAGGGTTATGGCTTTGCTCAATAGACTTTTTGCTAACCAGGTCAATCCTGCGGCCAAGCAGGGTTTCTAGCTCTTGCTGCATTTTAGCTAGGGTGAGCAATCCCTTGCGTACATTTGGGGCAAAGGTGATTAACATATCCACATCGCTGTCTTCGCGAAAGTCATCGCGCAGTACTGAGCCAAATAGAGCAAGTTCAGCAATACCCCAGCGCTGGGAAAACTCCACCAGTTGAGTGGGGAGAATGCCCAGGCGCTCATAAAGTTGGGGGGCTGAGCTAGCTAAGGTCATGGGAGCAGCCGCGATTTCTGTGGCTCTGTGTTCTAGTTAAGATTAGACCAATTAAAAATGCATCACTTGCGGGCAATTGGTCTATGCCAGAAAGGCATTGACATAGTCTAAGTAGATATCCGGGTCTTCCAACATAGGAAAATGGCCGGTGTTTTTGACCAGGGCGTACTCAATTTTGGGATTTAGATCTGCGGCTGTGCGCCCTAGCGCCGCCGGGGTGATTTTATCGAACTCCCCCGACACCATCAGCGTCGGCACGGGGATTTTGGCAAATTCTACCGGCATCACCTCTGTGGCCTTCTTGCTCACCGAGGTAAAGATGGTGCCCAGCGCCGTGGCATAGTCGGCGTTGAGAAAGTCGTCTAAAAACGCAATTTTCTCTGCTGCCGGGATGGGGCGGCGGAGAAACCGGGCCATGAAAAAGCGCGGGGCCAGGGGCAGCTGCCCCAGCCACTTGGGCCGAAAGGCCACTACGTAACCGCCAAACTTGTAGAAGGCCTCAAAGGCGGCTTTGTCGTACTCAAAAATGCCGTTGCAGGTGAGAATGGCCTTCTCTACCCGTTCGCCGTACTGGTTCAAAAAGTACACGGCTACCGATGCCCCCATGGAGTGGGCATTGATAGAAACTTTTGCTAGGCCCAGGGCATCCAGCAGGGCGGCTAAATCGTCGGCGTAGGTGTCAAGCTCGTAGCCCCGCGCTGCTGCAGCATCCTGCTGATCGGCGGAGATGATCGATCGGCCAAAGCCGCGCATGTCGTAGAGCAAGCAGTCGTAGCGATCGCTCAGGGCCGCTGCCGTACTTTGCCAGTAGCGGGCCGACCCCGCCCAGCCGTGGATGAACACCATGACCGGCTTGGTAGAGGCTGGGTCGCGCGGCGTGGTGGTGCCCACCCACTCGTAGTAGTGGTCAATGTCGTTAACCTGAATGTAGGCCATGGCTAGGCAGACTCAGGCTTGGGCATAGAGGAGGGGTGCACCAGCAGGTCGGCGGTGGAGCGCTGCTCGACCATTTCGCGGGTAATGGTGCAGCGTTTTAGATCTTTGCGGGAGGGCAGCTCGTACATGATGTCGAGCATCAGCTCTTCGATGATGCCGCGCAGGGCCCGTGCCCCGGTCTTGCGGCGGTAGGCTTCCCGTGCGATCGCACGTAGGGCATCGGGCTTAAACTCCAGCTGCACGTTGTCCATCAGCATCAGCTTTTGGAACTGTTTCACCAGGGCGTTCTTGGGCTCAGTCAAAATCGCCATCAGCGACTCTTCATCTAGAGGCTCCAGCACCGAGGTCGCCGGAATGCGGCCAATAAACTCAGGGATGAGGCCAAACTTCACCAGGTCATCGGGCTCCAGATGGCGCAGCACGTCGGCGGTGCGCTTCTCGCGCGAAAACTGACCTTCACCGGGCTGCACAAAGCCAATCGACTTCTTGCCAATGCGCTGCTCGACAATTTTCTCTAGCCCGACAAAGGCACCGCCGCAGATAAACAAAATATTGCTGGTGTCGATCTGAATGCAGTCCTGGTAGGGGTGCTTGCGCCCGCCCTGGGGCGGCACGTTGGCTACGGTGCCCTCCAGCATTTTCAGCAGGGCCTGCTGCACGCCCTCGCCAGACACATCGCGGGTAATCGAGGGGTTCTCGCTCTTGCGGGCGATCTTGTCAATTTCATCGATGTAGATGATGCCGCGCTGGGCCTCTTCCACATCCAGGTCGGCCACCTGAAGCAGCCGCAGCAGAATGTTTTCAACGTCCTCCCCTACGTAGCCCGCCTCGGTGAGGGTGGTGGCGTCGGCCACCGCAAAGGGCACCTCCAGAATGCGGGCCAGGGTCTGGGCCAGCAGGGTTTTGCCGCAGCCGGTGGGGCCAATCAGCAAAATATTCGATTTCTGGAGTTCAACCAGATCTTCGGGGGCTTCCCCCTCGGCCCCTTGCAGATAGCTGAGGCGCTTGTAGTGGTTGTAGACCGCCACCGACAGCACTTTCTTGGCCTCGTTTTGGCCAATCACGTGGTCGTCGAGGTAGTTTTTGATTTCCCGAGGCTTGGGAATCTGCCCCAGGGAGATAGCGGGAGCGGTTCTGGGGCGATCGGCGGGGGCCTCGCGGCGGGGCACCGGTTGTGCGATCGCAGTACCCGAGTCAAACAGCTCTTCGTCTAAGATTTCGTTGCACAGGTCAACGCACTCGTCACAGATGTAGACCCCCGGCCCCGCAATTAGCTTGCGCACCTGCTCCTGGGACTTGCCGCAAAACGAGCACTTCAAATGGGAGTCGTACTTAGACATAAAATGACCCTAGTTTAGTGCAGTCATAGTGGTGGCAGCCGCGAGTGTCTGCTGCTCGACAACGTCATCAATCAACCCGTAGTCCTTGGCCTCCGCCGCCGACATGTAAAAATCACGCTCGGTGTCACTCTCAATACGATCGATGGGCTGCCCGGTGTGATGGGAGATCAGCTCGTTCAAACGGCTCTTGTGATAAAGAATTTCCCGCGCCTGAATTTCAATATCCACCGCCTGGCCCTGGGCACCCCCGAGGGGCTGGTGAATCATAATTCGAGAGCTGGGCAGCGACAGACGCTTGCCCTTCGCCCCAGCACAGAGCAAAAAAGCACCCATGCTGGCGGCCAGCCCAAAGCAAATGGTCACCACGTCGGGGCGAATCTGCTGCATGGTGTCATAGATGGCCATCCCCGCCGTTACCGACCCGCCGGGAGAGTTGATGTAGAGCTGTACATCTTTCTCAGGCTCTTCAGCATCGAGATAGAGCAGCTGGGCGACGATCGAGTCAGCCACCTGGTCGGTCACCGGAGTGCCCAAAAAAACGATCCGCTCCCGCAGCAGGCGCGAATAAATATCAAACGCGCGCTCCCCCCGCCCCGATTGCTCAACAACGACGGGCAGCATGCTGCGAACCGGATGGGTATGACTCAAGCTCAAAATAGGGCCACTCAAAGGGTTCGATGCAATCATAGTGGGTTTGCGCGAGATTTCAAGGGTTTCAAAGATATTGTGTCACCTCAGCAACCGCCGAGGCAGACGTCGCTGATATCAATCAACTAGGCCAGATCGTCACAGACCATCGCTCAGCCTACCCGACATTATGCCCCAAAAATTCAGGTTCACGGGGGCAGGCTGGCCCATGGTTCGTCAAAGTTATAACCGGTGAGAGTGCTCTGGCTACTTCTTAGTCGCCTACTTGCCTTTACCGGCCTTAGCCTTGGTGCTCCCGAGGTCAGTCTCGGAGGTCTCCGCCGCCTCTGCCCCATCAGCCTCCACGGCCTCAACCTCGACAGCATCAACCTCCACGGTCTCGGCGCTAGCGGCCTCGGCGGCGGGGTCATCAGCCAGGGTGGCTGCTTTTTGCAGGGTGCCCTCGGGCACCAGCTCAACGGTGTTAACCGTCTCTAGCCAGGCCAAAATTTTCTCCTGAAGCAGCTCCTCGGTCAGCACCTGCTTGAGGCGATCGGGATCGATCTGGCTGGGGTCTTCCACCTCGGCCATGGCCTCTTTGATCTTGGCCTGAAGCTCGGCGTCCTCGACCTTGATGCCCTCCTGCTTGGCGACTTCGCCCAGAGCCAGGGTGCGGCGCAGGCGATCAATGGCCTCGGGCCGGGTGCGCTGGCGCATGCCCTCAACCAGCTCGCGGGTCAGCATTTTGTTGACATCAATGCCCTGGCGGCTGAGCTGCATGATGGTCTGGGTCAGCAAGAAGTCCACTTCCTTTTGCACCAGGGTGTTGGGAATCTCCGCTTCGAGGTGCTCCACCAGGGCTTCGATCAGGGCGGCATCTTTGTTGGCCTTGGTTTTGTCGGTGGCCTCTTCCTGGTAGCGCTCCGTCAAAGAGGTGCGCAGTTCCTCAATGGTTTCAAACTCGCTGATTTCCTGGGCGAAGTCGTCGTCTAGCTCAGGCAGCTCTTTCTCTTTGATCTCCTTCAGGGTGATGGAGAACACCGCTGGCTTGCCGGCCAGTTCGGGCTGAGAGTAGTCGTCGGGGAAGGGAATCTCCACATCCTTGGCCTCTTCCAGGGCCATGCCGATAATGCCTTCGACAAAACCGGGGATGAACCGCCCCTCCTCTAGTTCCACCTGGAAGTCAGTGCCAGAACCGCCCTGAAATTCTTCAAACTCACCGCTCTCGGCCTGAACCTTGCCCACAAAGTCGATGACGGCAACATCGCCCTGCTGGGCGGGGCGGTCTTCGATGGGTACCAGGGTGGCCAGATTGCTTTGGTACTGGCCCAGGGTGCTGTCTACCCGCTCGGGGTCGGGAAGAATTTCTTCGGCCTGTACCGATAGATCTTTGTACTGCTTCAGGGTGACGCGGGGGGGCACATCTACCGAGGCCTGAAGGGTAATCGGCTGGCCGGGCTCGTAGTTCAGCACTAGCTCATCAAAGGAGCTCTTCAGCTGGTAGTTGCCGATGGCGTCGATGTCTTCTTGCTTGATGGCCTTGTCGACGGCATTTTGCACGAGCTCTTCGAGCACGGCCGCCTTGAACTGAGACACCCCAACACGCTGCAGAAAGACCTGCTTGGGCACTTTGCCCTTGCGAAAGCCCGGTACATTGACCGTCCGCATCATCTTACTCAGCACCTGATCGTAGGTTTTTTGAGACAGATCGGCGGGGACTTCAATTTCCAATCCTACCTGGCTGTCGGGCAGTACTTCCTGGGTAACTTTCATGGGGTCTTTTGCTAACTAGACGGCGGCTGCGCGCACTCCAAAGCGGCCTGGAGAACTTTTGGCGCAATTAATAAGCATACTCTATCGCTATAGCCTCTCAGTCATTCGTTGGGTTTAGTCCACAATTTCAGGCCCCAGGCCCTAGCGCTGGGTCAAATTTCATGTTCCGTTGGGGTTTAAGCCCTGAATTTTGCCGCCTGGGACGGGCCTTTGGCGGGCCGGGCCAAAGTGTTAGTATCGGCTGATGCAAATGGTTGCAATGAGTTGCTGTGGAAAAGTTGAGGTAGCGCTGTGGCGAATGGGTTGAGAGTTGCGGTAATGGGGGCTACGGGGGCCGTTGGGGCAGAGCTGCTGGCGCTACTGGAGCAGCGGTCGTTTCCCCTCAAAGACCTGACGCTGCTGGCCTCGCCGCGCTCGGCGGGCACTACGCTTTCCTTCAAGGGGGAGAATATTCCGGTGCAGGTGCTGGGCGAGCGCTCCTTTGACGGTATTGACCTGGTGCTGGCGTCGGCCGGTGGCTCGGTGTCCCAGGAGTGGTTGCCGAAGGCGGTGGCGGCTGGTGCCGTTTGTATCGACAACTCCAGTGCCTACCGCATGGACCCCACGGTGCCTCTGGTGGTGCCCGAGGTGAACCCGGAGGCTGCCCAGACCCACCAGGGCATTATCGCCAACCCCAACTGCACCACTATTTTGATGGCGCTGGCGGTGTGGCCACTCCACCAGGTGCGGCCAGTGCAGCGGCTGGTGGTGGCCACCTACCAGTCGGCCAGCGGGGCCGGGGCGCGGGCGATGGAAGAGGTGAAGCAGCAGGCCCGCGCTATTTTAGCCGGGGATGAGCCGGTGGCGGAGGCCTTCCCTTACCCGCTGGCGTTTAACCTGTTTCCCCACAACTCACCGCTGAATGAGCAGGGCTACTGCCAGGAAGAGATGAAAATGGTGAATGAGACCCGCAAGATCTTTGGGGCAGAGGGGCTGCGGATTTCGGCCACCTGCGTGCGGGTTCCCGTACTGCGGGCCCATTCTGAGGCCGTTAATATTGAGTTTGAGGCACCATTTTCGCCCCAGGAGGCGAAGGCTTTACTGGCTAAGGCAGCCGGGGTCAGGGTCGTGGAAGATTGGAGCCGCAACTATTTCCCCATGCCCATGGAGGCCAGCGGCCAGGACGATGTGCTGGTGGGCCGCATTCGCCAAGATATTTCGAACCCCAATGCGCTGGAGCTGTGGCTGTGCGGCGATCAGATTCGCAAGGGGGCGGCGCTCAACGCTGTGCAGATTGCTGAGCTGTTGCAGGTTTCTCAGCCGGTGGGGGCTAGCCACTAGGCTGGTGCTAGTCTGCCCCAGGCGAGGTTTTGCCCATAATCTTTCCTGGAGCCGACCCGCTCGGGGCGAAGTTGGTATAATCTCAGGGTCATTGAACTTCGTAGGACGTAAGGCATTCGGGTGACGTATTTTGGCAAAGTGCTGACGGCAATGGTGACGCCATTTTCTGAAGATGGCTCCGTTGACTACGCCGTGGCAGAACGCCTAGCCGACCATTTGGTAAACAACGGCAGCGACGGGCTGGTGGTGTGCGGTACCACCGGCGAGTCGCCCACCCTGAGCTGGCAAGAGGAATATCAGCTCTACAAGACCGTCCGAGAGGCGGTGGGCGGTCGTGCTAAGGTGATTGCGGGAACGGGGTCTAACTCGACCTCGGAGGCCATTGAGGCTACTCGCCACGCCTCCGAACTGGGGCTGGATGGGTCGCTCCAGGTGGTGCCCTACTACAACAAGCCTTCCCAGCAGGGTCTCTACCAGCACTTTAGCCAGATTGCGGCGGCGGTGCCCGACCTGCCAATCATGTTGTACAACATTCCAGGGCGGACTGGCTGTGCCCTGGCGGTGGAGACCACCGCCCGTCTGGCCGAAATATCGAATATAGTGGCTATTAAGGAGGCCAGTGGCAGTTTAGACCAGGCTAGTCAGATTCGTTACTACACCCCTCCTGAGTTTGGCATCTACTCTGGGGATGACTCGTTGACTCTGCCGGTGCTCGCTGTGGGCGGCTGTGGGGTGGTGAGTGTGGCCAGCCATCTGGTGGGGCCTCAGATTCAAAGCATGGTGCAGGCCTATGGGGACGGCAAGACCCAGCTAGCTACCGAGATTCATTTGCAGCTGCTGCCTTTGTTTAAGGTTTTGTTTGTTACCACCAACCCGGTGCCCCTTAAGGTAGCGTTAGCTCAGCAGGGCTGGCCGGTGGGCGCGGTGCGATCGCCCCTGTGTATGCCTGATGAGTCGGTGGGGGGTGCGATCGCAGAGGTACTCCAACAACTCTCTGAGCAGGGTATCCTAGCTGCCAAGGCCTAGATCTCTAGTTCAAGTGCGGTGATGTCGGGGCGCGGTTGCCCCTTCTCCCCTAACCCGGCAATGTCTCGACCCCGGCGCTCCAGTGATGGATGGGCGCAGTTTCTACCCACAATTCGACCGCCCACATTCGCAGACGTTCGGTCGTCCCTGGTTTCTACCCACAGGTTTCTAACAACTGAATAGTCCGTTTATCCCTTAATTTCTGTTTGAACCGTATCTATGGATCTATCTGTACTCTCTACGGCCCTGGCTGCTCTACCTAAACGATGTGGCGACATCGGCATGGGCCCTGATGGTTTCTACGGCTGCTGCTGACAACGGCTAGGCCTCACCACCGCTTCTGCGGGGAAGGTTGCTGTGCCTGTTTGGGCATCGCCCCAGAGCTGCCCCAGAGCTGTTCGCTATCTGCGGATTGGCCAGGCGGCCTTTCCCAAATCTTTTTTAAGCTTTCCATTTTCCACAACGATTGTTTACTGACGAGACTGTTTATGACTTCAAAATCTGCCAATAATGCCCTGAAAATCATTCCGCTGGGGGGGTTGCACGAGATCGGCAAGAACACCTGCGTTTTTGAGATTAATGACGAAATCATGCTGCTCGACGCAGGGCTAGCCTTTCCCACCGACGGTATGCACGGGGTCAACATTGTGCTGCCCGACGTCACCTACCTGCGGGAGAACCGCCACAAAATCAAGGGCATGATTGTCACCCACGGTCACGAAGACCACATCGGCGGCATTGCCTTTCACCTCAAGCAGTTTGATATTCCGGTGATCTACGGCCCCCGTCTGGCCATGGCCCTGCTGGAGGGCAAACTCGAAGAGGCCGGGGTTAGCGATCGCACCGAGCTGCGCCAGGTGCGTCCCCGCGAAACCGTGCGGCTGGGCAACTCTTTTCTGGTGGAGTACATCCGCAACACCCACTCCATCGCCGATAGCTGCTCGGTGATCATTCACACCCCCGTGGGTATTGTGATCCACACCGGTGACTTTAAGTTTGATCACACCCCCGTCGATGGCGAGACCTTCGACATTCAAAAACTGGCGGAGGCGGGCGAAAAAGGCGTGCTCTGCCTGGTCAGCGACTCCACTAACTCCGAGGTGCCGGGCCACACCCCCTCCGAACGCTCGGTCTTCCCCAACCTCGACCGCGAGTTTAGCAAGGCCGACGGTCGGCTGATTGTCACCACCTTCTCCTCGTCGGTGCACCGGGTCAACATGATTTTGGAACTGGCCCAAAAGCACAACCGCAAGGTGTTTGTGGTGGGCCGCTCAATGCTCAACGTGATCGCCCACGCCCGCGATCTGGGCTATATCAAGTGCCCTGAGAGCCTGTTTGTGCCGCTCAAGTCGCTGGGCCACACCGCCGACGAAAACGTGCTGATTCTCACCACCGGGTCCCAGGGTGAGCCGATGGCTGCCCTCACCCGCATCGCCGACGATTCTCACCGCCAGATCAAGGTCAAGCAGGGCGACACCGTGGTGTTCTCCGCCAACCCCATTCCCGGCAACACCATCTCGGTGGTCAACACCATCGACAAGCTGATGATGCGCGGCGCCAAGGTGGTCTACGGCAAGGACAAGGGCATTCACGTCTCCGGCCACGGTGCCCAGGAAGACCAAAAGCTGATGCTGGCCCTCACCCGACCCAAGTATTTTCTGCCGGTACACGGTGAGCACCGCATGCTGGTGAAGCACTCGGAGACTGCCCAGAGCATGGGGGTGCCCGCTGAAAATATGGTGATTATCAACAATGGCGACATCGTTGAAGTCAACCCGGCGGGCATTCGCATCGCCGGTCAGGTGCCCTCGGGCATTGAGCTGGTCGATGCCTCTCGGGTTGGGGTGGTCGGTCGCGACGTGCTCAAGGAGCGCCAGCAGCTGGCCGAAGATGGTGTGGTCACCATCGCCGCCACCGTGGGCAACAACGGCAAACTGCTGGCCGACCCCACCGTCCAAATTCGCGGCGTGGCCCAGTCGATCTCCCAGGAGCGCTTCCAGGGGCAGGTGAAGCAGGTGATCACCCAGGTGCTGGCCAACCGTGGGGCCGAGCTGATGAGCTCTAACGGCCGGGGCAAGGCCACCCTCGACCTCGATGCCCTCAAGGCCGCCCTCGACCAAGACCTGCGCCGTCTGGTGCGACGCGAGCTCGACAAGCGTGACCCCATGCTGATCGTGCTGCTGCAGGGGGCCAGTGTGGGTGCCGCCGCTGGGGCCTCAGCCCAGCCCGCCGAACCCAGGCCCCAGGCCGAACCCAAGCCCAGGGCCCAGGCCCAACCCAAGGTTGACCCGCAGCCCAAAGCCGAACCCAAGCCCAAAGCCGAACCCCAGCCCAAGGCTGAGCCCCAGCCCGTAGCCGAGCGGCGCACCCGCACCCGCGCCACGGCGGCCTCGGCCTCGTAGCGAGCTGACTAGCGAGATCGGTGAATGACAGGAGGGAGAGGGGTGCGATCGCACCCTTCTCCCTCTTTTTTTATTGACCTTGATTGACCTTGGATTGACCTCCATCGCCACCGCTGGCCCAGGTCGTTAGCAATGTAACTCAACATTACCGGTGCGAAATTGTCACACCTGTGGTAGAAAGTACGCAACATCATGTTGCTGCTTCTGCTTGGCGCTATAATGCACTCAGCAGGAGCTGATGTACCTGAGCAAAGGTGCATAGCAAGTGTCTTAAGCAGCTACACATCCCTAGCGCTAAGTGCTTCTGTCAGAGTTTTTGTTCAGCTTGTGCGGTTTATCCCAAGCAGATCTAGCGCCAACGAGATCCAGTACGAACAAAAATTCCCAGAGTCGCCCGGCGAGTTATGTGATCTGTGCATGCCCTTAGGAAGCAGGGGTTTATCGCGGTGTCGCGACAGACTCTATTGCAAAGCCTTTGCAAACAAGTTTTCCGATTGCCCAAGTGTTGACGTGGCAGGTGAATGGCCATATCGCCCAGGGTAGGAAAAGCAGACTTTATTCGCCCTGGTGAGCGTCGTATGAGGAATTTGAATGCCGAAGCAGATTGTTATTGCTGAGCAGAATCGGATCGCTGCGGTTTTTTCTGAAGATCAGATTCAAGAGCTAATTGTGGCCACCGGTAGCCACCAGGTTAGCGACATTTATTTAGGTACTGTAGAAAACGTGCTGCCGGGCATCGACGCCGCTTTCGTCAACATTGGCGACAGCGAACGCAACGGCTTCATGCATGTCACCGACCTCGGCCCCCTTAAGCTAAAGCGCAGTGCCGGGTCTATCACCGAGCTGGTGGTGCCCCAGCAAAAGGTGCTGGTGCAAATCATGAAGGAGCCCACCGGCAACAAGGGCCCTCGCCTCACCGGCAACATCAGCCTGCCGGGCCGCTACCTGGTGCTGATGCCCTCCGGTCGAGGCGTCAACCTGTCGCGGCGCATTCGCAGCGAGAGCGAGCGCAACCGGCTGCGGGCCCTGGCCATCTTGATCAAACCGGCGGGCATGGGGCTGCTGGTGCGCACCGAGGCAGAAGGCATCAGCGAAAATGCCATCATCGAAGACTTAGAGACCCTGCAAAAGCAGTGGGAAAGCATTCAGCAGCAGGCCCTCAACACCCGCCCTCCTGCCCTGCTCAACCGGGATGACGACTTTATTCAGCGCGTGCTGCGCGACGCCTACAACGCCGACGTCAACCGCATTGTGACCGACTCAAGCACCGGCATGAAGCGGGTCAAGCAGCACCTGGCCAACTGGAGCGACGGCCAGGTACCCGCCGGGGTGCTGATCGATCACCACCGTGAGCGCATCCCCATTCTCGAATATTTTCGGGTCAATGCCGCCATTCGTGAAGCGCTCAAACCCAGGGTTGACCTGCCTTCCGGGGGCTACATTATCATTGAGCGCACCGAGGCGCTGACGGTTATCGACGTCAACTCTGGCTCCTTTACCCGCTCGGCCACCGCCCGCGAAACGGTGCTGTGGACCAACTGCGAAGCCGCCGCCGAAATTGCCCGCCAGCTGCGACTGCGCAACATCGCCGGCGTGATTGTAGTCGACTTCATCGACATGGACTCCCGCCGCGACAAGCTGCAAGTGCTTGAGCATTTCACCAAAGCGCTGCGCTCCGACAAGGCTCGGCCCCAAATTTCTCAGCTGTCTGAGCTGGGGCTGGTAGAGCTCACCCGCAAGCGCCAGGGCCAGAATATCTACGAGTTGTTTGGTCGCCCCTGCCCCACCTGCGGCGGTCTGGGCCACCTGGTGCATCTGCCCGGTGAGATACCAGCGGACAATGGCCACGAGACACCCCGCGCGCTGGCCACCGGTGGCAGTGCGGCCCCTCAGCTGGCCCCGCCCCTGCTCGATGGCGAAGGCTTTGACGGTCGCCCCGACCTACAAGAATTGGACCTGGTCAACCACCCCAGCTACCAAGACCGCTCGGGCAAAGGCAACAACCGCCGCCGCCGCCGCCGCGACCCGCTGCCCACCCGCAGCAATGGCAAAGAGGCCCCTATCGTCAAAGACCTGGCCGGGGCCAGTGCTCCGCCAGTAAAAGAGCCTGCTGAGATGGCTCCGCCCGGGTTGCCGACTAAGGTAGAAGAGGATAAAGCCACCCCGCGCGGTCGTGGCCGCACTGGCACCAGGGGCGATACCCAGGGCGATACCTCCCGCAATCGCAAAACCACGGCACCGCCCCAGGTGATCACCGTAGAAATGACCCCCGATGAGCAGCGCATCTACGCCATGATGGGCATTTCTCCCACGGTGTTGTCAACCCAGGAGATCGCCGACCCTCGCAATGTGGTGGTGTCGGTGGTGTTGCCCGGGCAAGCTCCCCCTGAGATTGTGGCTCTGACCCCGGCGGATATTTCCGCAGAGGCCGAGGTAGAACTCCCGACCCCAGCCGAGGCGGCACCGGCAGCCCTGGCAGAGCCAGAGACCTCAGCGCCCAAGCTCGCTCCCAGCCGGACGGTGCGTACGCGTTCGGCGCGCGCCAAAGCTCAGGAGGCAGAGGCCGCCGCACCGGAGGTTGTCATGCCGGAAACCGCCGCACCAGAGGCCGTTGTACCCGAGGCCCTCTCTCTGGCGGAGCCCGAGGCCGTAATGGCCCCTGAGACTGCCGCAGGGGCCCCTGAGCCGGATATGGAAGAGCCCACCAGCACCCTGCGTCGCCGCCGTCGCCGTCGCTCTTCTGCTAGCGAGGGTGAGGGCTCCGACGAGTAGCCCCGCGATGGATGCGCCCCTAACTGTGGCTGGGGTAGATGAGGTGGGGCGGGGCTGTCTGTTTGGGCCGGTGGTCGCGGCGGCGGTGGTGCTGTCTGCGGAGGCCTGCACCCAGCTGGCCAGCCTTGGGGTCACCGACAGCAAGCGTCTCAGCCCGGCTCGGCGCGAACGGCTGGTGGGGCCGATTTGCACCTTGGCCACCGACTATGCCCTGGGCCTGGCTACGGTCCATGACATTGAGCGATTGAACATTCTGTACGCTAGCCTACTGGCGATGCAGCGCGCGGTGCAGCGGCTCTCTGCGCCCCCAGCCCTCTGTTTGGTGGACGGCAACCAGTCCATTCGTGGCCTGAGCTTACCCCAGCAGACCGTGGTGCAGGGGGATAGCCTCTACACCGAGATCGCGGCGGCCAGTATTCTCGCTAAGGTCTGGCGCGATAGCCTGATGGTGCGGCTGGATCGCCGCTACCCCGGCTACCATTTAGCGCGCAACAAGGGCTACGGCAGCGCGGCCCACCGCCTGGCGCTACAGGCCCTGGGGCCAACTCCCCAGCACCGGCGCGGCTTCAAGGGCTGTTATTAGCCTACTGGCGGGCGCGAGGGTCGTTGGGCGGGTTAGCCGTTGCCAACCTCGATGCAACGTCGGAGCTATTCAGCATTGTGGTGGTACGGTTGAGGTGAGCCGAGTCTGACGGTGCGACGCCCGAGAATGATGGCAGACTTGCGATCGCACCCCGCCTACCCCTTAGAGAACCCCCATGAAACGTCTTGTGGTCTGCTGCGACGGCACCTGGCAAGAGGCCAGCCAAAAAATTCCCACCAACGTGGTCAAACTGGCCCAGATTATTAAGACCAACGACGCCTTGCTGCAACAGCCCCAGATGGTTGAATATAGCCCCGGCATTGGCTCTGGGGGGAAGTGGCTCAAGCGACTGGGGGGTGGGGCCTTTGGCTGGGGCATCGACGAAAATATCCAGGCCGCCTACCGTTTCCTCTGCCTCAACTACGATGCGGGCGACGAGATCTATCTGTTTGGGTTTAGCCGCGGTGCCTATACCGTGCGCAGCCTGGCGGGGCTGATGCGAATTGCGGGCGGACTGCTGCCCAGCAACGAGGTGCTCAAGGTACCCGCCGTTTACGACATCTACCGCAGCCAGGGCCACTCCAACGACCGCGCCCAGAGCAGCCCCGAAGACCTCAGTCGCCGCGAGCTAGAGCGCAAACAGCGCGCCATGCAGGCCCTCAGCACCCGCGTCCGCCCGGCCCGAGTCACCGTGCTGGGCTGCTGGGATACCGTAGGCGCCCTGGGCATTCCCCGCACCATACCGCTGCTGAGTCAGCTGATCAACCACAAGTACGAGTTTCACGACTGCCAGCTCAGCAACATCATTGACTACGCTCTGCACGCGGTGGCTATCGACGAAGCCCGCAAAGTTTTTGACTACACCCCCATGCAACAGAGCCAGCCCAACATAGATGCCGGGCAGGTGCTGCACCAGGTGTGGTTCCCCGGCGGCCATGGAGCGGTGGGCGGCGGCGATCTGGCCTCGCTGCCCCTGGCCGACGGCGCCCTGCTGTGGATGATAGACACAATCCAACGCACCCTGAAGCTGGGGCTGGAGTTTGACCTCAGCGCGGTACAGTCAAACCCCGCTGTGCCCCGCTCAGCCCACTCCTACAGCATTCAGCCCCAGCCAGCGGCGCGGGTAGAGGCTAAACCAGTCCCCTGGCCCCTGCGGCAGCTGCGCCAGGTGCCCAGCGACGCCGTCCTACACCAGAGCGTGTTTGAGCGCTGGCGGGCGCTGGGCACGGCCTACCGCCCCAGCAATATGCCCGCCCCCCTCGTCGCCCAACTCAACGACTCTGTAGTTGTTTAATCTGTAGTTGTTTAAGTTGAGTCAATTGGGCCAAACATGACCTCAAAAAGGTCTGGTTCAGAGGTTCCCAGAGTCCGCTGTTGTTTGCTATGCTGTAGCACTGAACGCGGATGTGGCGGAATTGGTAGACGCGCTAGATTTAGGTTCTAGTGTCTTCGGACGTGAAGGTTCAAGTCCTTTCATCCGCATATTGCTTAAACACAGCAGGTGCGATGGCCCTCAAGGGTCAGCCTATAACCATCGCGCCTAGGGGCCAGAAAAAATGGCCTCTTCTAGGTCTTGGCGACTTAGCGAGTATTTAAAGACCCGCTGTACGTCTTTGCCATCGGCCCCGGCATTGACATAGCGCACCACAATACAGTCAGTCTCCAGCACAATCTCTGCCTCCCAACGCGGGCGTACGACCCGCCAGCAGTGGAGGTCGTCGCTATTTTGGTTGCAGCCCTGCTGGAGCAGCCAGTCTTCAATGTCGGGCAGGGGGTGGTTGTAGAGGGGCGTACTAGCCGCGGGAAGAGCCATATAACTTGTGTGTCCGAAACGAGGGTTTGAATCCTGGATGTCTGAATGTTGGCCGCCAGCCTGTATTGACTGCCTTAGCCCTGGGCAAAAAACCTAGGCGGCTAGCCAGCCTAGCGGTCTAGAGCCATGTGGGGGCCGATGGCAGAGCTGGAGCCGCTGGGGTTGGCGGCAAAGATGGTGAGTCGTTGGCTGCCGGTGCGCCCCCTAAATTGAGGGTGCTATTGCTGCGGGCGGGCGGCTCAACCGTCTGCACCGTCGGCGCGACCGCCTGGTTGGAGCCCAGGTCAGCGGCGTAGTCACCGCGAGTGAGCCCCACGGTTACCACCAGGGCCAGACAGGCCACAAACGTCAGCCCCAGGATAAAGAGAGCAAAAATTTCCCCCGCAGACAGGGGCCGATCGGTTGGGTCAAGATACATGTTAGCCGGTTCACGCCGTGTAGGAGGGGCCGCGCGGCTGAGCGACTCCATCGGCTGCATCACCGAAATTCGCGAATAGCCCACCTGCTGATCGTAGGTCCAGCGGCGGTCGGGGCTGCTGAGAATGGCATAGGCTTCGTTGAGCTGCTGAAACTTCTCGGTGGCTTCGGCGGCGGGCAGCTGCGTGGTGTCGGGGTGGTAGAGCTTGCTCAGGTCGCGAAAAGCCTGGCGAATTTGCTGAACGCTAGCGGTGGGCTTCACCCCCAGCTGGTCGTAGTGGGTTTTGGGTTTTGGATTCACGTCAGGCATAGCATCCCACCGGCAGGGCAATTGGCAACGGGCACGGGCTGGGCTAACCCAGGGCAAGCTCCCAATCCTCAGCGGAGCGAGTCAGGCGAATTTGAGCCAGGGTAAACACCACCGGAATCACCCGGCTGTAGTTGGTGGCCACGGTGCGCCAGCCCAGATCGGCCAAAAACCAGCCCCACAGGGCCGGCCCCAGCACTGAGAATACCGCCTTAGTCGCCCCGTAGCGAGCGGCGCTGGCGGCCACCCCCTGGGACGCCAGGCGCAGGGCAAACCGCTGGTGAATCTGCGCCATGACCGTACCGCCGCCCTTGACTACCGCCTGCCGAGCCACCTCGTAGCGGGCCACCTGAAACGCCAGCTGCCGGGCAATTTGTTGCAGCAGCCAGGGCTGGAGAACGGCACTCACCGCCACCGCCCCGCTGCCCTTGGCCAGCAGCCGCAGCGGATTGGCCTGCAAGGCCAGCGGCAACGCTTTAAACTGCGCCGAGTCGGCCAGGGATTGTTGCAGAGATTGTTGGATGCGATCGCGCTCAGCCGGAGGCAATTTTTTCAGGTTGCTGCGCAGCAGGTGCAAAAATACCTCGGCCTCCAGGTCGTCCGTTGACCAGGCGGCGGTGTAGGGCACCTTGAGATGCCGACACACCTGAATCAGCGCCTGGCGGTAGGTCACCCGCTGGCTGTGGCCGTTGATCACCGTCAGCCCGTCCGCCGCCAAAAACCGAAAGCGCTGCTCCAGACGGTCGAGCCACTGCTGCCGGGTGCCGCTCTGCACCGTCCAGGGGTCGGCATTTTGCAGATAGTCGAGCGGGTTAAACCGCGGCCTAAACAGCATCTCTGTCAGGGCGTGGAGTTCTTCGTCTGTTGCTAGCTCCAGGGCAGACCGCAGCTCATCCACCGGGCATTACCATGCTAAAAAACTGTCTAACATTTTTACACAATTCCCCAGGATAGGATGTTGGGCAACGGCTACAGACCAAAATTGGGGGAAAGGCGGCCATGCATGACGTGGTGGTGATTGGGGCGGGGTTGAGTGGTCTGACGGCGGCCAGCCAGCTCCAGAAGTGGGGCTATCGGGTGCTGGTGGTCGATAAATCTCGCGGGCTGGGGGGGCGGCTGGCCACCCGCCGCCGTGGGGCTACCGCCATTGACCACGGCTGTCGGTATCTCCAGCCGTTTATAGAGCCTGATCTAAGTCCTGTGGCTACCCTGCAAGCCGCGAGGGTGCTGCAACCCTGGCGGCCCGATTGCTTTGCTCTGGGGGCAGACGGCACCCTGACGGCCATGCCGACGGAGGAGTATTTTGCTGCGCCCCAGGGGATGAGTGCGGTTGCCAAGGCTTTGGCCGCGGGGCTGACCATTCACCGTCACTGGCGGGCTACGGCGCTCACCCCGCTGCCCGAGGGCTGGTGCATCGCCGGAGAACCGCTGGGGGATGGCGACCCAACTACGACTCTAGAGGCCAGGGCGGTGGTGGTGGCCATCCCGGCCCCCCAGGCCAGGGCGCTGCTGGAGCCCGCTGCTCGTCACGGGGCCCCCTCTGGAGCTATACCCTCTGGAGCTATCGATGAACTCATCCAGCGCCTTGACGCGGTGGCCTTTGAGGCGGTGATAACGGTAATGGCGGGCTATGACCCGCAAATCTCGGCCGTTCTGCCCGCCCAGGGGGGTGCGGCTGGCTGGCTGGTTGAAGGTAAGACGCACCCGCTGATGCGATGGATGGCCCTGGACAGCAGCAAACGGGCCGGTGCTGAAGAACCGGTGGTTGTGCTGCACAGCAGCGCCGCCTTTGCGGCGGCCAATATCGATCGCTCTGACCTGGAGACCGTGGGCAAGGAACTGCTGACGGCGGCGGCTCAGCTGGCCGACTGGCTCTCTACCCCAGCCTGGATGCAGGTGCATCGCTGGCGCTACGGGTTTGTCAGTCGGCCTTTGGGCTGGCCTGTGCTCAGGTCACCCGAGCTGCCCACGCTGGCGGGCTGCGGTGACTGGTGCCAGGGAAATAATGCAGAAGGTGCGATCGCAGCTGGCCTTGAGGCCGCCCGCGCGATCGCACCGACATTACAGCGCTCTAACCCTACAGCCTAGTTATTGCTGGAGTAGTCGCTGCTCTCTTTTTCTTCGGTGTTGTCCTCATCGGTGGCACCGGTGTTGTTGCGGCGGAAGAAGCGCTGATTGCCGGAGCGCTTCTTGCGAAACTTGCGGGCGTAGGCTTGGTTGCGTAATGCTTTTTCTTTCTTGGGATTGCGACGTTTAGACATTCAATAACCTCAGACAACAGGGCAGGGGGATCAGCAAACAAAAACAGCAGTCAATGGGGAATATTCCCTCGCTGGGAAGGCAATCTCTGCCCGCCGGCAGCAACGGCCGCCCTCGTCCCAACAGACACTCTGCCCACAGGCAGCCGTTGCTCACGACCTGCCATGACCAAACATTTACTCTACCACAGGGAAACCCCCCAGGCGCAGGAGCGCTGCGCCTGACTGGCGCCTGCGCCCCTGATGCGGCTAATCATCCTGCTGTCATCCCTAGGACTGGCTCGGGCTCAGCACTTTTTCGGCCCCGGCGGGATTGGGATTTGCCTCCGGGGTGTCGGCCTCGGAGGGCGGCACCACCTGCCAAAACTGAGGCAGGTAGTCGCTCCAGCTGGCCAGGATCTGGGCGGCCTTGGGGCTGCCGGTGTGGGCCAGGTGAGCGGCAATCAGCGATTTCAGCTGGGCTTCCCCGGCCGGGGTAATCACCCGCTGCACCTTGACGATTTCGGGGTTGACCCGCACCGGGAAGCGCCCATCCTCATCGAGGAAGTAGCCCAGGCCGCCGGTCATGCCAGCCCCGACGTTGCGGCCCACGGCCCCCAGCACCACGACCACCCCGCCCGTCATGTATTCGCAGCAGTGATCGCCTGCCCCCTCGATCACGGCCTGGCCCTTGGAGTTGCGTACGGCAAAGCGTTCCCCGGCGGTGCCCAGGGCGTAGAGGGTGCCGCCGGTGGCCCCGTACAGGCAGGTGTTGCCGACAATCACGTTGGTGGAGGGGTCGTAGGTAATCCCAGCGGGCGGTTTGACGACAATTTCACCGCCGTGCATGCCCTTGCCCACGTAGTCGTTGGCCTCGCCCACCAGGGTGAGGGTCATACCGGGCAGGTTAAAGGCCCCAAAGCTCTGACCAGCGCTGCCCTCAAAGTGCAGGTTGAGCTGGCCTTCAAAGCCAGCATTGCCGTATTTTTCTGCGATCGCACCCGCCACCCGCGCGCCCACCGTGCGGTCGGTGGTGACCAGGGAGTAGTGCTTGGTCGCCGTGCCCTGGGTTTGCATGGCCTGCTGAATCTCCGCATCGGCCAGCATGTCGTCGTCGAGCACCGGGCCATTGCTGTGCACCGCACCGTGCTGTAGCCAGGTGCGATCGCCCCGGCCATCGGGCAGGTTCATCAGGGTGCTCAGATCGAGGTGGCTGGTCTTGGCCAACGCCACTCCGGCCCGCGCCCGGAGCAGATCGGCCCGCCCAACGATGTCCAGCAGCGAGGTGTAGCCCAGGCGGGCGAGTAGCGATCGCACCTCTTCGGCGATGTAATAAAAGAAATTCACCACATGCTCAGGCACCCCGGTAAACCGCTGACGCAGCTCTTCTTTTTGGGTGGCCACGCCCACCGGGCAGTTGTTGGTGTGGCAGACGCGGGCCATGATGCAGCCCTCGGCAATCATGGCGATGGAGCCAAAGCCAAATTCCTCAGCCCCCATCAGGGCGCCCATCACCACATCCCAGCCGGTCTTGAGGCCGCCGTCCACCCGCAGGGTGACGCGATCGCGCAGGGCGTTCTCCATCAGCACCTTGTGCACCTCGGTCAGGCCCAGCTCCCAGGGCACCCCGGCATGCTTGATCGAGCTCAGGGGCGAGGCCCCCGTGCCGCCATCGTGGCCCGACACCTGAATCACATCGGCGTTGGCCTTGGCCACCCCCGCCGCAATGGTGCCAATGCCCACCTCCGACACCAGTTTCACCGAGACCCCGGCGCGGGGATTGATCTGGTGCAGGTCAAAAATTAGCTGAGCCAGGTCTTCGATGGAGTAAATGTCATGGTGGGGCGGCGGCGAAATCAGCGACACGCCAGGCTTAGAGCGCCGCAGCATGGCAATGTAGGGGCTCACCTTTTTACCGGGCAGCTGCCCCCCTTCCCCAGGCTTGGCCCCCTGGGCCAGCTTGATCTCAATCTGGTCGGCGTGCATCAGGTACTCGGGGGTCACCCCAAAGCGCCCGGAGGCCACCTGTTTAATCGCCGAGCTGGCGGTGTCGCCATTCCTCAGCCCCCGCAGGTGGGGGAAGGTGGGAGAATTCCCCTCCCCATCCACGTCCGACAGCACATTAAAGCGCACCGGGTCTTCGCCGCCTTCGCCGGAGTTGGACTTGCCGCCGATGCGGTTCATCGCCACCGCCAGCACCTCATGGGCTTCTCGCGACAGCGCCCCCAGGGACATCCCGCCCGTGCAGAAGCGGCGCATAATCGCCTCCACCGACTCCACCTGCTCAAGGGCCACCGGCTCGCGATCGCTCTCAAAGTCCAGCAGATCCCGCAGAGCGGTAATCGGGCGATGCTCAAGCTGGGCTCGATACAGCTCGTAGTGGTCGTACTGGCGCTCGGCCACCGCCTTGTGCAGCAGCTTGCTCATGGCGGGGTTGTTCATGTGGTACTCGCCGCTGGGCCGCGACTGCACAAAGCCCATGTTTTGCAGGCGCTTCACGGTCAGCTCCGGGAAGGCCCGCTGGTGAAAGCGAATGGTTTCTTCGGCCAAATCAATCACCGAAAGGCCCCCCAGCCGGGAGGTGGTGCCCCTAAAGGCCAGCTCCAGCAGGTCAGGGCCAATGCCAATGGCCTCAAAAATCTGGGCTCCCCGATAGCTGGTGATCAGCGAGATCCCCATCTTTGAGAGAATCTTCAGCAGGCCCGCATCCACCGCCTTGCGGTAGTTGTCCTGGGCACCGTTGAGGGTGGACACCGGCAGCTTGCCCGTCTCCATCAGCTTTTGGGTGCGGCCATCGGCCCACCAGTGGCGCACCGACTCCAGGGCCAGGTAGGGGCAAATCGCACTGGCCCCGTAGCCAATCAAACAGGCAAAGTGATGGGTGCTCCAGCACTGGGCCGTATCGACCACCAGCGAGCTGCGCATGCGCAGGCCGTTGCGAATCAGGTGGTGGTGCACCGCCCCCACCGCCAGCAGTGGCGGAATGTAGCTAATCTCGGCCTGCAGCGGGGCCGGGTTGCCCTGGTGGTCTACCCGGTCGCTGAGCACCAGAATGGTTCTACCGGCTTTGACCGCTTCATCGGCGCGATCGCACAGTGCCGCCACCGCCTGCGCCAGGCCCCCGGGGCCATCGGCAATGGAATACAGCGTTGACAGAGTGGCGGTGGCAAAGCCCGAGACATGAATCTGCTCCAGCTCCACCTCGTTGATCACCGGGCTTTCCAGATGCAGCAGGCGGGCGTAGTCGGGCTGCTCATCCAGCAGGTTGCCCTGGGCCCCGAGCTGGGTGGTCAGCGACATCACCAGCCGCTCCCGCAGGGGGTCAATGGCCGGGTTGGTCACCTGGGCAAAGCGCTGCTTGAAGTAGTCGTAGAGCAGGTGGGGCTTGTCGGACAGCACCGCGTGGGGGGTGTCATCCCCCATGCAGTAGGTGGGCTCCTTGGCCTGGGCCGCCATGTCCTGAATGATCATGTCCACATCTTCAGCGGTGTAGCCGAAGGCGCTCTGCTGGCGCAGCAGGTCTTCACCACCGTAGAGGGTGCTTTCGCTAAACAGCTGGGGCTGCACCTCGGCCCGGTTATCCTTCAGCCACTGTCCGTAGGGATGGCGGGTGGCCACCCGCTGCTTGATGGTCCAGTTCTTGAGAATTTCCTGGCTGTGCAGATCGACTGCGATCATCTGGCCGGGGCCCAGGCGTCCTTTTTCCACCACGTCCTGGGGCGCCACATCCAGCACCCCCGCCTCCGACGACACCATCAGCAGGTCGTCCTTGGTCACCACGTAGCGGGCCGGGCGTAGACCGTTGCGATCCAGCGTTGCCCCCACCTGGGTGCCATCGCTGAACACGATCAGCGCTGGGCCGTCCCACGGCTCCTGAAGGCCGCTGTAGTACTCATAAAAATCGGTGATCTCCGGGTAGGCATCCAGCTCGGGCTGGTTGTTGTAGGCCTCAGGCACCATCATCATCAGCGCCTCCTGGGGCGAGCGGCCCGAGCGCACCAGGAGCTCCATCACATTGTCGAGGTTGGCGGAGTCGCTGTTTTCGGCGTTGACAATGGGCTTGAGCACATCAAAGCGATCGCCCCAGACCGGGTGGTACAGATCGGCCTGGCGGGCCACCATCCAGTTGATGTTGCCCACCAGCGTATTGATTTCGCCGTTGTGACCCAGCAGCCGCATGGGGTGAGCCAGGGGCCACTTGGGCATGGTGTTGGTGCTAAAGCGCCGGTGATACACCGCAAACGAGCTGACATAATCGGGGTCGCGCAGATCGTCGTAGAAGGCGGCCAGCACCGCCGAGCGCACCATGCCCTTGTAGACAATGGTGCGGCAGGAACAGGAGCACACGTAAAACTCTTTCAGCCCGGCCACCGTCTCTGCCGACAGGTCAGTGGCCTGCCCCATCGCCTCTGCCACCAAATGCAGCACCTGGCGACGCATCAGGTAAAGTCGGCGCTCTAGGTCTTCGCCTGTGGCTGTGGCCGAGCTGATCACCAGCTGCTCAATGTGCGGCTGGTACTGCTTGGCCAGCGCCCCCAGCACCTCCGGCCGTACCGGCACGGTGCGCCAGCCCACCAGAGTCAAGCCCTCCGCCTGAATCACCCGATCAAAGGTTTGGCGCACCAGGGCAGCGGCATCGGCCTGGTTGGGCAAGAAAATCATCGCCACTCCGGTGCGCTCCGGCTCCAGCTGGCTGAGGCCCTGGGCGGCGGCCCAGCGGTTTAGCAGCGCCCACGGGATGGTCGTCATCAACCCGGCCCCATCTCCAGAGTCTTGGTCGGCACAGCAGCCCCCCCGGTGCTCCATGCAGTCGAGGGCCGCCAGGGCCTTAGCGACCAGGTCATGGCTCGGACGGTTTTGACGGTCGGCCAAAAAGCCCACGCCGCAGGCGTCACGTTCTTCGACCAGCGATTTGGGCCCCCAGTTTGGCCATTCTGAACCGGTGTGCTGCTGAGGTTGATAGGGGTGATTCACAGGTGTACGTCCCATGGAAGAGCAAAACGATGAGGGGTGAGCAAACGATCAAATCTGGCAAATCTGGTCGGGAGAACTAGACTAGCAGTACGCCTAACCCAGCAATGCCTCTGGAGAGCAAAATTACTGGCTGTGGCCTAGAGGTCTGACCAAAGCCGTCGATCTGGGCTACGGTCGGTCTAATCTGGCTAATCTGGCGTCAACTTAGCCATCTGGTATCGGCAATCTGGCCTGGGTTTAGGGGCAGCACCCGCAGCTCACTTAGCCATCTAGCCGGCATGTGGAGGCCGACTGGCGATTGGGGCAGTGCTTTCCTGGCAGCACGCACAATCTATAGTGAGCTTTATCTGTAATTTACAGACTTTATCAGTAGTTTACAAACCTTAGGCTCAGCATTGAGTCACAGCTTCTTAGAATTAGTCGATAGCAACGGTGGCAACGGTAGCCTGTGTTTCAAAATAGCCCTCGGCTGGCCTTGCCGCTGGCCTGAGCTGCGATCGCACCCCTCCTCCCGCCTTCTATTCCAACCGCCCCCATGCTCAATCTGACCCGCGTCGCATTTTTCCTTGCCCCTCGGTGCCCAAGCCATCCCTGGGCCGCAGGCGGCTGGGTCTGCCTGGGCCTGATCGGTGCCACGGCCTTGCTGCCAACCCCGCTAGCTGCCCCCAGCGCCGCCGCCGCTCCACCGTCGGCCACCCTGGCCCAGGTCCCCGGCCCAAGCCCTGTCACCCAGGGCCAGACCCTCAGCATCAACGGCAACCAAGCTGCCGTACCCTGGACCCTACGCAACGGCCAAATTGGCCTAGCCGACTACGGCGTCACCGACCTGCTGGGGGCCACTCTGCTCAGCAACGGACAGCCCGATCGGCAGCCGGTTCAGTGGTTCAGCGCGCCTGGAAACGCCGTTGATCTAACCGCCTGGGTTCAAGACGGCTACCGATTCCTCGATATTTCACCCCTGGCCCAGCGCCACGGCTGGCAGGTACAGCCCCAGGGCACGGTGCTGCAAATTACCACTCCGCCGGTTCAGGTTCTGGCTCTGCGCCGAGAGCCCCAACCCGGCGGCGAACGGCTCAGGCTCAGCCTGTCTGGCCCCGTGCCCGCGCACCTGGCCGAACAGACCGATGCCTTTACCCTCACACTGGGGGCCACCGCCACTGATTCTGTGCTCAGCGCCGCTACTGCGACCCCTGCTGGCTCCCACCTCGGCCCACTGAGCGCAACGCCAGTGGCGGGTGGACTCCGCCTCCAGGCTAGCGCTAGCCATGCCCCCCGCCTGGTCACCCAGCCCGACCCCAACCAAATTGTGATCGACATTCGGGCCGACAACCTCATCCCCCACAGCATCGCCTGGGCCCCGGGGGTGCGCTGGCAGCAGCGCTACGTCACCGTCGCGGGACAGCCCTTCCCGGTCTACTACCTCCAGGTCAATCCCACCCAGACCAACCTCACCCTCCGCCCGATCTGGTCCGACCCAACTACCGTCGTCGGCATTGCCCCCCTCACCACCATGGCCCAGCGCTGGCAGGCCGCCGCCGCCATCAATGCCGGCTTCTTTAATCGCAACAACCAGTACCCCCTGGGAGCCGTGCGTTACGACAGCGACTGGATCTCTGGCCCGATTTTGAGTCGCGGCGCCGTGGGCTGGAACAACCAGGGCCAGGCCCGCATGGAGCGCCTTTTTCTCAAGCAAACCCTGACTACTGCCGCAGGCCAAGCGCTGCCGGTGCAGACCATCAACAGCGGCTACGTGCAGGCTGGCATCGGCCTCTACACCACCGCCTGGGGGCCCACCTATCGCCCCATTCTCGAAGGTGAAACCGTAGTCACTGTGGTCGATGGTGTCGTCACCGCCCAGCAGCCCGCTGGCACCGTATCCCCCGCCGGACTGCCGATCCCCACCAATGGCTACCTGCTGGCGCTGCGCTCCTACGCCACCGCGGCTCAAGCCTTGCCGCCGGGCCAGCCAGTGTCCCTCACCTCTGAGCTTCTGCCCAATACCCTGACTGACTTTCCCAATGTCATAGGGGGTGGGCCGCTGCTGATTCGCGATCGCACCTCCGTTCTCGATGCCCAGCTAGAGCAGTTCGGCACCGCCTTTGCCACCCAGGCAGCCCCCCGCAGCGCGATTGGCCTCACCGCCACCGGAGACCTGCTCCTGGTAGCCGTCCACCACAGCCCCGCCGGCCCCGGCCCCACCCTCAGCCAACTGGCCCAGATCATGCTTCAGCTCGGCAGCGTCGATGCCCTCAACCTCGACGGTGGTAGCTCCGCCAGCCTCTACCTGGGGGGGCGATTGATCAACCGGTCTCCCCGCACCGCCGCCCGGGTCAACAACGGCATCGGCCTGTTTCTTCAGTAGTGCATGCCCTAGCCCAGCCCGCTCACCGCATTTTTAATAACCTTCCCCCAGCCTGTGAAGACTTCGTGTATTCACGCCCATTCAGCCTCGATTTTCCCTGCCCCCAGGCCCATCTTGTTAGACTGATGGCTGACAAAACCTGGTTTCACCAGCGTGTCGCCAGGCAACCTTTAGGCCCGAGCAAAAGTCCTAAGGGAGTGGGCACCTTAAAGAAAATACGACCCTATCCAGTGGTCCTCTCTGCGCAGTCTTAACCGTTAGATTCTAGGAGAATTATTGCTATGCCAAAGTTGGAAGAGTCACTTCAGCCCGCTGCGTTGGCCCTCGCCACCAGCAACGGTAAGGGCATTGATGAAACTGGTCTACGCCCCTGGGGCTCCTACACGGTGCTCGAAGAAGGCCGAGGCTACAAAATCAAGCGCATTGAAGTCAAGCCCGGCCATCGGCTCAGCCTGCAAATGCACCACCACCGCAGTGAGCACTGGATTGTCGTATCAGGCACCGCCAAAGTTGTCTGTGGAGAAAACGAAATCCTTCTCTCCACCAACCAATCTACCTACGTGCCTCCCTGCACCCAGCACCGGCTTGAGAACGTGGGCGTTATCCCCCTTATCCTCATTGAGGTCCAAAACGGTGAATACCTAGGCGAAGATGACATCGTTCGCTTTCAAGACGACTATTCTCGAGCGGAGATTCTCTAGCCAGCCTAGACCGCTTAGGGCTTTCACCGTCGAGGGAGCGATGATGCTAAGCTCAGCATCATCGCTTTTTATTGTCTAGAACCCTCTAGAGCATGCTTCACATTCGCCCCGCCGCCGCCCAGGAACTCAAACGGCTGCTAGTCAAGCACAGCACCTTCCGTGACCACCATCCTCCCCAGGTATATCTGACCCTCCAGCCCGGCGGCTGCGCCGACTGGACCTATTGTCTAGCCCCCACCCACGACACAGATAACCCAGTTACCACCGTCAACTGTGGCGATATCAGCCTGGCCGTACCTACCGCCCAGTTCGATCTGGTTAAAGACCTTACCATTGACTACGCCGAAGACCTCATGGGCGGTGGGTTCCGCTTCACAAACCCGCTGGCTCAGCAAACCTGTGGCTGCGGCAATGCCTTCTCCCTCAGCACCAACAGTCCTACCACCCAAGACTGTCGCCCTTTCAGCCCTCCTCAGTCCTAAGGCCCCGTCCTATAGTGTTACAAGGTTTGACCAAAGCTCATTCTGAGTGATAGCATTAGATCTTGTGAAAACTTTGGTTATTCATCCGCCGTAGCACCAGAAGCACTATCTCCTATGCCCACGATTCAGCAACTCATTCGGAGTGAGCGTCAAAAAGCCGAGAAGAAGACAAAGTCTCCTGCTCTCAAGAGCTGTCCTCAGCGTCGGGGTGTCTGCACTCGCGTGTACACCACCACCCCAAAGAAGCCCAACTCGGCTCTCCGCAAAGTGGCGCGTGTTCGTCTTACCTCTGGCTTTGAGGTCACTGCCTACATTCCTGGTATTGGCCACAACCTACAAGAGCACTCCGTAGTCATGATTCGTGGCGGTCGGGTTAAAGACTTGCCTGGTGTTCGCTATCACATCATTCGTGGCACCCTCGACACCGCTGGTGTCAAAGACCGTCGCCAAGGCCGCTCCAAGTACGGCGCCAAGCGTCCCAAGGCTTAGCCTAGCCCCTGACCGCACTGCAATTCAGTTAAGTCAATGCCAGTCTCAACCTGTGCGACTCGTACATAGATTCCAGTGCTTCGTCAACGCTGTTCAGGCCTTCTAAGCCAACCGGCCCAAACGGTTTTCACCCACTGCCAAGCATTAGACTCAAAACTCCCGCACAGCTAGTCTTCAAATCACTGGAACTTGAATCATGTCCCGTCGTACTGTTATTCAGAAGCGTCCTATTCCCCCCGACTCTGTTTACAACAGCCGACTCATCACTATGATGAGTCGGCGCTTGATGACCAGCGGCAAAAAATCTCTGGCCGATAAAATCATCTACAACTCTTTCACCATCATCAAAGAACGAAGCGGTGGCGATCCTCTAGAGGTGTTCGAACGGGCGGTTCGCAATGCATCACCCCTAGTTGAAGTTAAAGCACGTCGGGTGGGTGGTGCTACCTATCAGGTGCCCATGGAAGTGCGATCTGAGCGCAGTGTTGCTCTCGCTCTCCGCTGGCTGACTCAGTTCGCCCGTCAGCGCCCTGGTAAATCAATGGCTATCAAGCTGGCCAATGAGCTCATGGATGCTGCCAATGAAACTGGCGGCGCTGTTCGCAAGCGGGAAGAAACCCACCGCATGGCTGAAGCAAACAAAGCCTTTGCCCACTATCGTTACTAGAAAAGAGGCTTTCTGACCCTGGAATTCTGGTTCAGTGGCAACAGCCGTTTCTGCTTTATAGAATGAGTTTACTCAGTAAGTCAGCAGTAGCGGCTGTCACCATGGAATGATGAGGAAGTGGCTGTGGTAAGAACAACACCCCTAGAGCGGGTCAGAAATATTGGCATTGCCGCTCATATCGATGCTGGCAAAACTACTACAACAGAGCGCATTCTGTTCTACTCGGGCATCGTCCATAAGATTGGCGAGGTTCACGAGGGTACAGCTGTCACAGACTGGATGGAGCAGGAGCGTGAGCGGGGCATCACCATCACAGCTGCGGCCATCAGCACAAGTTGGCGGGATCACCAAGTCAACATTATTGATACGCCTGGCCACGTTGACTTTACGATCGAGGTTGAACGCTCCATGCGCGTCCTCGATGGTGTCATCGCGGTGTTTTGTTCGGTAGGCGGTGTTCAACCCCAGTCAGAAACAGTTTGGCGACAGGCAAATCGTTACAGCGTTCCACGCATTGCCTTCGTCAATAAAATGGATCGCACCGGCGCTAATTTTTTTAAGGTCTACAGTCAGCTACGCGATCGCTTGGGAGCCAATGCCGTAGCGATTCAAATTCCCATTGGGGCTGAGAGTAGTTTTCAGGGCGTGGTTGATCTAGTGGCCATGCGCGCCCGCATTTACCACGACGATCTGGGTCAAAATTTTGAAGACACCGAGATTCCCTCTGAAGTACTGGATGTAGCTGAAGAATATCGGTCCAAGCTTGTTGAGGCCGTCGCCGAGACTGACGATGCCTTAATGGAAAAATATTTTGAAGAGCAGTCGCTGTCGCCAGAAGAAGTCATGGGCGCACTGCGAAAAGGCACCATCCAAGGCACCCTTGTTCCTGTGTTGTGCGGGTCTGCCTTCAAGAACAGGGGCGTGCAACTGCTTCTAGACGCAGTGGTTGATTATCTTCCCTCTCCCCTCGATGTTCCTCCCATCCAGGGGCATTTGCCTAACGGCGAGCTTGCTGAGCGTCCCGCGGATGACACCGCTCCCCTAGCTGCTCTTGCTTTTAAGATTATGGCCGATCCCTATGGTCGGCTGACCTTTGTTAGAGTCTACTCTGGAGTCCTGCAAAAAGGCAGCTACATATACAACGCCACCAAAGATAAAAAAGAGCGCATTTCTCGACTCATTGTCCTCAAGGCTGACGATCGTATCGAAGTAGATGAACTGCGTGCCGGAGACCTCGGAGCCGCTATTGGCCTCAAAGATACATTTACGGGAGACACCGTGTGCGATCCAGCTCAGCCGATTGTGCTGGAGTCGCTCTACGTGCCTGAGCCAGTCATCTCTGTAGCCGTAGAGCCCAAGACTAAGCAGGATATGGATAAGCTGGCTAAGGCACTCCAGTCTTTGTCCGAGGAAGATCCGACTTTCCGAGTCAGCACCAACCCAGAAACAAATCAAACTGTTATCGCCGGTATGGGTGAGCTACACTTGGATATCCTGGTGGATCGCATGTTGCGCGAGTTTAAAGTTGAAGCCAATATTGGCGCTCCTCAGGTGGCTTACCGAGAAACCATTCGGAAATCTACTAAAGCCGAGGGGAAATTTATTCGCCAGAGCGGAGGTAAAGGCCAATATGGGCATGTGGTGGTCGAGGTAGAGCCGACTGCTGAGGGCAGCGGTTTTGAGTTTATGTCCAAAATTGTTGGGGGTACCATTCCTAAAGAATATATCTCTCCTGCAGAACAGGGCATGAAAGAGGCCTGCGAATCTGGTATCCTAGCTGGGTATCCGGTAATTGATTTAAAGGTTACTCTAGTCGATGGGTCTTACCACGATGTAGACTCATCAGAGATGGCTTTTAAAATCGCCGGTTCAATGGCGATGAAAGAAGCCGTCATGAAGGCGTCGCCCGTCCTTCTAGAGCCGATCATGAAGGTCGAGGTTGAAGTTCCAGAAGATTTTCTGGGCGACGTTATGGGAGACCTAAACTCCCGCCGTGGCCAGATCGAGGGTATGGGGACAGAGGTTGACGTTGCAAAAGTAACAGCTCATGTTCCCCTAGCTGAGATGTTTGGCTATGCTACTGACATCCGCTCTAAAACGCAGGGTCGGGGCATTTTTTCGATGGAGTTTAGCCATTACGGCGAGGTTCCTCGAAATGTGGCTGAGGCCATTATCTCTAAAAACACTGGGAACGCTTAGAAAGGAAAGGACACGTAACGTAAATGGCACGCGAAAAGTTTGAACGCAATAAACCCCACGTCAACATCGGCACCATCGGTCACGTTGACCACGGTAAAACCACTCTGACGGCAGCTATCACCATGACGCTGGCGGCAGCTGGTGGCGCTAAGGCTCGTAAATATGACGAGATCGACGCGGCACCTGAAGAGAAGGCTCGTGGCATTACCATCAACACGGCCCACGTGGAGTATGAGACTGAAACTCGCCACTACGCCCACGTTGACTGCCCTGGCCACGCTGACTATGTGAAGAACATGATCAC
>DATIVG010000341.1:0-9302 GCA_035466075.1 Nodosilinea sp. | reverse complement strand
TGGCCAAAGGGGCCGCGATCGTTGATGCGCACCACCACCGAGCGACCGGTCGAGAGATTGGTAACGCGCACCTGGGTGCCAAAGGGCAGCGTGCGGTGAGCCGCCGTTAGGGCGTTTTGGTTAAATACCTCACCACTGGCGCTGCGCCGACCGTGAAAACCAGGGCCGTACCAGGAGGCCATGCCGGTCAGTGTAGAGGTAACTACCCCTACACTGCTGGGGGCCACCGTGGGTTCGGGCAATCCTTCGACCCGGGCCAGGGGAGGGGCATCGCCCAGCAGGCGCCGCAGACGATTGGCAATCTGAAGGGCGTCCTCACCGGGGTTGTTGGTGGTGTCCGGCAAAATCGTCTGCTCGTCAATGGTGAGCAGGGTTTCCTCGCCCCAGGCCACCACAAACGCTTCATCGTCTTTGTCCCACCGGGCGGCAATGGCGGTGGTGTCGCCACTGGCGGCGAGGTCTTGCAGTCGGGCCAGAATCTCGTTGGCCTCCCCGAGAGCGGCCTCAGGGGTAGGCGCGATCGCAGCCGGAGTGGTGCTGGCGCTGAGGGTTTCTAGCTTGTCTCCCACCACGGTGATCACCGGAATCGACCGAATGTAAACGGTTGCGGCCTGGCGATCGTCGAAGGCGTGGGGAAATACTGTGGCGGCGTCGAGAATATCGCCGGTTTGATCGGGAGATTGAATCAGAAGGGCTGATTCAGGCTCAGCGGGCTCCGGGGCTGAAGGGATAGAGTCGGCAGATCGGCCTGCATCAGGGGGTTGAGAAAGCACGGGAGAGTCGGCGTGATGCTCTGCTTCGGTATCCAGGGAAAGGCTGCCATCACCATTTTCCTGGGCTGGACTGGGCAGAGGGGCTCCAAAAACGGACATAGCGACGGCAACCGTCAGTCCGCCTAAAATTCGATGTTTCATTTACACCAAAAGAATTCAACAGGAAGAGCAGGAAGTAAATCTCAGCCGCAGAGTGAGGCCAAAACAGGTGACACAGGCATCACCTTCAACTCCATACCCGTTACAAATTGGTCTCCGGTTTTTGTCGAAATGTAACCTAGCACGTTCAGACGACCTTGCGAATCCGGGAAGATTCTGTCGCCTTAGTTCGTCGCCGCAAAATAAAAAAGTAATCAACCACACCCAATCGGCTCAAGTCACCACAGCGCTAGGATTTGCCCAGGCTAGGGCGACCTCAGCTATATTCCAAATTATTTATGGGTCTAGGAGAATTAGTTATGTAAAAATAATCAGTCTATTCACAGTTTGGGGCAGGTTTTGTCAACAAAAGATGAAGTTGCCGGAACATGGATTGTAGTTTTCACTACGTTGCTCCAGGAGGATAATCCAACAGCCGGGGTCGCCGAGGCCAGCTCGATGGCTGCCCAATGGCCGCCCGATGGCGGATAAACAGGCTGCTTTGGGATCCAAAAAGCCAGAAAAAGAGGTGAAGAAAAGGTGCGATCGCGCCCCCTTTCTATTCCCTCTATTGACGAAGCTCCCCCCGGTTTTTAAGGTTAGAGACTTGCCCCACACACTTGTCTATATATAAGGATGAACCCATGGACTATCGGGACGCTGGCGTAGACGTAGAGGCAGGGCGAGATTTTGTGCAGCGCATCCGCACCCTGGTCGATAGCACCCGTCGTCCTGAGGTGTTGGGCAGCCTCGGCGGGTTCAGCGGCCTCTGCCAGCTGCCCACCGGCTACCGCGAACCCGTGCTGGTCTCAGGCACCGACGGGGTCGGCACCAAGCTCAAAATTGCCCAGGTTACCCAGCACCACGCCACCGTGGGCATCGACCTGGTCGCCATGTGCGTCAACGACATCCTTACCAGCGGCGCCGAACCGCTGTTTTTCCTCGACTATCTGGCCACGGGCAAGCTCGAACCCGCCACCCTGGCCGCCGTGGTCGAGGGCATCGCCGACGGGTGCCGTCAGGCGGGCTGCGCCCTGCTCGGCGGCGAAACCGCCGAAATGCCGGGCTTCTACAGCCCCGGCGAGTACGATTTGGCCGGCTTCTGCGTCGGCGTTGTCGAAAAGGATCAGATCTTAGACGGCAGCCAGGTGCAGATCGGCGATCGGGTAATCGCCCTGGCCAGCAGCGGTGTACACAGCAACGGGTTTAGCCTGGTGCGCAAGGTCGTGGCCGAAGGTCAGCGCCCCGACGGCGGCCAGGGCTACCGCTGGGATGAGGTGGTGCCCGCCCTGGGGGCTCAAACCCTCGGAGACCTGCTGCTCACGCCCACCCGCATCTACGTGGATCCGGTGCTCAAGGCCCGCCGTGAGGGCCTCGCCATCCACAGCATGGCCCACATCACCGGCGGCGGCCTCCCCGAAAACCTGCCCAGGTGCCTGGCGGCAGGTCAAAGCATTCGCCTGGATATCGGCAGCTGGCCGATTCCCCCGGTATTCACCTGGCTGGCCGAGGCGGGCCAGGTGCCCCCGCTAGACCTCTACCACACCTTTAATATGGGCCTTGGCTTTGCCCTGGTGCTGCCCCCCAGCGAGCTAGACCCAGCGCTGAGCTGGCTGAGCGCCCAGGGGGTAACCGCCTACCCGGTCGGTGAGGTGGTGGCCGGGGCTGGCCAGGTGCTGGGGCTGCCCGAATAATCCCCCCTGTCTGCCGGGCGATCCAAAGCCTTGTTGAAGAACCGCCCGGCCCAGCCCAATAGCCGATACCTTAGAAGGGCAATGTGTTCAGGAACCGCCGTTGAAATCTTCGACCCTTAACTGGCCACCGGTAGTGCTCAGTTTTCTGGCCATTTTGGCCCTGGCCCTGGTGACCAGCAGTTTTGTCATTATCAATCCCGGCCAGGCGGGAGTGCTGAGCATTTTGGGGAAATCCCAGGATGGGGTACTGCTGGAGGGCATTCACCTGAAACCGCCCCTGGTGTCAACGGTCGATGTCTACGACGTCACCGTACAGAAGTTTGAGGTGCCCGCCCAAAGCTCCACCAAGGACCTGCAAGACCTCTCCGGCCGTTTTGCCATCAACTTTCGCCTCGACCCCACGGAAGTCGTCACCATTCGCCGCACCCAGGGCACCCTGGAAAATCTGGTGTCCAAGATTGTGGCCCCCCAGACCCAGGAGTCATTCAAAATTGCTGCCGCCCGCCGCACCGTTGAAGAGGCCATTACCCAGCGGGCCGAGCTCAAACAAGACTTTGACGACGCCCTGACCTCGCGGCTCGACAAGTACGGTATTTTGGTGCTCGACACCAGCGTCGTCGATCTCACCTTCTCGACCGAATTTGCCAAGGCCGTCGAGGACAAGCAAATTGCCGAGCAGCGGGCTCGGCGGGCGGTCTATATTGCCCAGGAGGCTGAGCAGGAGGCCCAGGCCGAAATCAATCGGGCCAAGGGGCGGGCTGAGGCCCAGCGCCTGATTGCCGAAACCCTCAAGGCCCAGGGTGGACAGCTGGTGCTTCAAAAGGAGGCGATCGAAGCCTGGAAAGATGGCGGTGCCCAGGTGCCGCGGGTGCTGGTAATGGGGCAGGGGGGCAACATCCCCTTCATTCTCGATATGGAGCAAATGGCGGGGGAAGCGCCCACCGCTGGAGCCAAGGGGAGCTAGGCACAGCCCCCGGTAAGCCCACAGCCAGCATTGGCTGGGCCGGAGTTTGCCAGCCTAGTCGGGTTTCAGAACTGCGCTTGGCATGGCTCCAGCCAGTGTGGTTAACCTCCGTTCGGGATAACCCTGCTTGCTCCTGGGGCGGGGTGCCCGGAGGGCGGAGTTAGGTCAACCTAAGGGCGAATACAAGTCTCTGGATCCGGTACGTAAGGACTATGCCGGTCTCGACTGACTTATACCGAATTCGACTTAGCTAGCTCCGGTTGGGCTGGGCAAACATCGTTTGCCCCCACGCAATCTGCCTGTTGGGAATCGGGGTTATGCGGTCCGGATTTGGTCTGAATCAAGCATCAATGCTCTTTGCAGGGCAAACGACCGTTCGCCCCTACCCACGTGATGAGTTATACAGCAACGCTCTCAGGCTGAGGCCCGATGGGAAGGCGTCTGCATGGCTCAGCTAGAAACCGACCGGGCTGTAGCAAGCTCTACCAAGCCAGGCTGATCGCCTCGCCGGGGGAGTAGGTGACCTCTCTGACCATGCCGGGCTGACCCAGGGCTTCGGTCTGGCTGTCGTTGTAGCTGACCATGACGCCGCCAGCGTTGCCCGCCCGAATGGTGAGGGCCTGATCGGCAATCCACAGGCGGGTATCGCCGGGCTGCAAAATGCCTTCAAATTCGGTTTTGCCGTCGGAGGTAATGCGCAGCCAGGACTGGGAGGTGAGGGTCATGCGAACTTTGATGGGAGCCTGGGGCTCATCGGGCTGGGCCACCTGGGCGGTCTGGGCCGGGCTAGCCGCGGCTGAGGGAGCGGCGGCCTCGTTGTTTAGAGGTGTCAGGGGGGGCAGCACGGTAGCCTCGGGGGCGGTCTGCCGCAGCACGTAGGAGAGCCCGCTGACGGCGGCTATGAGCAGAACAAAGTAAACCCCGTAGAGGTGCAGAGGACGCAGCTGCGCCGCTGGCGATTCTTGCCAGGAGGGGCGCTGGATGCGGGGCGGGGTAAAAAACTGGCTGGCTAGGGTTTCGCCATCGAGGTCGAGGGCATCGCCGTAGCGGCGGATGAGGCCGCGAATATAGACGGGTTCGGGCAGTTCATCGAGGTCGCCGGTTTCGATGGCCGCCAGCAGACTGGGGCGAATGAGGGTTTGCTCGGCCATGGCCTCTAGGGTGAGGCCGTGCTGCTGGCGAACAGAGCGCATTAGCAGGCCTAGCTCCGAGAGCTGCTCTCGGTGTAGGGCGTTAGGATCAACCAATTCTTTCGTCTTCATACAGGGAAACGTTAGCTCAAGATAGCGAGTGGCTAAGGGATGATGGAGACCGTTTGGCGGTTGGGGCCGATTGAACCGATGCCTCCGCTAATAATGCCTCAATTTCACCGGAGGATAAAGCCCTACAACCCCCTGGTTTGAGGTTAGCTAGACCCACCGAGCCCACCGCAACCCGGTGTAAGTTTAGCACCCGGTGCCCTAGGGCCTGGGCGACTCGACGAATTTGTCGGTTGCGCCCCTCCCGCAACACTACCTCTAGCTGGGTGCTGGTGGCGGTAGCGGTGATGACGTGCACCTGGGCGGGGCGGGTGAGCTGGCCGTCGAGGTGAATGCCCTGACGCCAGGCGGCTAGCGCCCCGGGGGAGATGGCTCCCTCTAGCTGTACTCGGTAGGTTTTGGGTACGTCGTGGCGGGGGTGGGTGAGGCGAAAGGTAAAGTCGCCGTCGTTGGTGAGCAGCAGGGCACCGGTGGAGTAGGCATCGAGGCGACCCACGGGGTGAATGCCCTGGGTATGCAGCTCGGCCGGGATGGCGCTGAGTACGGTGGGCCGCCCCTCTGGATCGGCGCAGGTGCAGACCATGCCCAGGGGTTTGTGGAGCAGCAGGTAGTGGAGCTGGGGGCGCTGGCTAGGCTGCAGGGGCTGCTGGTTGACTTCGATGCGATCGCACATCGGATCGGCCTGTTGCCCCAGGTGGGCTACCGCTCCGTTTACCCGCACCTGGCCCGCTTCAATCATTTGCTCGGCCTGCCGTCGTGAGGCAACCCCGTATTGAGAAAGAATTTTTTGCAGCCGCTCTGCCATTACCCGGTGCTGGATTGTGCTAGCGAGCTTTGGTAAACCCGCTTAACAATTATGACAGCTTACCGGGGAGTCTGAGTATAAGTTCTCAGTTTCTACATGGATGATGAAGATTGGGTTTCCCGGAGCATTAGCTCAGCGAGCGGTTGCTAGCGCAGCGGGCTCTGGGCTAGGGGTGCCGCCGTCGGGTGGTCGGGCAGGGCTGAGGCGGGCAACCGCAGCCGGAGCCAGGCCCCGCCGAGGTCGGGGTGGTTGGCGGCGGTGATGGTGCCGCTGTGGGCCTCCACAATTTGGCTGACGATGGCTAGACCCAGGCCGCTACCTCGACTCATGCCGGGAGCGATTCCCAGCTCCGCCTCAGGCCCGCCCTGCAGCGTCGGCCCGCGGCTGCGGGAGGGGTCGGCCCGATAAAATCGATCAAAGATGTAGGGCAGATCCTTGGGGTTGAAGCCCTCGCCCATATCCATCACCTCCAGGGTCAGGCAGGCGTCGGGGTCGGTGTCCGTCGGGCCGCTGGATGCCCTCGGGGGGAGGGTCAAGCGCAGGTAGATCGAGGCCTGACTGGGGCTGTGCTTGATTGCGTTGTCGAGCAGATTGAGCAGCACCCGATAAAACAGGGTTTCGTCGAGATCGACCAGGCACTGCTGGGGGCCGTCGTACTCCAGCTCCAGATCTTTGACCTGGGCCAGGGGCTCAAGGCCATGCCAGGCCACCTGAATCAGCTGGGGCAGATCGACGGGTTTGAGGTTGAGCCCCTGAAACTGGTCGCGCTGCAACCGACTGAGGTTGAGCAGATCTTCCACCAGGTTGCTGAGGCGAATGGTTTCGTTGACCAGGCGGTCGAGCCAGCGGCGCTGGGCCTCATCGACTCGGGGCTGAAGGGTCTCGGCCACCAGGCGAATGGAGGTCAGCGGGGTCTTGAGCTCGTGGGCCACGTCGGAGGTCCAGCGATCGCGCTGCTGCACCAGCAGTGCGGCCTCCTGGCGGTTTTCTAAAAAGACGCCTACCTCCCCGTTGTCGAGGGGCAGGGCGTAGCCCCGCAGGGGATAGGTGGGTTCTTCCTTGGGGTGCAGCGGGTCGGGGGAAATTTGGTAGACCATCCACTCGCGCTGGCAGCAGCTCTGCTGTTCGCGGGCCTCCTCGATCAGAGCGTCGAGCTCGTAGGAGCGGGCCACCTCCAGCAGCAGCCGTCGCCGCTGTACCGGGCCGGTTAGGGGCTGGTTCATTTTGAGCAGGCGGTTGGCCTGGTCGTTGCACCAGGTGAGCTGGTTTTCTTCATCGACCTGGAGATAGCCAATCGGGGCACCCTGCAAAATGCGCTCGAGGGTGTCGCGGCTGGTGCCCAGGGAATGCAGCTGCTGCTGCTGCTGCGGCTGGGTTTGCACAAGCTGCTCAGCCCGCCGCAGGGCCGTAGACCAGTTGGTCGCCTGTAGGGTGGTCAGCAGCCGCTGGTTGCGCCGCCGCTGCTTGAGCTGCTGCCAAAGCAGCAGCAGTCCTCCCGTAGCTAGCCCCAGCAGATAGGCGACAATCACCAGCGTTTTTCCCTCGGCGCGTGGTTGTATTGTTCAGCCTATCGCACAAAAAAGCACCCCTCTCGGGATGCTTTGGTAAATCACGATTCAGGATGCTCCTGGGTCAATGGTTGAGAAGGGGGCTCCAGCGGTAAGTTTGTCTGACGCTGGAGCCATTCTCTAGCCTTAACCGGGCAACTTTGCGGTTTTAACGAGCCGTGGCTCTAGCGAACCGTAGCACCGCGGTACTTGAGTCCTTGGGGATGGGGCACGTTGGCTTGCTTGGCGATGTGGCGGCTGACCACAGCACCGCGGTAGCGGCCAATGACTTCCTCGGACACGGATACCTGAGCGCTGGTGGGCTCGTAATCTACGCCGCGATATTTTAGGGACATAATTCGCCTCTCCTTAGTGAGTGAAGGTGTATAAACAGAGGCGCGTTCCTTCGAGCTAAAGCTCTACTTCCGTCTCTTGCTGGGAGATGAACGATGCGTTTCTGTATTCATTGTTACTGTTTGGTCGGAAACTGTCAAGGTCTGGGGGCAAGCATGTCTGTTTATTAAGACCCCCGACTGAGACCGCTGAGCTAGACGCCTTGCCCCCTGCCCCTCGCCCCTTTACCAATGTTTTGCCATGCACGGCCCCATTCCGCCCCATCGCTATTTTCCCTACCTGAGCTGGACTGAGATTGAGGCGATGTGCGATCGCAGCCGCGCCGTCATTGTGCAGCCCATGGGTGCCATCGAACAGCACGGCCCCCACCTGCCGCTGGCCGTCGATAGCGCCATTTGCACCACCGTGCTTGGCCAGGCCCTAGACCGGCTCGACCCCGCCATTCCGGTTTACAGTCTGCCGCCCCTGTACTACGGCAAATCTAACGAACACTGGCACTTCCCCGGCACCATCACCCTCTCCGCTGAAACCCTGCTGCGGGTCCTTCACGACGTGGCCGAAAGCCTGTACCGCTCCGGGTTTCGCAAGCTGGTGCTGCTCAATGCCCACGGCGGCCAGCCCCAGGTATTAGAAATCGCCGCGCGCGACCTGCACCAGGCCCACAGCGATTTCATGGTGTTTCCGCTGTTTGTCTGGGCCGTGCCCAACCGGGCCGCAGAACTGCTCACCCCCCAGGAGCTTGAGCTAGGCATTCACGCCGGGGATGCCGAAACTAGCCTGATGCTGACGATCTTGCCCGATCAGGTGCGCATGGAGCAGGCCCAGACCGAGTTTCCCCAGCAGTTGCCCACCGACAGCTGGCTGACCATGGAAGGAGCCCTGCCCTTTGCCTGGGTAACCCGAGACCTCAGCGCCAGCGGCGTGCTGGGCGACCCCACGGTGGCCACCGCTGAGAAGGGCGAGCAACTGCTAGAGTCGCTGGTGCAGGGCTGGGTCAAAGCCCTGGGCGACATCTATCGCTTTCAGCAACCCCAGGCAGCGGGGCCCATCGCCTAAACTCCAGCCAGAGGGCGCGGCACTGGGCATCAGCGACAACCTGGGGCGAATATCTGATTGCATCCCCGAGTTTGCTATACTCAAAAGCTAAATAAGGCGGCGACATAGCCAAGTGGTAAGGCAGAGGTCTGCAAAACCTCCAACCCCGGTTCGAATCCGGGTGTCGCCTTTAACGGTAAACCGCTAGATTCAGCCCCCAGAGGCCCCTTCAGACGGCGAGTGCAGCACTTAGGTGTTTCACTCGCCGTTTCTGTTTTGGGCATGTTTGGACATGTTTGGACAGGCTATTGGGGTAAAATTGGGGTAAAAATAGTGGTACTTAGTGTCACCTTAAGCTGATAAGTAGTACTTTTTGAGTGCATGTATTACCTAATGAGGTCACATCATGTACGCAAAAGGCAGAAATAAGTGCAGTAAGGGCACGGTTCAGGTTAAGAATTCCCATGGCCGGTTGCAGCTCGTCTTCTCCCATCCCGTCGTTACTGAAGGCGGGGAAATCAAGAGCAAGCGGTTTTATTTCTCGACTGGGGAAGAAGACACGCCTTTGGGGAATAAGCGGGCAGGAGCGCTAGCGGCGACCATCCAGCGGGATATTGACTACGGCGAGTTTGACGCCAGCCTGGACAAGTACAAGCCCGCCGCCTCGCTATCGACGGTTACGCCCATTGATCCAACGCCGGAGACACCTCCGCAGCCGGGGCTATCAGAGTTG